>NZ_JBIVDY010000007.1:0-411200 GCF_044747365.1 Kitasatospora sp. NPDC090091
CGCTGTTGAGTTCTCAAGGAACGGACACTTCCTTCAGGCGGCTTTCACACCGGCCCTCCGGGCGCTTCGTTCTTTCGTGTTTCCAGCTTATCAGACGATTTCCGCTCCGTTTTCCGGAGTTTCACTCACCCGACTTCGCTTTCCGCTTGTCCCCGCTCTCTCGCGGCGACTCCGGAACTGTACGGGGATCGACCTGCCACATGCAAATCGTCCCGCCCTGCATCAGCAGGACGGGACGATCCGCGGTCGAGGCGGCGTCAGCCGCGGCCCATCTCCTCGGAGATGGCGGCCGCGAAGGCGTCGATGTCGGCCTCGGTGGTGTCGAAGGCGCACATCCAGCGGACCTCACCGGTGTGCTCGTTCCAGAAGTAGAAGCGGTAGCGCTTCTGCAGCCGCTCGCTCACCTCGCGCGGGAGGATCGCGAAGACCGCGTTCGCCTGGACCGGGCGGACGACGGTGACACCGTCGATGTCCCGGACCGCCGCCTCCAGCCGGCTGGCCATGGCGTTGGCGTGGCCGGCGTTGCGCAGATAGAGGTCGCCGGCCAGCAGCGCCTCGAACTGGACCGAGACGAAGCGCATCTTCGACGCCAGCTGCATCGAGGTCTTGCGCAGGAACTTGATGTTCCGGACCTTCTCGGGGTTGAGCACGACCACGCACTCACCGAAGAGCAGGCCGTTCTTCGTGCCACCGAACGACAGCACGTCGACGCCCACGTCCGTGGTGAAGGCACGCAGCGGCACGCCCAGCGAGGCGGCGGCGTTGGCCAGGCGCGAGCCGTCCACGTGCACGAGCATGCCGTGCTGGTGGGCGTGCTCGACGATGGCCCGGATCTCCTCGACGGTGTAGAGGGTGCCGAGCTCGGTGCTCTGGGTGATCGAGACCGCGCACGGCTGCGCGCGGTGCTCGTCGCCGAAGCCCCAGGCCTGCTGGTCGATGAGCTCGGGCGTGAGCTTGCCGTCCGGGGTGGGGACGGTGAGCAGCTTGATGCCGCCCATCTTCTCCGGTGCGCCGCCCTCGTCCACGTTGATGTGGGCGGACTCGGCCGCGATCACGGCGCCCCAGCGCGGGAGCAGCGCCTGCAGGGCGACGACGTTGGCGCCGGTGCCGTTGAAGACGGGGTACGCCTCGGCCTTCTCGCCGAAGTGGCTGCGGAAGACGTCCTGAAGGTGGGCGGTGTAGTCGTCCTCGCCGTAGGCGACCTGGTGGCCGCCGTTCGCGAGCGCTATCGCGGCGAGGACCTCCGGGTGCACGCCGGCGTAGTTGTCGCTGGCGAAGCCGCGGACGGCGGGGTCGTGCCGCCGCACCGCGTCGGTACCGGGGGTGGGGTCGGTCATCGGGCTGTCAGCCACAGGTGCTGTCCGTTCAGTTCTGCTGCGGGGCGGTCCCAGAGGCCCGCCAGGGACACGGCGAGGTCAGCGGTGTCGGTGAAGCCCGGGAACTTCGCGTCCGGCTTCTCAGCCCGCATCTCGGGACTGACCAGCGCCTTGATCACCAGGATCGCAGCCGCGGCAGTGGGCTCGCCATCCTCGGCGGTGGTCTCCTTCTTGAAGGAGTCGGCCATCGCGAGGGTCCACGCCTCGGTGGCGGCCTTGGCGGCCGCGTAGGCGGCGCCGCCGGCGGTCGGCTTGTGGGCCGAGGCGGCGGAGATCATCGCGTAGCGGCCGGACTCGCTGCGGACCAGCGCGGGCTGGAAGGCCAGCGAGGTGTGCTGGAGGGTGCGCACCACGGTGTCGTGCAGGAAGTCCCAGTCGTCGATCCGGGTGTCGAAGAACTTCTTGCTGCCGCGCCAGCCGCCGACGAGGTGGAAGAGGCCGTCGACGTGGCCGTGCTCGGCCTCCAGGTGGTCGGCCCAGTCGTGGACCTCCTGCGGGTCGAGCAGGTCGATGACCTGGCCGCTGACCCGAGCGCCGGGGACGGCGATCCGGGTGGCGTCCAGCGCGGCCTCCAGGCGCTGGGCGTCGATGTCGGCGCCGATGACGGTGGCACCGTCGGCGGTGAGGCGGCGCAGCACCGCCTGGCCCGCCGGGCCGCTGGCGCCGGCGACGGCGATGACCTTGCCGGTCAGCGGCTTGTTGTCGGTGCTGGTCATGCGGCGACTCCCTGGGTGCTCGCGCCGGTGATGCCGGTGGTGGAGGCGATGACGCCACTGAGCTTCTTGTTGAGGGCCTCGTAGAACATGCTCAGCGGGAACTCGTCCGGGAGCACGGCGTCGCACAGCGCCTTGTTGAGCGCCTTGCCGTCGGTGATGTCGAGCGGCAGCGCGTCGGTGCCCTTCGCCCAGGTCGAGGCCGGGTGCGGGGTGAGGTAGCGGGAGACCAGCTCGTAGGCGGCGATCCAGTGGGCCGGCTTCGGGCGGTCGATGCCGTCCCGGTAGAGGGTCTCGATCTCGCCGCAGAGCGCGTTGGTGACCTGCGGCGCGCGCTCCCAGTCGATGCTGAGGCGGTTGTCGCGCCAGCGCAGCGCGTCGTGCTTGTGCAGGTACGCGAAGAGCAGCTGGCCGCCGAGGCCGTCGTAGTTGCGCACGCGGTCGCCGCTGACCGGGAAGCGGAACATGCGGTCGAACAGGATCGCGTACTGGACGTCGCGGGCGTGCTGGTTGCCCTCGGCCTCCAGCTTCACGGCCTCCTTGAAGGTCGTGAGGTCGCAGCGGAGCTCCTCCAGGCCGTACATCCAGAACGGGCTGCGCTGCTTGATCATGAAGGGGTCGAACGGCAGGTCGCCGTGGCTGTGGGTGCGGTCGTGCACGAGGTCCCACAGGACGAAGGTCTCCTGGGCGCGCTGCTGGTCCTGCAGCAGGCCCGCGGCGTCGGCCGGGATCTCCAGGCCGAGCTGCTGGACGGCGCTGGTGGTGACGGCGCGGAAGCGGGCGGCCTCGCGGTCACAGAAGATGCCGCCCCAGGTGAAACGTTCCGGCGCCTTGCGCACGGCCACGGTCTCGGGGAAGAGAACGGCGGAGTTGGTGTCGTAGCCGGCCGTGAAGTCGGTGAAGGTGATCGGCACGAACATCGGGTTGTCGAAGCGGGTGCGCTCCAGCTCGGCCAGCCAGTCCGGCCAGACGACCGTCAGCAGGACGGCTTCCAGGTTGCGGTCCGGGTTCCCGTTCTGGGTGTACATCGGGAAGACCACGAGGTGCTCCAGGCCGTCGACGCGCTGGTCGGCGGGCTGGAAGGCGAGCAGCGAGTCCAGGAAGTCGGGCTCCCGGTAGCCGGTGTCGGCCCACTTCGCGAGGTCGGCGTCGACGGCGGCGAGGTACTCGGCGTCGTGCGGGAAGTTGGGGGCGAGCTCCTCGACGGCGCCGCGGACCGTGGCGACCAGCGGGTCGACCGTGTGGCGCTGCACGGCGGCGAGGTCGATCGAGCCGTCCTTGGACTGGAGCGGGCGCAGGGCCTCGACGGCTTCCTTCAGGCGCAGCCAGGCCGGGTGGCCGGCGAGGTCGGAGACCGGGGCGTCGGCCGCCACGGCGAGCCTTGGCGAAAGATTCTGCATCGGGGACTCACTTCGACAGGAGGGTTTTCAACGGGACCACCATAAGTACGAAAGGTTCTCCTGTTCAAGGGGGGGCCTGGGCGAAGATGTCCCGCGGCCAGGGCCGATGGCCGGACGCTCCGGCCGGGGAGGCCGTTCGAATCTTGGGGACAGCGGCACTGTGGCGATGCGAACCTCCCGCCCTGCGCCCGGCGGTGGGCCTGGCGGCCCTCCCGGCCCTCGGCCCTTGCGAGCCTCGTGGGCCGGTGGCCCTCGTGGCCGCCGTGGCCCTCATGGGCTCGTGGCCCTCATGGCCGTCGAAGCCCACGCGGGCTCGTGGCCCGGGTGCACCGGCGGCCGCGGCGGAGCCGCCGGTCCCCGGCGCGCCTGCTCCGGTTCGGGGGCGTCGCGGACAGGCCCCCGTATGCCGACCATGCCGCCTGTGTTCCGGTGGCGCCACCGGGGAGGAGCGGAGCCGGCGGGGAAGGAGGTGACGGCGGAGGTCCGGTCCGGCCGGCGTCGCCCGTCACCGGCGTCCTGCGGAGGTCTCCACTCCGGCGCCCACCACCATGCGCCCCCGTGCGCGCCCTACTAGCCGTAGCCCCGAGCGGTGATCGTGGACGGTACGCACGTCCGCGCCGTCGGGGAGGCCTCCGTTGCACGGGCCAGTCCTGGTCAACTCGCTGCTGGCCGTCCTCACCGCGGCCGCCGGCGGCTACTGCCTCAGTCGGCTGCGCCGGGCCCCCGGCACCGCCGGGCCCGGGACGCACCGGCGCCACTCGCACGAGTCCGACGCCGCGGAGGCCCTGATGGGCTTCGGGATGGCGGCGATGGCCGTCTCCGGGGACGCCGTGCCGGCGGTCGTCTGGGCCTGGGTCTTCGGCGTGCCGGCGGCGGCCTTCCTGCTGGCCGCGGCGCTCGCGCCGGACCGCCGGGCGCACCGGCTGCACCACGCGATCGGCGGGCTGGCCATGACGTACGCGGCGCTGGCCATGGCGGCCGCACCCGCGCACGGCCACCACCACGCCGCGGCCGGGGGGACGCCGCTGCTGACCGGGGCCCTGTTGCTCTACTTCGGCGGCTACTCGCTCTGGGCCGGGACGCGGCTGCTCGGCACCACGGCGGGCCGGCTGACGGCGGCGACCGCCGGGCTCCCCCGGGCCTGCCGACTGTCGATGGGCATCGGCATGTTCGCCATGCTCCTGACGATGTGACGACGTGGCGATGCGACGACGTGGCGACGTGGCGATGCGACGCGCCGCCTCCGGACCCCTTCCCGACGCCCCGGACGACCCCCTGCCATGACCCGCGTGGCGTTGGTCACTGGGTGGCCGAAAGCCGTTCCCCGGGGCGCCGCCACGGCTTAGGTTGGCGGGGAGCGCGCTGTCGCGTTCCGTGCGTACTCGGGGAGCCCATGCCATGACGGCCCTGCTCGGCCTGCTGCTGCTCGGACTGCTGCTCTCGACCGTGGCGCCCCGGCTGCTGGCCCGGGCCGACTGGGCCGAGCGCGAACCCGTGCTGGCCCTGCTCGCCTGGCAGTGCCTGGTGGTGGCCGTGATGCTGTGCTGCGCGCTGAGCCTGTTGCTGGCCGCCTCGGCCGCCCTCCCCGGACTGCGTGACCTGGTCTTCGCCGGCGCCCCGCACGGCGTGGAGGCGGCGTACGGGCTGCAGGGCGGCGAGGGCTGGGGGCGGCTGTACGCCGCGGTGCTGGCCGCCGGCGGGGTGCAGACCGTGCTGGCGCTGACCCGTGAGGTCCGCTCCGCGACGGCCCTGCGCAACCGCCGTCACGCCCAACTGGCCGACCGGGCTCCCGAGTTGCCGGAGTCCATCGACACCGCACGGCACCGCAGGGAGCGGCTGGTGGTGCTGGAGAACGTCCGCCCCGAGGCCTGGTCGCTGCCCGGCCACAACTCCCGGCTGGTGGTCACCACCGGCGCCCTGCAGCAGCTGACCGACCGGGAGCTGGCCGCGGTGCTCAGCCACGAGCGCGGGCACGTCCGGGCCCGCCACCACTGGCTGTCCCAGTGCTCGCAGGCGCTGGCGTCGGGCTTCCCCGGGGTCGGGGTGTTCAGCGCCTTCCGGGACCAGGTGGGCGAGCTGGTCGAGCTGGCCGCGGACGACCGGGCGGCCCGCCGGCACGGCCGGCACACCACCGCCCTGGCGCTGGCCGAACTCAATCTGGGGCGCGGGGTGTTCGGCTCCTGCCCGCCCGGTCAGGCGCAGTCGCCGAAGCGGGTGGACCGGCTGCTCGCGGGGCGGCCGCGGCTGCCCGTGCTGCACCGGCTGCGGCTCACCGTGGCGGCGCTGGCCGCCCCGGCGGCCGTCGTGCTGGTGGCCGCCGCCCCGGGGCTCTCGGCGCTGATCTGACCGGCGCAGCCGGTCGCCGCCCCTCGCCCCCTGGGCCCTGTCCGGCCTAGGCGCAGCCGCCCTCCAGCGGGCCGCCGAGCGTGAGCGCGAGCACCTCGCGCTGGAGCGGGCGGGCCTCGGCGTAGCGCCGGCAGCCCTCCTCGGTGAGTGCGACCAGGATGCCCCGGCGGTCGTTGGGGCACATCGCGCGCGTCACCAGGCCGGCCTTCTCCAGCCGGCCGATCAGCCGGGAGAGCGCGCTCTGGCTCAGGTGGACGGTGTCGGCGAGCTCCTGCACCCGCAGGACGTGGGAGTTGTCCGCGTTCCGCTCCTCGACCAGGCGCTCCAGCACCTCGAACTCGCTCATGCCCAGGCCGTGCTTCTCGCCCAGCTCGCGGTCGAGCAGGCAGGACGCGGCGGCGTGCCGCGCCAGCAGGTCACGCCAGGACGCGACCAGCGCCGCGTCCGCGTCGGAGTCGAGTTCAGTCACGCCGCCACGCTACCACATGCACAGGAAGCTTATGCGTTCACATCTAATTCATTTGCATTGAATGCACGTGCATGTAGTGTCCTCCCCATGACCACCGCGCCTGCGACGACCTCTGACGATTCATCAACCGGCGGGCTGAGCTGGACTCCCCGCCTCTGGGGCACGCTGATCGTGCTCTGCGCCGCGATGTTCCTGGACGCCCTGGACGTCTCCATGGTGGGCGTCGCCCTCCCGTCCATCGGTTCCGAGCTCCACCTCTCCACCTCCACGCTGCAGTGGGTGGTCTCCGGCTACGTGCTCGGCTACGGCGGCCTGCTACTGCTCGGCGGGCGCGCCGCCGACCTGCTCGGCCGGCGCCGGGTCTTCCTGGTGGCCCTGGGCGTCTTCGCCGCTGCCTCGCTGCTCGGCGGGCTCGTCGACGACGGCGGCCTGCTGATCGCCGCCCGCTTCCTCAAGGGCGTCGCCGCGGCCTTCACCGCGCCGGCCGGCCTGTCGATCATCACCACCACGTTCGCCGAGGGCCCGGCCCGCAACCGGGCGCTGTCGATCTACACCACCTGCGGCGCCAGCGGCTTCTCGCTCGGCCTGGTGCTGAGCGGCCTGCTCACCTCGGTCGGCTGGCGCTGGACCTTCCTGATGCCGGTCCCGGTCGCCCTGATCGCCCTGCTCTTCGCCGTCCGGCTGCTCCCCCGCCCCACCGAGGAGCGGGCGCAGGGCGGGTACGACGTGCTCGGCGCGATCACCGGCACCGCCGCCGTGCTGCTGCTGGTCTTCACCGTCACCGAGGCTCAGGGCGCCGGCTGGCTGAGCGTGCGCACCCTCGGCTCGCTGGCCGTGGCCGCCGTGCTCGCCACCGCGTTCCTGGTGGTCGAGACCCGGACCGCACACCCGCTGGTCCGGCTCGGCATCTTCCGCAACGGCTCGGTCGCCCGGGCCAACCTGATCGCGTTCACGATCTTCGGCTCGTACGCCGGCTTCCAGTTCATCGTCACGCTCTACCTGCAGCGACTGCTCGGCTGGTCGGCCCTGGAGATGGCGCTCGGCCTGCTCCCGGCCGGCGCCCTGGTCGCCCTCTCGGCGACCCGGATGGGCGCGATCGTCGACCGCTTCGGCACCGGGAAGCTGCTGCCGATCGGCGTGCTCTCCCTGGTGCTCGGCTACACCGTCTTCCTCGGGCTCGACGAGCACAGCTCCTACCCGGCGCTGGTGCTCCCCAGCATGATCCTGCTCGGGATCGGCTTCGCCCTCGCGTTCCCGTCCGTCAACATCGCCGCCACCTCCGGTGTCGCCGACGAGGAGCAGGGGCTCGCCTCCGGCCTGGTCAACACGGCCTTCCAGGTGGGCAGCGCGGTGGTGCTCGCCGTGGCCACCGCGGTCATCACCGCGGGCAGCGGCGGCGGCGAGAGCCCGGCGGCCCAGCTGGACGGCTACCGCCCCGCACTGGTGCTGGTCACCGCGGTCGCCCTGGTGGGCTTCGCGGTCGCCGCGGCGGGCGCCGTACTCGACCGGCGACAGAAGCGGGCAACTCCAGTGTCGGTGCCGGACTATGATTATCCGTCAGTCGACCTGGCCGACCAGCAGGACGGGATGCTGACGAAGAGCTGAACGACGCCCGGGGCCCCCGCGCCCCCGGGCGGGCGCCGACTCCACCAAACCCCCGTGTTGGTGGAGTCGGCGCTTCCGTACCGGTCGGCCCGTCTGCGCCCGCCCGGTGCGGAAGACCCGGTGCGGCCGCTCGCCCCGCCAGTATATTGGCCGGGAGCCAACGAACGTACGGAGCAGACACGATGGCACCTCGCGGGGAATCGGTCAATGAGGAAATGCGCCAACGCTCCCGTCGGCGCATCATGCGCGCCACCGTCGAGCTCGTCGACCAGCGCGGCTACGCCGGCACGACGCTGGGCGACATAGCCGAGCGGGCCGGGCTGGCCCGCGGGCTGCTCTCCTACTACTTCGACGGCAAACGGCTGCTGATGCAGTCGGCGACCCACCGGATGATGCACAAGGCGCTCTCCAGCGCGCTGGGCAAGCTCGCGCCCGGGGCCTCGCCGGAGGCCCGGCTGGCCCGGGCGATCGACGCCGTGCTGGGTCTGGCGGTGGAGCACCCGCGGGTGATGCGCTCGCACCTGGCCCTGATTCTGGACCCGGACACCGGGGCGTTCGTCCAGGACCCGGAGCAGCGCCGGCTCGGCGCGATCCTCCAGGACCTGCTGCGGGAGTGGGGCGCGCCGGATCCGGTGGCCGAGCACGCGGTGCTGCGCAGTGCGCTGATGGGCGGCTGCATCGGCGTGCTGCTGCCGGGGGCCGAGCTGCCGCTGGCGCCGATCCGGGCGGACCTCTTCCGCCGCTACGGCCTGGACTGGCGGCTGGGCGTGCCGCCGCAGCCCCTGCCGCCGGAGCACGAACGGCCGACGGCCCGCGACTGACGCGCGGCGTCCGCCGGTCCCGGACGAACGACTCCCGGAGAACGACTCCCGGCAGAACGGCCCGGGGGCGGGCGCGTCAGCGCTCCTTGAGGATCGACGCCAGCAGGTCGATGGTGCGCTCGGGGGTCAGGCTGTCCACGCAGAGCCGCTCCATGACCTGGATGTAGGCGTCCACGTCGTCACGCTTGTCGAGGTAGAGCGCGCTGGTGAGCTGCTCCAGGTAGACCACGTCGGCGAGGTCCTGCTCGGGGAAGCGCAGGATGGTGAAGGCGCCGGACTCCCCGGCGTGCGCGCCGAAGCGGAACGGCATCACCTGGATCACCACGTTGGCCTGCTCCGCGATGTCGATCAGGTACTGCACCTGACCGCGCATCACCTCGGGCCCGCCCACCGGGCGGCGCAGCGCGGCCTCGTCGATGACGGCCCAGAGGCGGGGGCTGGCGCCCTCGGTGAGCAGCTTCTGCCGGCGCAGGCGCAGGCTGACCCGCCGCTCGACCTCCTCCTCGCTGATCACCGGCCGGCTCTGGCCGAAGACGGCCCGGGCGTACTCCTCGGACTGCAACAGGCCGGGGATGAACTGCACCTCGTAGGTGCGGATCAGCGCCGCGGCCTCCTCCAGGCCGACGTAGGTCTGGAACCAGCCCGGCAGGACGTCGTTGAAGCTGTGCCACCAGCCGGACTTGTTGGCCTCGCGGACCAGGCCGAGCAGGGCCTCGCGCTCGCCGCCGTCGTCCACCCCGTAGAGGCTGAGGAGGTCGGCGACGTCGCGCTCCTTGAAGCTGACGCGGCCGAGCTCCATGCGGCTGATCTTCGACTCGGAGGCGCGGATCGCGTAGCCCGCGTCCTCGCGGGTGATGCCGCGGGCTTCGCGCAGGCGGCGCAGCTGTGAGCCGAGGAGGATCCGGCGGACCATCGAGCCGCCGCCCGGCTGAACTGTGGTCATGCGTCGAAACCTCCACCTAGGGCAAACAGCGCACAGTCTGCCATCAGTTGAGCGCTCACGGTGCCGATACTGACGGATGTTCCTATCAGTTCTGCACCTCACACACCAGGATGCACGTGCATTCGGCGCTTGCATATGCCATTTGAACGACTGCACGTGAATCGACTCTTGCATCTGCAGTGAGCGCAGAGGACCATGGTGCACGTGCACCTGCACATCCCTGGCAATCCCGCGGGCTCCGCGTCCGACCCCACGCGCGACTCCGCGCACCAGCCCGGCAGCGCCCCGGCGCCACCGGGCGTTCGTGTGCGCGCGCGCCTGGTCGAGGGGGCGGCCGCGCGGCCGAGCGAGTCGGAGGTGACCGGCATGACCCCGGCGGGTCCAGCCGTGTCCGCCCCCTTATGGGAGGAGCTCTTCATGGGCACCGGTACGGCCTTGGCAGTCGATCCCCATGTGGTCACCTGTACGCTCGCCCCCCGCTACGAAGCCGTCAGAACCGCGCGCGACTTCGCCCGAACCGCTCTTCAGCGCTGGGGGCTGGACGAGCTGTTCGACGATGTCGCGCTGGTGGCCTCGGAGTTGGTGACCAACGCCCTCCGGCACGCGATCGGCGCGCGTCCGGGAACGGCGGGCAGCGCGCTCGACCAGTACGACTTTCCCACCCAGGCGGGCCCGGAGGGAAGACTTCCGATCCGGATCAGCCTGGTGCACCGCGCGCCGCAGGTGGTCTGCGCGGTGAGCGACCCCAGCAGTGCCGGCCCGGTGGCACGGGAGGCGGACTTCGTCGCCGAGTCGGGCCGGGGGCTGCACCTGGTGGACTCCTTCAGCCACTCCTGGGGCTGGCACCCACTGGGCAGCGGCAAGGTGGTCTGGGCACTCTTCGAGGCCGGGTCGGAGGCCGCACAGAGCCCGGCACCCGGACTCGGCGGCCGGCACCGGCGCTCGGCCTAGATCCCCGGCTCCGGACCGCGACCACCGCGGCACCCCGTTCGGAACGCGACCACGGCACCCGAACGAGCACCACGACTCCGGCGGCGGCGACCGGCGACCCTCGGGCAGCGGGCACCGGCCGGCCTCGCACCCCTCACGACCGCGACGGCGGACCGGACGGGCGGGCGAGGCGCACGAACCGCACGCGGGAGGCCCCCGGGCCCCGCAGAACCGCCGGCAAGACAAAGGCCGTCGTGGTGTCAGCACCCACGACGGCCCCCCGATGGTGAAGGCGACGGCCGGTCAGACCGCCAGGTGGTCGAACTCCCCGTCCTTGGCCCCCAGCAGCAGCGCCGCGATCTCGGCCCGGGTGTAGATGAGCGCGGGACCGTCCGGGAAGCGCGAGTTGCGCATCGCCACCTCGCCCCCCGGGAGGGCGGCGAACTCGACGCAGTTGCCCTGAGAGTTGCTGTGCAGGCTCTTCTGCCAGACCACGTCCTTGAGGTCCGCAGCCGCCATCCCGTTGTACGTGCCGTGCGTGTCGTGCATAGAAATCTCCCGAAGAGCTCCGGAGTGGTCGTCCAGCGCGGCGCCCCGGCCACAGCCGAACGACTGGACCGGCCCCGTACCGGCCCGGCACAACGCCTCACTTGACGCGATGATAGCTCCAGTGCACGTGCATCAGCACGGGACAGTGCAGGTGCACGGGCCCTTCGCCATCGAACCGCAACTCTTCACCACCTCGACACCTGACGGTACGTAAGCGGACAAAGCCGACTGAATCGGCGAGCTTCCGATAACCGCCCGTAGGCAGCTCCCCGCTGAATGTTGATCTTCGGACGCCCGGAGTCGCACTTCCGTGACCCTGCGTCAGACGGCCGCAGCCCTGTGAGACATCTCACGCGCCACCGGTGCAACAGAGGGCGGGTCCGGACGCGTCCGGGGCGACGCCCCCGCTCCGCGAGGACATTGCACCCTATGTCCGGTTTTGCGGCAGGCCGCCCCGCTCGGTTCGGTAGCCGACTGCAGGCAGGGCGGCCCGATGTCCTACGATCTCCGCCATGAGCACCGCAGCCATCCCGGGCGCGCCACTGCCCGTCCGCACCCCAGGCTCCCGTGCGCGGGGGCGCCACCGCCGCCCCGAGCGCCCCGAGATCCCGACCGGAGCCCCCGCCCTGGTGCTCGCTGTGCCCGCGACCGCCGGCCCGGAGTCCCGCCCGGTGGTCGAGGAACTCCTCTCCATCGTGCGCAGCGAGCAGACCGGCGTACAGACCGCCGCCGGTTACCTCCCGGCCGGCGAGGCCGGGGGCGAGGCCTCCACCGAGGACCGCACCGTCGCCGAGCTGCTGGCCGCGGCCGCCGAGGCCGGCCTGCCCGCGCCGGTCGTGGTGCCGCTGGCGCCGGGGCCGCACGGCTTCCTGACCGAGCTGCACGCGCTGGCCGCCGAGTACGGCGCCCAGGTGACCGACGTGCTGGGCCCGCACCCGCTGCTGGCCGAGGCCGTCCACGTGCGGCTCTCCGAGGCCGGCCTGGCCCGCGCCGACCGCGCCCGGCTGTTCGCCATCGCGACCGCCGCGGACGGCGTCGTGCTCACCACCGTCGGTGGCGAGGACGCCGCGGCCGCCGCCGGGATCACCGGTGTGCTGCTGTCGGCCCGCCTCGCCGTGCCGGTCGTCGCCGCCGCGCTCGACATCCCCGGCTCGGTGGCCGAGGCCGTCGCGCACCTCAAGGAGATGGGCGCGCAGAACCCGGCGCTGGCCCCACTGGTGATCGGCCCGGAGGCCGACTCCGAGCTGCTCGCCGCGGCCGCCGAGGAGAGCGGCTGCCCGTCGGCCGCCCCGCTGGGCGCGTACCCGACGGTCGGCCAGCTGATCGGCTCCACCTACCTGGCCGCGCTGCCGGCCCACGTCGTCGAGGCCGAGGAGGCCGCCGAGGAGCCCGCCGCGGGCTCCGGTGGCGGGCGGCACGCCGCCGAGTAGGCGGGAACGGCAGAACGCCGTGCGAGGCCCGGAACGGTGGCGTTCCGGGCCTCGCGCGTGCCGTGGGCGGCCGGGGAGCGGGCGGGCCTGCCCGCGGCCGGAACGATCAGGAGCCGCCGCCGACCCGTCCGGTGGGCGCGGCGGCGTCCTTGAACCGCAGCGTCGGCAGCTGCACCGGCCGGGACTGCGCGGCGAACGAGGCGAGCGGGGTGCTGCTCGCGTTCCACTGCGGCTGCGCGGTGCCGCCGTCCTCCGCCCGGCGCACCTGGAGCACCTCGGCCCGGCCGGCCCGGCGCAGCAGGACGTTCTTCGGCGGCCCGGCCTCCGGGTCCAGCCAGAGCTCGTTCCCGCCGAACTCGCAGTCCAGCACCAGGACGTCGTCCGGCTTGCCGTCGGGCGTGGCCCGGAAGGCCAGGCCGGCCCGGCGGTAGCCGGTGAACCGGCTGCGGCTGAAGGTGACGGCCTCGCCGGCCAGTTCGTGGTGGGCGGTGGAGACGGCGAAGTCGCTCTGCCCGGCGCCGTCGATCAGCAGCCCGTCGAAGACGGTGCCCTTCTCCCGGCCGAGCGCGTGCAGCGCCACTCCCCCGCCGGCGTTGCCGTAGAGGACGCTAGCGGTGTAGTCGAAGTCGTTGAGGTAGGCGCCGTGCTCGATGCCCCAGCCGCCGTTGTGGTAGGCCGCGAACTCGGTGACCACGTGGTGCTGCCGGGCGTTCAGCCAGACGAAGATGCCGTCCTGCAGGTTGTTGTGGGCCAGACAGCGCTGGAAGGTCCAGACCCCTTCGCTGTTCTCCGGCCACTCGAAGCCGGAGGCGCCGTTGGCGCCCTGGACGCCGACGGCCACGCAGTCCAGCGCCTTGCCGCCGGTGCCGGCGCCCAGGTTGAAGCCGGTCAGCCGGTAGGCCCGCGGGTTGGGCTCCAGCACGGTGCGGGAGGCGACGCAGGACTCGTAGACGATGTCGTCGGACGGCTGTTGCGGGGTGCGGGTGTCCAGCGGGCCGTCCCACCAGTAGGCGTCCTCCCAGGTGTCGTGGCTGATGCAGCTGCGGAAGGTGATGCCGTGGCTGGCGTGCGGGACGTACGCGTGGTTGCCGGCGTCGCGCACCACCACGCCCTCGACCACGGTGCCGCGGGTGGCGTCGCCGAGCATGTGGAAGTGGAGCCCGTACCGGCCGAGCACCGGCGCGGTGACCGGGACGGTACCGTCCGGGCCCTTCCAGCTCTCGCTGGTGTCGGTCCGCGGGCCGACCCAGCGCAGCGCGGCGTGCCGGACGTCGGCCCGGCGGGAGCTGGTGAGGTGGACGTGGGCGCGGCCCTTGGCGGAGCCCTCGACCCGGACGCTGCGGGTCAGGTTGAGCACCTCCGCCCCGACCGTGACGCCGCCGCCGACGGCGACCCGGGGGTGGGCGTACCGGAGCGGGGCCTCCAGGGTGACGGTGGATCCGCTGACGGAGCGCACCACGGCGAGGTCGTAGCGGGCGGAGAAGCCCTCCTCGTCCGGCGGACCGGTCGGGGTGACGGCCAGTTCGTCACCGGGCTGCCAACCCGCGGGCGGCGCGGCGAGGCTGACGGTGGTGGCGCCGGCCCGCAGCTCGCCGGCCGCGCGCACCCAGGCGGTCTTGGCGGCGCCGTCCAGCCGCAGGTAGCCGGCTCCGGTGACCCAGAGGCCGACGTCGGTGTCGACCACGTTCATGCCGTCGCCCCGGAAGCGCTTCTCGTCGACGGAGGGGAAGCGCAGGGTGTGCACGGCGCTGCCGCCGGGGGCGAGGGCGAGGGTGCCGCGGACCTCGACGTTGCCGGCCGAGCTGAGGGTGACGCCGCGGTCGGCGGCGAAGGTGAGCGAGCCGCCGGGCTCGACCAGCAGGGAGCCGACGGCGGCGTCGGTGTCGAGCAGCACCCGGTCGGTGATCCGGACGGCGCTCTGCGGTCCGGGGAGCCGGCCGCCCCAGCCGGCCGGGTCGGACCAGCGGCGGCCGCCCTGGCCGGGCGCGGGGGCGTCGCCCTCGGCGCCGTCGGCGGACGTGGGCGGTGCGCCGGGGCCGTGCTCCGGGCCGCCGTGCTCCGGGCCCCCGTCGCCGCCGGTGTCGGCCAGGCTGGTGGTGGTGCTCCCGGCGGTCGGCCCGGCCGAGCCGGTCAGTGAGCGCCGCAGGACCTCCTCGCCGCCGATCGCCGCGAACGCCGTGCCGACGGCGAGCCAGCGCAGCATTGTGCGGCGGCTTACGGGAGTTCGGGGTCGTTCGGGCGGGATGTCCGGTCTGCGATGCTTTGCCCTGCGATGCGCTCCGCGGGCTCCGTCGGCCGGCTGTCCGCCGCCCTGCTCCTCGTCCATGGCCATCGCTGCGTAGCCCTCCCCCCAGACGGCTCCGTCGGTCCCGACGTTCTGAAGCATAGGCAGTTGCGGCGGCCCGCACGGGCGTTGCCGGAAATCGGTCATTTCTGATCATGGTGGACACGCCACAGGCAGGTGGTTCGCAAACCGTGACGGGTGTCACACATGTTTGCGGTTTGAACTTGAGTCTGCTTAACGTGCTCCCCGTTCGTGGCCACACGGACCCAGCCCGTCCGCAACGCCGAGTCCTGCCGTCGGGTGTGCTGGCAGCGCAGAAACGCACCACGGCAGGAGCGGGGGAACCACAGGTAAGTCGCCCCGGGCCGGTCCTCGTACCGGTCCAGGGCTAGGGGTGAAGCCGCGTCCACAGCGCGGCCGGGCAACTCCAGCCCGAATCCGACAGCTCACCTCGCAGGCGTGGGAGAGGACCGCATCTTCATGCTGCCCACCAACGGCACCCGTCTGTCCGGCCGTACCCGCCGCGCCATCGCCGCGCTCGGAGTCGCGGGCATCGGCCTCACCATCCCCTGCCTGACCACCACCTCCGCCTCCGCCGCCTCGGTCGCGACCTGGGACAAGGTCGCCCAGTGCGAGAGCAGCGGCAACTGGAGCATCAACACCGGCAACGGCTTCTACGGCGGCCTGCAGTTCACCAACAGCACCTGGGCCGAGTTCGGCGGCACCGCCTTCGCCGCCCGCGCCGACCTGGCCACCAAGGACCAGCAGATCGCGATCGCCGAGAAGGTGCTCGCGGTCCAGGGCCCGGGCGCCTGGCCGGTCTGCTCCGTCCAGGCCGGTCTGACCAAGGGCGGCACCCCCGCCGCGGTCGACACCTCCACCGCCGCCAAGCCGGCCGCGCAGACCCCGGCCCCGGCCGCCAAGCCGGCCGCCCAGGCCCCCGCCACCAAGCCCGCCGCCCCGAAGGCCGAGACCCCGGCCGCCGCCGACTCCGCCAAGACCTGGAGCCAGAAGCGGTCCGACTGGTCGCAGAAGTGGCAGGAGAATGGCGGCGACTACACCGTCGCGGCCGGCGACTGGCTGTCCGCCATCGCCGACAAGCACCACGTCCAGGGCGGCTGGGAGCGGCTGTACGAGCTCAACCGCGACACCCTGACCGACGGCCCGAACCACATCTACCCGGGCCAGCACCTGAGCCTCGGCGACCACGCCAAGACCCAGGCCTCGGACGAGTCCGGCAAGGGCTTCGACTGGTTCGACCGCTCCTCCGGCGCGGCCGCGGGCAGCACCGCCGCCAAGCCGGCCGCGCAGACCGCCACCCAGGCCTCCCAGACCCAGGCCCAGGCGCCGGCCGAGGCCGCCACCGGCAGCATGGCCGCCGCGGTCTCCTTCGCCCTGTCGAAGGTCGGCCAGGCCTACGTCTACGGCGGCACCGGGAACGGCGGCTGGGACTGCTCCGGCCTGACCCAGGCCGCGCTGCGCGCCGCGGGCGTCTCCGTCCCGCGCGTCGCCGCCGACCAGGCCGCCGCCAGCACCCACGTGTCGCTGGACGCCCTCAAGCCGGGCGACCTGCTGTTCTGGTCCAACAACGGCCAGGACTCCGGCGTCTACCACGTCGCGCTCTACATCGGTGACGGCAAGTACGTCGAGGCTGCCAACCCGAGCGCGGGCGTGCGGACCCAGACCGTCGCCAACTGGGCCCCGGACTTCGCCGGCCGGGTCTGACCCACCGCACACGCCGCAGCCCCCGGGGAGAGTCTGGTCGCTCTCCCCGGGGGCTTCGGCCTGCCCGCCGCCGGCCGGACCCCGGCCCGCGGGCACCCGGACGGGGAGCCCCGGCCGGGGCGGCGCAGGCGGGCGCGGTGGGCCCGGCGCGGGCGGCGCGGTGGGCCCGGCGCCGGGCCCGCCCGGTCATGGTCAAATCGGGCCGCACCGGGCATGCTGCTGCTCTGCGCACCCGAGGAGGAGTCCCCATGGCCCAGGTCACCGTCACGCTCGACGCCAATCTCGCGATCGACGCGATGATGCTCTCCGGCACCAAGAACCCGCAGGACGCCGTCGAGCTGATCCTGCGCGACTACCTCGCCCGGGGCCGGCGCACCGAGACCCGGACCGGCGAGGCCGCCGACGGACACCGGCTGGAGCAGGGCCGCCCGGCCGCCCAGGAGGGCTGAACGGCGAACGGCCGGGGCCCGGGGAGCACATCGCTCCCCGGGCCCCGGCCGTTCGGGCCCGTTCCGGCCCGGACGCGGCGTCCGGGCGTGCCGTCTCAGCGGGCGCAGGCGCCCGTGGAGCCGCGCATCACGAGCTCCGGCTGGAACATGAACTCCCCGCGCTGGGCGGCGTTCCCGCCGACCTCCTCCAGCAGCGCGTCGACGGCCGCGGTGGCCATCGCCTCCACCGGCTGCCGGATGGTGGTCAGCGGCGGCTCGGTGAACGCTATGAGCGGCGAGTCGTCGAAACCGACCACCGAGACGTCCTGGGGGACGCTCAGCCCGCGCTGGCGCACCGCGCGGATGGCGCCGAGCGCCATCATGTCGCTGCCGCAGACGATCGCCGTGCAGTCCTTGTCCAGCAGCGCGCCGGCCGCGGCGTGCCCGCCCTCCACGCTGAACAGCGTGTGGTGGACGAGGTCCTGGGCCTCCTCCTCGGTCCGCCCGAGCACCTCGCGCATGGCCGCGGTGAAGCCCTCGATCTTGCGCAGCACCGGCACGTACCGGCGCGGGCCGATGGCCAGGCCGATCCGCTCGTGGCCGAGTTCGGCCAGGTGCTGGACGGCCATCCACATCGCGGAACGGTCGTCCGGCGAGATGAACGGGGCGTCGATCCGCTCGCTGAACCCGTTGATCAGCACGAACGGCACCTGCCGGCCGATGAGCCGGGCGTACCGGTCGTGGTCGGCGGTGGTGTCGGCGTGCAGGCCCGAGGCGAAGACGATGCCCGACACCCCCCGGTCGACCAGCATCTCCACCAGTTCGTCCTCGGTGGATCCGCCCGGCGTCTGGGTGCAGAGCACCGGCGTGTAGCCGTGCCGGCTCAGCACCTGCTCGATCACCTGAGCCAGCGCGGGGAAGATCGGGTTGCTCAACTCGGGGATGATCAGCCCGATCAGGCCCGCGCTGCGCTGGCGCAGCCGGGTCGGCCGCTCGTACCCGAGCACGTCGAGCGCCGCCAGCACGGTCTGCCGGGTGGCGGCCGAGACGTTCGCCTTGCCGTTGAGCACGCGGGAGACGGTGGCTTCGCTGACCCCCGCCTGTGCCGCGATGTCTGAGAGTCGCGCCGTAGTCACGGTCCCAGAGCCTATTGCAACCACGTCAGACCGCCCACCAGTCGGTGCTGTCCGGAGCGAGCACCGTCTCACCGCCGTCCACCACGGCGTCCGCGGAGGAGAGCAGCAGACGGCCGGGTGCCGGTATCCGGACCGGCTCGGCGGTGGTGTTCACGGTGCAGACGAAGGAGCCGCGGCGGAACGCCAGGGTGCCGGCCGGGCTGTCCAGCCACTCGACCTCGGTACCGGCGCCGAGGTCGGCCTGCCGGCGGCGGACGGCCAGCGCGCTGCGGTACAGCTCCAGGGTGGACGTCGGGTCGCCGGTCTGCGCCTCGACGCTGAGCTCGGCCCACTCGGCGGGCTGCGGCAGCCAGCTGGGGCCGCCGGCGGTCGGGCCGAAGCCGTACGGAGCCTCGGTGCCGGACCACGGGATCGGCACGCGGCAGCCGTCGCGGTAGCCGTCCTGACCGGCCTTGCGGAAGAACGACGGGTCCTGGCGGACCTCGTCCGGCAGGTCGGTGACGTCCGGCAGGCCGAGCTCCTCGCCCTGGTAGAGGTAGGCGGAGCCGGGCAGCGCGAGCATCAGCAGGGTGGCGGCACGGGCGCGGCGCAGGCCGAGCCCGCGGTCGCCGGGGGTGCGGATCTGGGTGCCGAGGCCGGGCTCGTTGGCGAACCGGGTGGCGTGCCGGGTGACGTCGTGGTTGGAGAGCACCCAGGTGGTGGGGGCGTCGACCGGGCGCATCGAGTCGAGCGAGAGGTCGATCACCTCGCGCAGCTCGGCCGCCGCCCAGGAGGTGCCCAGGTACTGGAAGTTGAAGGCCTGGTGCAGCTCGTCGGGGCGGACGTAGTTGGCGGTGCGCTGGACGGTCGGGGTCCACGCCTCGGCGACGCCGATCCGCTGGCCCGGGTACTCGTCCAGGATCTTCCGCCAGCTGCGGTAGATCTCGTGCACGCCGTCCTGGTCGAAGAACGGCATGATGTCGTTGCCGAGCAGCTTGAGCTGGTCGCCGCCGCCGATGTCCGGCAGGCCGGGGGCCTTGACCAGGCCGTGCGCGACGTCGATCCGGAAGCCGTCGACGCCCATGTCGAGCCAGAACCGCAGGATCGAGCGGAACTCGTCGGCGACGGCCGGGTTCTCCCAGTTGAAGTCGGGCTGCTCGGGGGCGAACAGGTGGAGGTACCAGTCGCCGGGGGTGCCGTCCGGGTTCTCCGAGCGGGTCCAGGCCGGGCCGCCGAAGATCGACTCCCAGTCGTTGGGCGGCAGTTCGCCGTTCTCGCCCTTGCCCGGACGGAAGTGGTAGCGCTCGCGCAGCGGGGACGCAGGACCCTCGCGCAGGGCGCGCTGGAACCACTCGTGCTGGTCCGAGGAGTGGTTGGGGACGAGGTCGACGATGATCCGCAGGCCCAGTGCGTGCGCGTCGCGGATCAGCGCGTCGGCGTCCAGCAGGGTGCCGAACATCGGGTCGACGGCGCGGTAGTCGGCGACGTCGTAGCCGGCGTCGGCCTGCGGGGAGGCGTAGAACGGGGAGAGCCAGACGGCGTCCACACCGAGGTCGCGCAGGTAGGGCAGGCGGCTGCGGATGCCGGGAAGGTCGCCCATGCCGTCGCCGTTGGAGTCGGCGAAGCTGCGCGGGTAGACCTGGTAGATGACCGCGTCCCGCCACCAGCCTCTGGACGCGCCGGCGCCGGCCTCGTGAGCGGTGGCGTCGGCGGCGGGCCGGGAGGTGTCGGCCAGGTTCTGGGTCATGGACGGTGTCCCTTGGGGATCAGAGGAGCGGGTGGCGGTCAGGACTTCGAGGCGCCGGCGGTCAGGCCGGTCACCAGGTGACGCTGCACCAGGTAGAAGAGGAGCGACGACGGGATCGCGATGAGCACCGCGGTCGCGGCCATCAGGTTCCACTGCGCGTCGTGCTCACTGACGAAGGTCTGCAGGCCGACGGCGAGGGTGTACTTGTCGGAGCTGAGCATGAAGGTGGAGGCGAAGGCGACCTCGGCCCAGGCGGTCAGGAAGGAGTAGAAGGCGGCCACCGCCAGGCCCGGCCGGGCGAGCGGCAGCACGAGCCGCCAGAAGGTGCCGATCGGGGTGAGCCCGTCGACCCGGCCGGCCTCGTCGATCTCCACCGGGATGGTGTCGAAGTAGCCCTTCAGCAGCCAGGCGCAGTACGGCACGGTGGTGGTCGAGTAGACCAGGACCAGGCCCAGGTAGCTGTCCAGCAGGTCGAGCTCGGAGAGGATCGTGTACATCGGCACGATCAGCACCGCGATCGGGAACATCTGGGTGACCAGCAGCGACCACATCAGCGGCCGGTGACCGGGGAAGCGCATGCGGGAGACGGCGTAGCCGGTGGAGGCGGCGATCATCACGCCGAACACGGTGGTGATGCCGGAGACCAGGAAGGCGTTGCCGAACCAGGTGAAGAAGTCGGTGTCGAACAGCACGGTGCTGTAGTTCGACAGCGTCATCTTGTCGAGGATGTCTCCCGGGTGGAGGTAGTCGGTCTTGTCCGGACCGAAGGAGACGTAGACGATCCACGCCACCGGGAAGAGCGCGATCAGGCTCGCCAGGATCAGCGCGCCGTGCGAGAGCGCCCGGGCCAGCGGGCTCGCCTCGCCGCGGCGGCGGGCCTTGGCCGGCCGGGCGGCGGGCGCCGCGGGGCGCGTGGTCAGGGGTGCGGGTCGGTCGGTCGTGGTGCTCATCGGGATTCCTGCCTTCGTGTCGCCGGGGTGGTCGGGATCAGCCGTTCGCCTGCTCGTTGCGGGCGAGCCAGCGCCGGTAGAAGGCGGTGAAGACGATCAGGATGGAGAGCAGGATGACGCCGTAGGCGGCGGACTGCGCGTAGTCGCGGGGCTGCTGGCCGAAGCCGAGGCGGTAGGCCCAGGTGACCAGCAGCTGGGCGTCGGGTGCGCCGTTGCCGCCGAACAGCAGGAAGATCACGGCGAACTGGTTGAAGGTCCAGATCACGCCGAGCAGGACGACGGTGGAAGAGACGGTGCGCAGCCCGGGCAGGGTGACGTGGCGGAACCGCTGCCAGGCGGTGGCGCCGTCCATCTCGGCGGCCTCGTAGAGCTCGGCCGGGATCGCCTGCAGGCCGCCGAGCAGCGAGATCATCATGAACGGCACGCCGACCCAGGTGTTGACCAGCACGGCGGCGGCCTTCTGCGCCAGCGGGTCGTCCAGCCAGCCGGGCTCGGGCAGGTGCAGGGCGGAGAGCAGGCCGTTGACGGCGCCGCCGTCGGCGAGCATGAGCCGCCAGGAGAAGACGGTGACGAAGGTCGGCACGGCCCACGGCAGGATGAGCATCATCCGGTAGAAGGCGCGGCCGCGCAGCTTCTGGTTGAGCAGCAGGGCGAGGCCGAGGCCGATGCCGTAGTGCAGAGCGACGCAGAGGGCCGTCCAGCTGATGGTCCAGACGAAGTGCGACCAGAAGCGGTCGTACGAGCCGGGGCCCCAGAGGATGTCGGCGTAGTTGTCGAAGCCGACGAAGTGGTAGCTGGCCGGGATCTCGTTGACGCCGATCTTGCGGGCGGCGTTGAGGCTGTTGGCGTCGGTGAGGGTGAGCCAGAGACCCTCGGCGAGCGGGTAGAGCACCAGGACGCCGAGCACCAGCACCACCGGCGCGATCATCGCGTAGGCGTACCAGTGCTTGGCGTACGAGCGCTTGAGGCGCTCCATCAGGCCCGGACGCGGATCGCGCTCCCGGCTGCCCTGGCCGGTGGCGCCCTGCACGGCGACTGACATGTTCGACACCTTCTCGGGGAGGTCCGCCGCCTCGCTACGGCGACTGCTGCTGCTACGGGTCGGCCGTCCGGCCCGCCGGGGAGGTGGCGGCGGGCCGGACGGCTGCGGGGTGTTACTTAGCGAAGCCCGGGAGGAGCTTGGCGTAGTCGGTGGCGACGGTGTTCAGGCCGTCCTGGGTGCCGGTGCCCTGGACCACCTTGCCGAGGTTGGTGCCGAGCGAGGCGAACAGCGAGCTGTACTCCGGCAGTTCGGGGCGGGGCTTGGCGCTGGGGAGGACCGCCTGGAAGCCGGCGATGCCGGGGTCGGCCTTGACCTCGGGGGTGAAGGCGTCGAAGCGGGTCGGCAGCGTGGAGTTCTTCTTCGCGATGAACGCCTGGCTCTCGGCCGAGGTCATGAAGGCGGCGAACTTCTCGGCGGCGGCCTTGTGGGCCTTGTCGGAGCCGGCGTAGACGGAGATGTTGTGGCCGCCGGTGGGGGCGCCGGCCTTGCCGGAGGCGCCGGCCGGGACGGGGGCGATGCCGAGGTTGGTCTTGTCGGCGAACGCGGAGCCCTTGTAGATGTTGGTGATCTCCCAGGGGCCCTGGATGATCGCCGCGACCTTGCCGCTGTTGAAGGCGTCCATCATGTGCGCGTAGGCGTCGGTGGTGACGTCGGCCTTGGCGGTGCCCGGCGAGGTGAACATCGACTTGTAGGTCTCGATGGCCTTGACGGCCTCGGGCGAGGCGACGGTGATCTTCTTGCCGGCGGCGTCGACGGTGTCGGTGCCCTCGCCGAACAGGAACGGCATCGCGTAGTAACCGTCGGCGGCCTTCAGCCAGAAGCCGTCCACGCCGGTCTTCTCCTTGACGGCGGCGGCGGCGGTCTTCAGCTCGTCCCAGGTCTTGGGGGCGGCGGCGACGCCGGCCTTGGTGAAGAGCTCCTTGTTGTAGAGCAGGCCCAGGGTGTCGGTGACCAGCGGGACGCCGTAGGTCTTGCCGTCGTACTTGGCCTGCTGGACCAGGGTGGGCTGGAAGGAGCCGGCGTCGGCGGTGGCCGGGGTGCCGTCCAGCGGCTCCAGGAAGCCGGCCTTGGCGAAGGCGGCGGTCCAGCCGACCTCGGAGCGGAACACGTCCGGAGCGCCCTTGGCCCCCATGGCGGTCTGGAGCTTGTTCTGCGCCTGGTCGAACGGGACGTTGACGAAGTCGACCTTGATCTCAGGATTGGCCGCCTCGAACTTCTTGACGAGCTCCTGGTAGTTGGGCGCCTCGTTGGTGGCGTTCGACGTGTCCCAGTAGGTGAGGGTGACCGGCCCGTCGGCCTTGCCGTCCGAGCTGGAGCCGCTGCTGCCACAGGCAGCCATCGAGACCGCGAGGGCCACAACGAGGGCAGAGGCCGCGATGCCACGCCGCATGAGAACTCCTTGGAGGGGTGGGGGTGCCCGAGATGTTGGGAGACAGGCGCATAATGGCTGCCTCGTGCCGACCGCACCGTTGCTGCCGTCGGGCTCGGAAGGAAGTTAACAGCGGGGGAATCCTTGCGGAAAGCCCTTGCAGCAAGTTTCTGCAAGAATCGGCGATCGTTACGATCGCGTGTCCTTGACGTTGCCGCACGGTAGTTGACCGGTGAAGCCACAGCGCCGATATGTCCGGTTCACCCGGGTATGGACAGCCCGATTAGTACGCTGCGTTGCAGAAAGGCGCTTGCAGCCGGGCACGCACGGAGCCCGGGCCGACGGCCCGGGCTCGCGTTCGACTCCCCCTATTGTGCCTGCCCGCGGTTCGTACCCGTTCGGTTCGTCCCCCGCGGTCCGCACCCCCGCGGTTCGTACCCCTCTCGGTCCGTACCCCTCGCGGTCCGTACCCCTCGCGGTCCGCGCCCCGGCGGTCAGGCCACCGGCGGTCAGGCCACCCCGAGCCGCAGCACGGTGGTCGAGCGGAACTCCTGCCCCGGCCGCAGCTCGGTGCCGGGGAACTCCGGGTGGTGCGGGGAGTCGGGGAAGTGCTGGGTCTCCAGCGCCACACCGGCGTAGGGCCCGTACGCCGTCCCGCTCGCCCCGGTCACCGCGCCCTGGAACTTGTTGGCCGTGTAGACCTGGATCCCCGGCTCAGTGGTCAGCACCTCCAGGGTGCGGCCGCTCACCGGGTCCTCCAGCAGCGCCGCACGGGCCGGGCCGCCCTCCGCCGGACGCGGGCGGAGCACCCAGTTGTGGTCGTACCCGCCGGGCCCGGCCAGCTGCGGGTGCTCGTCGTGCACCGACTTGCCGATCGGGCGGGCGGCGGTGAAGTCGAACGGCGTGCCGGCCACCGGCTCGATCCGCCCGTACGGGATCTGCCGCTCGTCGGCCGGGGTGTACCCGTCGGCGTCCACGGTCAGCAGGTGGCCGAGGACGTCACCACTGCCCTCGCCGGCCAGGTTGAAGTAGGCGTGGTTGGTGAGGTTGAGCACGGTCGGCCGGCTGGTGACCGCGTGGTAGGCGATCACCAGCTCTCCGGCGGCGCTCAGCGTGTAGTCGACGGTGACGTCGAGCCCGCCGGGGAAGCCCTGGTCGCCGTCCGGGCTGTGCAGCCGGAGCCGGACGCCCTCGGGCAGCGGATGCGCCTCCCACATCCGGTGGGCGAAGCCGTCCGGGCCGCCGTGCAGAGTCATGCCGCCGCCGGTGGGGGCGAGCGGGTGCTCCTCGCCGTCGATGGTCACCGTGCTGCCGTCGATCCGGTTGGCGTACCGGCCGACCACGGCGCCGTAGTGCCGGGCCGGGCCGAGGATCTCGGCGAGCCGGTCGGAACCGAGCAGCACCTGGGCCGGCCGGCCCGCCCGGTCGGGGGCGGTGAGGGTGTGCAGGGTGGCGCCGAGGTTCAGCACGGTCGCCTCGTAGGGCCCGGCCCGGAGCGTCCAGCGTTCGATCGCCATGCCGGCGCCCGAGGGTTCGAGGGGTCCGCGCCGCACGCTGGTCGCCTGTGACCCGTTCGCCGGGGGCGTCGCCATGGCCTGCTCCTCACTGCCGGCCGCGGACGCACCGCGGCCCCTGGGTACCCGGACGTCGGAGGCCCGCCGAAGGGCGGCCCCCCGGGGAGTGTCTTACGGATCGGAAGCCTAGTCACCGGGGGCGGCGCGGGGCCTCTTGCCGCGCCCGCGCGCCGCCCCCGTGCTCCCGGCCGCCGCCCCGTACCGGTTCGCCGTCACCGCTCACCGGCACTGCTCACCGGCACTGCTCGTCGCTACCGCTCACCGGCACCGCCGCTACCCGTCCGCGCGGCCGCCCGCGCCGTCGACCGGCTGCTCCGGCGGCAGGCCGAGCGCCGAGGCGAGCCCGTCGGGCCCGCTGCCCGCCTTGCGGTAGACCGCCGCCAGCCGGCGGTTGACCAGACTCAGGTGGACGCCCAGCTGGTCGGCGATCCGCGGCGCCGGCAGACCGCGCACGGCGAGCCGGGCGACGTCCCACTCGGGCTGGGAGAGCGTCTCGCGGGTGTCACCGAGCCGGTTCGGCCGCAGGCCGTAGTTGGCCAGCTCCCGGCGGGCCCGGACGACCAGGCCGTCGGCCGCGCAGTGCTGGGCAAGCTCGATGCCCTGGTACAGGTACTCCTGGGCGTCCTCCAGGCGGCCGACCCGGCGCAGCGCGGCACCGAGATCCACCAGGGCGACGGCGTGCTCGTAGCCGGCGGGCGACTGCCCGAGGTGGCGCACCGCGGCCTCCAGCAGCTCGACCGCCTGCTGCCCGTCCTCGATCTCGGCCTGCAGCCGCAGCGCGGTGCCGATCGCCGAGGCGGTCCCGAAGCGGCGGGCGTCGGCGACGGACTTCTGCGCGTACCAGCGGGCGCGCTCGGGCTCGTCCTTGGCCAGCGCGACGGCGAGGTGGCCGGCCCACGGCGCCCAGACGGTGTTGTGCCAGCCGCGCGCCTCCAGCTGGGCACCGGCGTCGGTGAGCGCGGCGGCGGCGCCGGCCTTGCGGCCCTTGGCGAGCAGCAGCTTGCCGTAGAGCGACGCCGCGTCCGGCAGGACCATCGCGGTGTCGTGGTACGGCGGGTTGAAGCCGAAGCCGCTCGCGACCTCCCAGGCCTCGTTGACCCGGCCGCGGGCGATCAGGGTGTCCACCAGGACGCCGACGGCGTCCCAGGCCAGGGGCAGCTTGGGGCCGATCCGCTCGGACAGCCGCAGCGCCCGGCGCAGGAAGTCCTCGGCCTCCGCGAGCAGGCCGCGGCGGAACCGGGCGAGGCCCATCAGGAAGTAGGCGAAGCCGCGGTGGGCGCCGCTCCAGCCGGCGATCTCGAACTGGACGATGGCGTCCCCGAAGAGCCGCTCGGCCTGGGCGATGCGGTCGTTGTAGGTGTAGGAGAGGCCGAGCGTGGCGGGCAGCTCGAAGCCCCAGGTGGAGTCCGTCCAGCCGAGGCCCTTGGGCAGCCGGCCCTGGTCGAGGACCTGGTCCGCGTGGCGCAGCACCTCGGCGGAGGGTTCGCCGCGCAGGGTGAGGTCCCAGGCGCGCAGCGCCAGGACGGCCCGGTCGGCGGCCTCCCGGCCGGTGAGGCTCGCGCAGAGCGCGCCCAGCCGCGCGGAGCGGGCGGGCCCGTCCTCCTCGGACTTGCGGTAGGCGTGCCACATGAACGCGGCGGCCTCCAGCCGGAGCCGGCCCGCCGTGTCGTCGAGGGTGTGCCGGGCCTCCTCCTGGCAGACCCGGGCGGCCTCGCCGAGCTGGCCGCTGTGCGCGAGCACCTCGGAGAGCCGGAAGGTGGCGTCCACCCGGAGCGAGGGGCGCAGCGGGCCCTCCTCCGGGTCGAGGGCGAGCTTGAGCTGGTTGACGGTGGCGGCCGGGTCGGTGAGCAGGGCGGAGCAGCCGAGCTCGTAGAGCACCTCGGCGCGGATGTCGTCGTCCGGCGGCTCGGCGAGGGCGCGGTGGAGGCAGCGCTGGGCCGCCTCGGGCGCGCCGATCAGCAGGTGTTCCTGGGCCGCGCGGCGCAGTTTGCGGACGGTCCGGTCGTCGCCCTCGCCGGGGAAGGTCTCCACCAGGTGCCGGGAGGCGGCGAGCAGGCCGAGCCCGGCGTTCTCGATCTCGGCGGCGGCCACGCCGTGCATGCCGGTCCGGGTGGACTCGGGCATGGTGTTGTAGATCGAACTGCCGATCAGCGGGTGGACGAACTCCAGGTTCCCGCTGGGCGACTGGGTGAGGATGCGCTGCTTGCGCAGTTGCTTGACGGAGTCGCGGGCGCCCTCGGTGCTCTGGGTGGAGATCCGGGCGGCGAGGTCCTGACGAATGTCGGTGCCGAGCATCGCGCAGGCCCAGGCGAAGCGCAGGGTGGCGGCGCCGAGCCGGTCCAGCCAGCCCTTGAGGGTCATCCCGATGACGTCGACGGCGAGTTCGCGCAGTTGCTGGGAGTTCTCCTCGACCGGGTCGAGCTCCTGGTCCCGGACCTGGTCGAGCAGGGCGACGGCCTCGAACGGGTTGCCGTTGACGACGTTCCAGAACTCGTAGCAGAAGGAGTCCTCGGCCTTGTCCCCGAGCTCGGCGCGGACCATGTCGGTGACGGAGACCAGGGTGAGCCGGCTCAGCTCGTGCCGGCGGGTGGCGAGGTCGGAGACGGCGATCCGGTGGTCGTGCGCCTCGGGCTGCCAGTCCGCGGCGTCCTCGCGGTAGGCGAAGACCAGCAGGACGGGCAGTTCGCGGGAGCGGACCGCGAACTGGGCGAGCCAGGCGAGCGATTCGAGGTCGGCCCAGTGCAGGTCGTCGACGATCATCACCAGCGGGGCGCGGCGCGGGGCGAGCTGGGTGAGGACGTAGTCGAGGCCGTCGCGGACGCCCTGCGGGTCGAGGCGGCGGGCGCCGGCCTTCGGCTGCTTGAGGCCCATGGCCGGCCCGACGACCTCCTCCCAGGTGCCCATGACCTGGCGGAACTCAGCCGGTTCGAGACTGCCGAGGACGGGCTGGAGCAGCTGGCGCAGCACGTGGTACGGCTCGTTGGACTGGCGCTCGCCGCCGCGGGCGAACAGCACGGTGGCGCCGTCGCGGAGCTTGGCGATCCGGCGGACCTCGTGCAGCAGGCTGGTCTTGCCGATACCGGGCCGGCCGGAGAAGGTGAGCAGCTCGCCGATCTCGGTGCCGCCGGCCCCGAACTCCCGGCAGAGCTTCTCCACCGCGGCTTCGGCGGAACGCAGTTCGGCGTCGCGGTCGCGCAGCCTGACCCGGGTCGACGTGGTGTCGGCCTCCCGTCCGCCGGCTCCCGCCCCCACCCGGAGTTCGTGTTCCTGCTCGGTCACCGTCGCGCCTCCGCCTCGCCGTTCCGTGCTCGTGGGAGCGAGGTTAGCGCCGCGGGGGGCGCACTGCGCGGCGTTCGCCCAGGCTGGGGCCGGAATTGAGGGTTCGGACGACTTGCCAAGGGCAATTGCCCTATATCCCTAACGTCCGATCATTGCATCGGATACTCTACGGCCCCCGAGCTTAGTTGATCTTGCCATACCGCTCCGCCCGCGTCGAGTACCGCAGCTCAACTCCCCACGACCAGCCCTCGTACCCTGTAGGCCCCCCACCCTCAGCCGCACCGGGAGTCCGATGTCTGACGACACCTCACTTCAGATTCCGTTCCCGCACCGTCGCAGTCCTCACGGACGGTACGCCGCCGAACTGCACCGCGCGTGGTTGTTGCGGCATCCACTGCTCTCCGACCCCGACCACCCCTCCTATGCGCACTGGGACGTGGTGTCCCTCGCTGCACTCGGTTACCCCGATGCCGGGCCGGACGAACTCGCGCTGGCCGCAGATCTGATGGGTTTCTACTTCCTCTTCGACGACCAGTTCGACGGGCCGCTGGGCCGGCGCCCCACCGAGGTGGCCCCGATCTGCGAACGGCTGATCGCCGTGCTGCACGGCGCCCGGCCGAACCGGTCCTCCGCGGTCGAGACCGCCTTCGCCGACCTCTGGGAGCGCAGCGTGCGGGGCATGCCCGCACGCTGGCAGGCGCGCGCCGCGTACAACTGGGAGTGGTACCTGGCCAGCCACCCCGCCGAGGCCGCCGGCCGGATCTCCGAACGGCCGCCCGACCGCGACGGCTACCTGGCCCTGCGCCGGGGCACCGCCGCGATGGAGACGATCTTCGACATGGTGGAGCGGCTCGGCAACTTCGAGGTCCCCGCCGCCGTCCTCCACCACCCGGTGCTCCGTCAACTCCGGCAGCTCTCCGCCGACATACCGTCGCTCAGCAACGACGTGCGGTCCTTCCCGCTGGAGGCGCCGCGCGGCGACGTCAACAATCTGGTGATGATCGTGCAGCGCGAGCGGGACTGCTCGGCCGAGGAGGCCTGCGCGGTGGTGATGGCCGAGGCCCAGCTGATGGTCGAGCGCTGCGGCGAGCTGCACGAGCGCCTGCCCGCCGTCCACCGGGAGCTCGGCCTGGCCCGGGTGGAGCGGATCCTCGCCCAGCGCTACGCCGACGGCCTGGTCACCTGGCTGGCCGGCTACCTGACCTGGGAGTCCCGCACCGGCCGGTACCTGACGGCCTGAGCGCGGCGCGCGACCGGCCCGGTGCGGCTCCGGCCCCGGCTCGGGCGCGGGCAAGGCCGCGGGCGGGTCCACCGGGGCGGGCCCGCGCCGTCCGCACCGCCGACGCCGCCCGGTCGGCCGAAAACGGCCGGAAACCACCACCCTCCGTACAGCGCCCGGGGACGGACCGTAGCCGGGCCCGCCGTCCCCGGCTAGGGTGCTCGACGGCGCGGGCGCCCCGGCGGTGCCCCGCCCACGTGCGCGTCCGTACCCTCCGCCGGACCGCCCGGGCCCCGGGTCCGCGGTCCGGAGCGCCGCCCGGCCCGCACGGCCGCGGCGGTGCCCCCCGACAACGCGAGGAGGCACCCGAGCATGACGGTCTACCAGCCCCCCGGGCGGCCCGGCTCCATCGTCCGCTACCGCTCCCGCTACGAGCACTGGATCGGCGGCGGCTGGACGCCCCCGGTCCGCGGCGAGTACTTCGAGAACCCCAGCCCGGTCACCGGTGAGGTCTTCACCGAGGTCGCCCGCGGCTCCGCCGAGGACATCGAGGCCGCGCTCGACGCCGCCCACGCCGCCGCCCCGGCCTGGGGCCGCACCTCGCCCGCCGAGCGCGCCCAGGTGCTGCTGCGGATCGCCGACCGGATCGAGGCGCACCTGGAGGAGCTCGCCGTCGCGGAGAGCTGGGAGAACGGCAAGCCGGTGCGCGAGACGCTGGCCGCCGACCTCCCGCTCGCCGTCGACCACCTGCGCTACTTCGCCGGTGCGCTGCGCGCCCAGGAGGGCGGCATCTCGCAGCTGGACGAGGACACCGTGGCGTACCACTTCCACGAGCCGCTCGGTGTGGTCGGCCAGATCATCCCGTGGAACTTCCCGATCCTGATGGCGGTCTGGAAGCTCGCCCCGGCGCTGGCGGCCGGCAACGCGGTGGTGCTCAAGCCCGCCGAGCAGACGCCGGCCTCGATCCTGCTGCTGATCGAGCTGATAGCCGACCTGCTGCCGCCCGGCGTGGTCAACGTGGTCAACGGATTCGGTCTGGAGGCCGGCCGGCCGCTGGCCTCCAGCAGCCGGATCCGCAAGATCGCCTTCACCGGCGAGACCACCACCGGCCGGCTGATCTCCCAGTACGCCAGCGGGAACCTGATCCCGGTCTCGCTGGAGCTCGGCGGCAAGAGCCCGAACCTGTTCTTCGCCGACGTCGCGGCCGAGCGGGACGCCTTCTACGACAAGGCGCTCGAAGGCTTCGCGATGTTCGCCCTCAACCAGGGCGAGGTCTGCACCTGCCCCAGCCGGGCGCTGATCCAGGCCGAGGTCTACGACCGGGTGCTCGCCGACGGCCTGGAGCGGGTGCGGGCGATGCGCCAGGGCAACCCGCTCGACACCGAGACCCAGATCGGTGCCCAGGTCAGCGACGACCAGCTGAAGCGGATCCTCTCCTACATCGAGGTCGGCCAGGCCGAGGGCGCCAAGGTGCTGGCCGGCGGCGAGCGCGCCGACCTCGGCGGGTCGCTCGCCGGCGGCTACTACGTGACGCCCACCGTCTTCGAGGGCGTCAACGGGATGCGGATCTTCCAGGAGGAGATCTTCGGCCCGGTCCTCTCCGTCACCCGGTTCGAGGACTTCGAGGACGGCATCGCCCTCGCCAACGACAGCCTGTACGGACTCGGCGCGGGCGTGTGGACCCGGGACGGCAACACCGCGTACCGGGCCGGGCGGGCCATCCAGGCCGGCCGGGTCTGGACCAACTGCTACCACGCCTACCCCGCCCATGCGGCGTTCGGCGGCTACAAGAACTCCGGGATCGGCCGGGAGAACCACAAGGCGGTGCTGGAGCACTACCAGCAGACCAAGAACCTGCTGGTCAGCTACTCCCCCGACGCCCTGGGCTTCTTCTAGGCGGCGCTCCGCCGCGCCGTGCCGACCCGGTCGGCGCCGGGCCGGTCAACGCCGAGCCGCGCCGGGCACGAGATCGCGGAGTGGGAAGTCGGGCCGGCCGACTTCCCACTCCGTCACCACTCCCCGTGGCCCGCAGGGCTCCCGTCAACGGACAAATCACCCGTAGCGGGATCTAAGCACAAGAAAGCCGAAAATCACCGACACGCCGCCGACACGCCCGGACACGCCCGGGCGACGCCCTAGACAGGAAGAGGCCCAACCCCTTCTCGTTCCAGGGAGACCTGAATGACCATCGCCACCGCCAAGCTCACCAACCCGGCTGTCCGCGCCTTCGTCACCGCGCTCAACGCCGGCGACCGGACCGCCTTCTTCGACGCACTCACCCCCGACGTCACGATGTCCGACGACGGCTCGGACCGGAACGTCGCGGACTGGACCGATCGGGAGATCTTCTCCAGCAGCGGTCACCTGGACGTCCAGTCCGAGTCCCAGAACGGACACGCGCTGGTCGCCAACTACCGCAACGACACCTGGGGCGAGATGCGCACCGCGTGGCGCTTCACCGTCGACGGCGGGAAGATCAGCCGCTTCGAGACCGGCCAGGCCTGACGGGCCTGACGGGCCTGCGACCCCACCGGACCTCCCCGGGCCCGACGGCCTCCCGTCGGAGCACTTGGCACAGTGGGAGCGCCCCCGGGAGGTCCGTCAGACGAGTCCGAGGCAGCCGCGCACCGCGCGGATCAGGTTGCGGGAGCGGACGTCCCCCGTGACGCCGGGCTGCATGCCGTTGGTGACGTAACCGAAGCCGATCCCGAGGTCCGGGTCGGCGAAGCCGAGCGAGCCGCCCCGGCCCGGGTGGCCGAAGCTGGCCGGCGAGGCCATCAGCGCGGTCGGGCTGTGCCGGAAGTAGCCGAGGCCGAACGTCGAGTTGACGATCAGTACCCGGTCCGGCCCGCTGACCACCGGTCCGACCGCGCGCGCCAGCAGCTCCGGCCCGAGCAGCGGCGGGTGCGTCTCGCCGGGCGCCCCGCCGTGGCGGTCCGCCGCGCCGATCAGCGCCGCGTAGAAGCGCGCCACCGAGCGGGCCGTGCCGATCCCGCCCGCGCCGGGGATCTCGGCGGCCTGTACCGCCGGGTCGTTGAGGTCCACGCCGGGGCGGACCGAGGCGAAGGCGCGGGCGGTCAGCGAGGTCGGGTCCTGGTAGGCGTCCCGCACCGCCTGCTTCGGGCGCAGCCGCAGCCCGCTCGGCCCGGTCCGGGCGGCCTCCGGCGCGGGCAGGTCCACCAGCCGGCCGACCCGGGGCGCGGCGCCGGCCGGGAGGCCGATCCACAGGTCCAGGCCGAGCGGGCGGGCGATCTCTTCGGCGAAGTACTGGCCGATCGTCCGCCCGCTCACCCGCCGGACCACCTCGCCGACCAGCCAGCCGAAGGTGTACGGGTGGTAGCCGTGTGCGGTGCCCGGCTCCCAGGCGGGCGCCTGGGCGGCGACGGCGGCCGCCGCCCGCTCCCAGGTGAGCACGTCCTCCAGGCGCAGCGGCACGTCGAGCGCGGGCACCCCGGCCCGGTGCGAGAGCAGCCAGCGCACCGGCACCCGGTCCTTCCCGGCCGCCTTGAACTCGGGCCAGTACGAGGCGACCGGCGCGTCCAGGTCGAGCTTCCCGCGCTCGGCCAGCAGCAGCGCGGTGGTCGCGGTGAGGCCCTTGGTGACCGAGCGCAGCACCTGCGCGGTGTCGGCCGTCCACGGCACGGCCGGCGCGGGCCGCCCGCCGACCTCGGGACGGGCGTCGCCGGCCCACAGGTCGACCACCTTGCGGCCGCGCAGGTAGAGCGCGAAGGCCGCGCCCAGCTCGCCGTACTCGCGGAAGTTGCGCGCGAAGGCCTCCCGTACCGGCTCGAAGCCCTCGGCCGTCTCGCCCCAGATCTCCACCACCGCGTGCCGTCCTGTCTCGTCCGACCGTCGTCCCGTGCCCGCGCCGCCCGCACGCGCCCGCCCCCGAGTCGTGGGAACGATCCGGATCGTCCGGGTCTTCCGCACCGTTCGAACCGTTCGAACCGGCTCCGAAACCCTAACCTGTCGGTCATGACCAACCCTGCCGAAGAGCTGCTGGACGTCGTCGACGAGCACGACCGGGTGATCGGGACCGCGCTGCGCGGGGAGGTGTACCGGGACGGGCTGACGCACCGCTGCGTCTTCATCCTGGTCCGCGACCCCGCCGGGCGGCTCTTCGTCCACCGGCGCACCGACACCAAGCTGTTCGCCCCCGGCGCGTACGACATGTTCGTGGGCGGCGTGGTGGGCGCCGGCGAGACGTACGCGAGCGCCGCCGTCCGGGAGGCCGAGGAGGAGCTGGGGGTGAGCGGGGTCGAGCCCCGCCCGCTGTTCAGGTTCCTCTTCAGCCGGGACCGGCTCTCCTGGTGGTGCGACGTCCACGAGGCCGAGTGGGACGGCCCGGTCGCGCCGCAGGAGTCCGAGGTCGCCTGGCACGCCTGGCTCACCCCTGCCGAGCTGGACGAGCGGCTGGCCCGTGACACCTTCGTCCCGGACGGGCTGGAGGCCTACCGGCGCTACCGCGCGTGGCAGGCCGGCCGGGCCGGGTGACGCCGGCCGGCCGGACCTCGCCCGGGCGGCCGGTCACGGCGCCACGGTCCGGCACGGCCACCCGGTCGGGCGGCGGCCACGCGGTGACGCCCGCCCGGCGCCGGCCCACCGCCAAGATCCGCCGCCAAGATCCACCGGCCGGGGCCCGGACGGATAGGGTGGCGCGCATGGTTTCCCGTACGCCGTCGGCCACGCCCCCGTCCGCGCGCGCCGACCGCGGCCCGGCCGCCGGCAAGGCTTCCGGAGCCGCCGCCGGCAAGCCCACCGGAAAGGCCGCCGCCCGCGCGGACAAGGGCGGTAACCGGCCGCGGCGCCGGCTCAGCGTGGACGAGCGGCGCGAGCAGCTGATCACGGTCGCCCTGGAGCTGTTCAGCTGCCACCCGCCGGAGGAGGTGTCGATCGACGACATCGCGGCCGCCGCCGGCGCCTCCCGGCCGCTGGTCTACCACTACTTCCCGGGCAAACAGGCGCTGTACGAGGAGTCGCTGCGCCGGGCCGGCCGGGAGCTGGCCGCCCGGTTCGAGGAGCCGGCCGAGGGCCCGCTCTCCGAACGCCTCCACCGGGTGATGGGCCGCTACCTGGACTTCGTGCAGAGCCACGGCCCCGGCTTCGCCGCGCTGCTGCGGGGCGGCTCGGTGGCCGCCAGCGCCGGAACGTCCGCGGTGATCGACGAGGTCCGGCAGGCGGCGCACGAGCAGATCCTGTCCCACCTGGCCGTCCCCTCCCCCAGCGCGGGCCTGCGGCTGACCGTGCGGGCCTGGATCGCCAACGCCGAGATCACCTCGCTGGAGTGGCTGGCCGAGCGCTCACTGCCGCTGGAGCAGTTGCAGCTCCAGCTGGTCCAGGAGTTCGTGGCCTCGCTCACCCTGACCGCCGCCCGGGAGCCCGCGCTGGCTGTCGAACTGGCCGGGTTCTTCGCCGGCGAGCGCCCCGAGGGCCCGGCCGGGCGGCTGGTGCGGGACCTCGCCGGGCTGTTCACCGTTCCGGGCATCGCCGAGGCGGTCACCGCGCTGGCCGTGCTGCCCCCGCCCGCCACGCCGGAACCCGTCGCGGAGGCCGGGCAGGCGGCCGGACCGGCTCCGGCCTGACGGACACCGGCCCGACGGACACCGGCGCGAACGGTGCCGGTCTGACGGGCCGCCTGTTCTGCGCCGACAGCGCCCTCTGATAGGAATGTGCACGGATCTGACGGCATGCCGGTCGAGCGCGTGCCCGAACCACCGGACCACCGAAGGCACGCTCAGAGCGGGGGCTCATCAGTTGACCCAGGACGGCCAGTTCACGACGGAGGCCAACGCCTTCGCCGCCGCGGAGCAGGTCTCCGCGACGCTCGGCTCCCTCGTGGACGCCCTCTTCGAGCCGCACACCTCGCGCCACCCGGCCGCCTCGCTGACCGCGCTGCGGCCCGGCGCGCACCCCGCCGCCGAGACCCTGTTCAACCTGCGGCTGGCGCCCAACGGCCCGGTGCACGACGCCGTCGACCGGCTCGGCACCGTGGTCACCGCCGGCACCGCCCGTCCCGGCACCGGCGCCCCGCTCTCCGCAGCGGTCGCCGACGCGCTGCTCGCCCGCTTCGGCGGCGGCGCGGTGCGCGGCGCCGTGACCGACCGGGGCACCGCCACGGCCGCCCTCTTCGAGCTGCCGGTGACCGGCGAGGCCGCCGACGCCAAGCTGCGCCCGCCGTTCGCCCCGGCGCTGGCCGAGCTCGCCGCCGGGCAGCAGACCCGGGAGCCGGTCGAGCTGGCCACCGGCGCCGGCGCCGAGGTCCGCCTGGTGGTGCCGCCCGGCTTCCACCCGCTGACCTCCCCGGGCGGCCCGCCCGGCGTCTCCGCCCGCACGGTGTCCGCCGACCCGGCGGCCGCGGACGGCCCGGCCCTCGCCAAGGGCACCGACCCGGTGACCGGCGCGGCCGCCGCCGAGCTGACCGCCCACCTGGCCGAGGTCGCCGAAGAGCTGTTCAGTGGCACCGGCCCGGCCCCGCGCCGGGACTTCGCGGTGGTCGCCGCCGCGCTGGCCGACACCGTCACCGCCTCGGGCACGGTCTACGCCGGCGTCTGCGCGGTCGAGGTGGACGGCCGCCCGAGCGAGGCGACCCTGACCGTCGCGCTCGCCCGGCACCCGCTGCCGATCACCGAGCTCGCCACCGAGCTGGCCACCGTCCGGCGGCACGCCGAGGTCTGGACGGTGCTGCTGCCGGCCGGGCCGGCCGCCGTCCTGGTCGAGGGCCGCAGCGTCCCGGTGCCCGCCGCGCTGGCCGCGGACGGTCAGCGCCGCTGGACGGTCACCTCGGTGGCGGAGGCGTTCGTCCCGCTGCCGGACGGTGTGACGGTGCTCTGCGTCCAGCTGGCCACCGGCCGGGCGCAGGACTGGGAGCTGTACACCGGGGTCTTCGCCGAGCTGCTGAAGAGCATCCAGTTCGGCTGGGACGGCGTGGCCGGGAAGCTCACCGCGCCGAACCCGGCCGCGACGGCTCCGGCCGCCCCTGCGACGCCGCCCGCCGGCGTTCCCGTGGCAGCGGAGGCGGCCGCGGACGCGGTCACCACCGACGTCCCGTCGCCGGCGTTCGCCGACCCGGTCCCGGCCGACGCCACCCCGCTGCCGGTGCACCTGCGCGGCACGCCGGTGCGCGTGCCCCCGGCCGACTTCAACCCCTTCGCCCCGGTCGCCGAGCCGACCCCCACCCAGCCGATCCTCGTCCCGGACGACGGTCCGGCGGCCGACTCCGAGCAGGCCCCCAAGGGCACGCCCGTGATGGTCCCGCCGCCGGACTTCAACCCGTTCGCGCCGCTGGCCCCGACCCTCACCGACACCACCGTGCCAGGCACGGAGGACGACCGGCCCAAGGGCACGCCGGTGATGGTCCCGCCGCCGGACTTCAACCCCTTCGCCCCGATGGCCGCCGACACCCTCGCCCCGGCCGCGCCCGCCGCGCCGGCCGCCGCACCCGTGTCCGACCCGTTCGGCACGGTGCTGCCGGAGCAGCACAGCGACCCGTTCGGCACCACGATCCCGCAGTCGTCCGCGCCCGTCCCGCCGCCGCCCTCGGTCCCGCCGGCCGTCCCGGCGCCGACCGTCACCCTGCCGGCCGAGGACAGCGCGGACGATCCGGACCGCAAGCCCAAGGGCACGCCGGTGATGGTCCCGCCGCCGGACTTCAACCCCTTCGCCCCGATGGCCGCCGACGCCCTCGCCCCGGCCGCGCCCGCCGCGCCGGCCGCCGCACCCGAGAACAGCCCGTTCGGCTAGGCCCTGTCCGGCCGAGGGCGAACCCACGGTGGAGCGACGGTGCCGGACCCGACGAGCGTGTCGTCGGGCCCGGCACCGTCGTTCCACCACCCGCCCGTCCCCGCCCCGGCTCGAACCGTCAACTGGTACAGACCTATTGCCAGTTGCCGGTCCGCTCCCTACCCTCGGCTCAGGATCCTCCGTGGCACCCCGACGGCCCGAGGTCCCCGGTTCCGCGCCGCCCCACGGCCCGGAGCACGCTGCTCCACGCACCTGACACCTCCCCACGGGTAACGGGGCGTCCGGGCCAGCCCGGGCCCCCAGGACAGGAGCCACATCCATGCGCAGACGTCGGATCAGCCTGCCGCTGATGGCAGCCGGGACCCTGCTCGTCCCGCTGCTCGCCGCCACCCTCCCCGCCGCCACCGCCCACGCCGCCCCCGGGTCCGCCGCCGGGTCCGCCACCGCGGCCTTCACCAAGGGCAGCGACTGGGGCTCCGGCTACGAGGGCGGCTACACCGTCACCAACGGCTCCAGCACCGCCCTCAACGGCTGGACGCTGGAGTTCGACCTGCCCTCGGGGAACACGGTCGCCTCGCTCTGGAACGCGACCTACACCACGGCGAGTTCGCACGTCACCGTGAAGAACCCGAGCTGGGCCGGCAGTCTGCCGCCCGGCGGCACGTACAACTTCGGCTTCAACATCGCCTACTCGGGCGCCTACAAGCCGCTGCTCAACTGCAAGCTGAACGGCCAGCCGTGCGAGGGCGGCGGCGGGGACGTGGTCGCGCCCAGCGTGCCGGGCAACCTCCGGGCCGGCACCACCACCCAGACCACCGTGGACCTCTCCTGGACGGCGAGCACCGACAACGTCGCGGTCACCGGCTACGACGTGTTCCAGGGCGGCGCCAAGGTGGCCACCACGGACGGCGCCACCACCGCGGTCACCGTCCAGGGCCTGACCGCCGGCACCGCCTACCAGTTCACCGTCCAGGCCTTCGACGCCGCGGGCAACCGCTCGGCCGCCGCCGGCCCGGTCGCCGCCACCACGAAGCCGCCGGTCGACCCTGACAAGCAACCGCCGACCACCCCCGGCACCCCCACCGTGACCGGCTCGGACGCCACCAGCATCTCGCTGGGCTGGGCGGCCAGCACCGACAACGTCGGCGTCACCGCCTACGACGTCTACAACGGCACCGCGCTCGCCGCGACCGTCACCACGCCGTCCGCCACCGTCGGCAACCTGGCGCCCGACACGTCCTACACCTTCACCGTGAAGGCCCGCGACGCGGCCGGGAACGTCTCGCCCGCATCCGGCCCGGCGACCGGCAAGACCAAGCCGGGCGGCACCGACCCCGGGGCGCTGAAGATCGGCTACTTCACCCAGTGGAGCATCTACGCCCGCGGCTACAGCGTGAAGAAGCTCGACACCTCGGGCTCGGCCGGCCGGCTCACCACGCTCAACTACGCCTTCGCCAACATCCACCCGACCACCAAGCAGTGCTTCATCACCAACAAGGCGGCCGGGAACGACTCCGACCCCAACGCGGGCGACGGCGCCGGTGACGCCTGGGCGGACTACGGCAAGGGCTGGGACGCCGGCAACTCGGTCGCCGGCACCACCGACACCTGGGACCAGAAGCTGGCCGGCAACTTCAACCAGCTGAAGCAGCTCAAGGCCAAGTACCCCAACCTGCGGATCCAGATCTCGATCGGCGGCTGGTCGTACAGCAAGTGGTTCTCCGACGCCGCCGCCACCGACGCCTCCCGCAAGGCACTGGTCAGCTCCTGCATCGACATGTACATCAAGGGCAACCTGCCGGTCATCGACGGCCGCGGCGGTGCGGGCAGCGCGGCCGGCATCTTCGACGGCATCGACCTCGACTGGGAGTGGCCGAACTCCGACGGGCACCTGGGCAACATCTTCAAGCCCGCCGACAAGGCCGACTACACGCTGCTGGCCCAGGAGTTCCGCCGCCAGCTGGACACGCTCGGCGCCACCACCGGCAAGCACTACACGCTGAGCGCCTTCCTCCCGGCCGACCCGGCGAAGATCACCGCGGGCATCGACGTCCCCGGGCTGTTCGGCGCCTTCGACTTCGCCACCATCCAGGGCTACGACTACCACGGCGCCTGGGAGATGACGACCAACCAGCAGTCCGCGCTCAAGGTCGCGGCCGGCGACCCGTCCACCCCGGACCGCCGGTTCAGCTCCGAGATCGCCATCAACGCGTACGTCAACGGCGGCGCCCCGAAGAGCAAGCTCACCCTGGGCATCCCGTTCTACGGCCGCGGCTGGACGGGCGTGCCGCGCGGCACCACCAACGGCCTCTTCCAGAGCGCCACCGGACCGGCGCCGGGCAGCTACGAGAACGGCTTCGAGGACTACCACAAGCTCAAGGACCTTGCCGCGAGCGGCGGTTACACCCTCTACCGGGATCCGGTGGCCGGCTTCGCCTACCTCCACAACGGCACGGTGCTCTACACCTACGACGACCCGACCGAGATCGCCCGCAAGACCGCCTGGATCAAGTCCCAGGGGCTGGCCGGCGCGATGGTCTGGTCGTTCGACGGGGACACCGCGAGCGGTGAGCTGATGGCCGCCGTGGACAACGGCCTGAAGTAGCGCAGGGCCGCCCGCTCAGCACCCCGCCCGGACCCGCCCGGTCCGCCGCCGCCCGCTCAGCCGGCGCGGCGGGCCGGGCGGCGACGGACCGGAACGGCGACGGACCGGAACGGCGCGCCCGGCCGGGCGGTGCAGCAGGTCAGCCGGCGCGGCGGGCCAGGTGCACGACGTCCGGCACTCCGCGGGCGACCGGGATCTCGTGGGTGGCCACGTCCGAGAAGCCCGCTGCGCGCAGCGCATCCTCGAAGGCCGGGGAGGGCTGTGCGCTCCAGACCGCCAGCACCCCGCCGGGCTGCAGCCGGTGCCGGAGCACCGCGAGCCCGTCCGCGCCGTAGAGACCGGCGTTGGAGTCGGTGACCGTCCAGTCGGGGCCGTTGTCGATGTCGAGGCAGAGCGCGTGGTAGCGCTCGCCGTCCGCCGCCGCGAGGTACTCCAGCAGGTCGGTGTGGAGCACCTCGACCCGGACGTCCTCCAGCGCACCGGCCGAGAAGGAGGCCAGCGGGCCGGTCCGGTGCCAGTCGATGATCGCGGTCTCGCGCTCGACGATCGCGATCCGGCCCCAGCGCGGCTCGGCCGCCGCGTACGCCAGGGAGAAGCCGACGCCGAGTCCGCCGATCAGCACCGAGGGCCGGGTCGGGGCCGTGCCGGCCCGGTCCAGCTCGTCCAGTGCGGCCTGGATCAGCAGCCGCTCGGAGCGGCCGTCGGCGGTGTCCATCAGGAAACAGCCGTTGGCGATGATCTCGAAATGCCGCCCCCGCTGCCGCAGGACCACCTCGCCGAAGGGGCCCTCGCGCCGGTCGAGCGTGACGACGGCGTCGTGGCCGTCCCGTCCGGGCAGTGCGGTGGACATGCGGGTTCCCTTGCAATCTCGGGTGCACGGACTACCCGCCCGACAATAGCCGAGGCGGGGCCCGGCCCGGTCATGTCGTGATCAGTACTCCCGCGTAGGAGACGCCGGCGATCATCACCCAGGAGGCCAGGCCGAGCAGGGCGATCCGCCCGCCGGTGCGCAGCAGGGTGGGCAGGTGGACGGCGCTGCCGAGGCCGAACAGGGCGGCGGCCAGGAGCAGCTCCTGGGCGTCCGCGGCCAGGGTGAGCGCCCGGTCGGGCAGCACGCCGGTGGTGCGCAGCACGATCATGGCGAGGAAGCCGGCCACGAACAGCGGCACGATCGGCGGGCGGGCGGCCTTGCCGTCGCCCTCGCCCCGGCCGGCCCGCGAGCGGCGCACCGTGACCACGACGCCGGCGACCAGCGGTGCCAGCAGCATCACGCGCATCAGCTTGACCAGGACCGCCTCGCGCAGCGCGCCGGCCCCGCCGGTCTGCGCGGTGGCGACCACCTGGCCGACGTCGTGCACGCTGGCCCCGACCCAGCGGCCGAACTCGGCCTCGCCGAGCCCGAGCGGGTGCTGGAGCAGCGGGAGGACGGCGATGGCGAGGGTCCCGCAGAGGGTGACCAGGGCGACGGAGGCGGCGGCGTCCTCCTCGTCGCTGCCGGCGGCCTGGCTGACCGCGCCGATCGCGGAGGCGCCGCAGATCGAGTAGCCGGTGGCGACCAGCAGCGGCTGGTCGCCGGGCAGGCCGAGCCGGCGCCCGAGCCACCAGGTGCCCGCGAAGGTGGCGGCGACCACGGTGAGCACCATGGCCACGGTGGCCCAGCCGAGCCCGAGCACGTCGCCGAGGGAGAGCTTGAGGCCGAGCAGGACGATGCCGATCCGCATCAGCCGCTTCCCGGCCGTGGAGAGGCCGGGGCGGGCGACGCCGCGGACGACCGGGCGCAGTCCGGGCAGGTGCGCGGCGCCGATGCCGAGCACCACGGCCGCGGTGAGCTTGGGCACGGCGGGGACGGCCTGGTGGACGGCGAGGGCTGCGGCAACGCCGAGGGCGGCGAGCAGCAGGCCGGGGGCGTCCCCGCCGAGCGGGGGGAGCAGGCGGGTGCGGACGTGCCGCTCCCGGACGGTCAGTGCCACGGGGTGCTCACCGCCGGCCGTCTGCGGGCAGCCGGTAGGTCCGGCGGACGCTCGTGCCCAGGCGGGAGATGTCGGCGCCGTAGATGTGGATCGAGTGGGCGATGGTGGTGCCCGTGTTGCGGACGACGTGGATGTCGCCGGGCGGGGCGAAGGCGGCGACGCTGCCGGCCGGGGCGACCACGTGCTCGGTCTCCACCAGGTGGGCGGTGCGGCCGTCGGAGACCAGCCGGTAGCGGGTCTCGCTCTCCTGGCCCTCGTGGACGCCGGCCACGCACCAGGCGACGTGGTCGTGGATCGGGGTGTACTGGCCGGGGAGCCAGACCAGTGCGACGACGGAGAAGCCGCCGTCGGGCTCGGCGTGCACCAGGTGCTGGCGGTAGCGGTCCGGGTCACCCTCGCGCTGGTCGTCGGTGAGCAGGTCGCTCTCGCGCAGGTGCGGGGCGAGCCGCTCGCCGACCAGGTAGGCGGTGAGCTCGGGCGGCAGTCCGCGGTCCACGACCGCGCGGACCTCGCCGACCAGGGCGGTCATACGCTCGGTGAGACGGCCGCTGCCGACCGTGGCTGAGGGTGTCATGGCAGCAGGTTGGCGGCACCCCACCTATCACGTCCAACGATGGTTCGTTAGGCGTCCGCAAAATCCCGCTTATGGATCGCGGCGGCGTCGGCGGCGGGAGTTGTAACGGCGGGCGTCGGAACGGCGTCGGCGGGTATCGGCGGGCCCCAGCAGTCCGCGGCAGGCCGTCAGCAGCCGACCCGGGCCGCGGCCGCCGATCGCAAGTGGTCCAGCACCAGGGCGGTCGCCGGGATCCGGCGGTGCTCGCGGAGCACGTACGCGCTCACCTGGCGGCGCAGGTGCGGTTCGACCGCGCGCCCGGTGACCTTGCGGTGGCACATGAAGGAGAGCACCAGCGCCGGCATCAGGGCGATCCCGACCCCGGCCGCGACCAGGCTCTGCACGGCGAGGTTGTCGTCGGTGGAGAAGACGATGTCGGGCGCGAAGCCCTCCTCGGCACAGACGTGCAGCAGGTTGGCCCGACATCGCGGACAGCCGGCGATCCACCGCTCCCCGTCGAGGTCGGACAGCCGGACGGCGTGCCGGCGCCCGAGCGGGTGGCCGACCGGCAGCAGGACCGTGAGCAGGTCCTCCATCAGGGGTATCTCGTCCACGCCGTCCGGCAGTTCGGTGACCACGCCGGGGTAGCGGAAGGCCAGCGCGATGTCGCACTCGCCGCGCAGCAGCCGCTGGACGGAGTCGGGCGGCTCGGCCTCCAGCAGCTCCACCCGGACGCCGGGGTGCTCGGCGAGCAGCCGGGCCATCGCCTCGGGGATCAAGGTGGCGTTGGCGCTCGGGAACGCGCAGACCCGGACCCGCCCGGCACGCAGCCGGGCCAGCGCGGCGAGCTGCTGCTGGGCGGCCGAGAGGCTGCCGAGGATCTGTTCGGCGTGCCGGGCCAGCGCCTCGCCGGCCTCGGTGAGCCGCAGTCCGCGCCCGGCCCGGGTGAAGAGCGGGAGTCCGACGGAGCGCTCAAGCGCCTTCATCTGCTGGGTGATGGCGGGCTGGGTGTAGCCGAGTTCTCGGGCGGCCGCCGAGTAGGAGCCGACCCGGACGACCTCGTGGAACGTCCTGATGTGCCGCGAATCGAATACCGGCTCCACTGCCCCTCCGCCCGTCCGCTCCGCTGCAGTCCGGCAATCATAAGCAGACTTTGGAGGAGACCGACCTGACCCCGTGTGCACCTATGGTTTACGGCCGAATCACCCGCCCCGCCGGAACCACGCCGCCCGGCCGGGGGGCTACCGCGCCTCGGTCGGCAGGCCCAGCGCCACCCCCGCCTTCGCCACCGGCGCTCCACCGCGCATGCTCGGGCTGCGCCGACTGCGGCGCTCGACCCAGCGGGCCAGCCAGGAGAGCAGCAGGCACATCCCGATGTAGACCGGTGCGATCACCATGACCACCGGGATGAACGGCAGGTCGTAGTCCAGGTTGGTCGCGATCAGCTTGCCCGCGTGCAGGAACTCCTCGTAGGTGATCAGGAAGCCGAGCGAGGTGTCCTTCAGCGCCACCACGAGCTGGCTGATGATGGCCGGCAGCATCGCCCGGTTCGCCTGCGGCACCAGCACGTAGGCCATCACCTGGGTCTTGCGCATGCCGAGCGCGAACGCCGCCTCCCGCTGCCCGGCCGGCACCGCCAGCACACCGGCCCGGAACACCTCGGCCAGCACCGAGCCGTTGTAGAGCACCAGGCCGGCCACCAGCGCCCAGAGCGGCTCCACCTTGAGCGCCACGAAGATGAAGAAGATCATCACCAGCAGCGGCATCGCCCGGAAGAACTCCACCACCACGGTGCAGAGCAGACGCACCGACCGGTGGTCGGAGAGCCGCCCGGCGGCGAACAGTGCGCCGAACGGCAGCGCGAGGAGCACCGTCCAGCCGAAGGCCTTGAGCGTGTTGCCGAGCCCGCGCAGCAGCAGCTCCTGCACGCCCTCGTACTCGAACGCCATCCACTTCGCGTGGGTGAACTGCTCGGTGTGGAACAGCATGTAGACGATCCACCCGATCAGGGCGGCGATCGCCAGCAGCGCGATCCCCCCGTACAGGCGGTGCCGGGCGATCGCCTTCGGCCCCGGGAGGTCGTAGAGCGCCGAGGCTTCCACCGTCATCGCGACACCGCCACTCGTCGTTCCAGCAGGTTGAAGAGGGCGCTCACGGCCAGGGTGATCACCAGGTACCCGACGGCGATCCAGACGAAGGTCCAGACGATGCTGTAGCCCAGCTCGTTGATGGTCCGGTAGGTGCCGAGCAGTTCGTTCACGCTGAAGGCGCCCGCGATCGCGGTGTTCTTCGCCAGTGCGATCATCACGCTGCCGATCGGCGCGACCACCGACCGGTACGCCTGCGGCAGCACCACCAGGCCCATCGTCTGGCCGAAGCTCATCCCCAGGCTGCGGGCCGCCTCGCCCTGCCCGGTCGGCACGGTGTTGACGCCCGAGCGCATCGCCTCGCAGACGAACGCCGAGGTGTAGCAGCCGAGCGCGAGCACCGCGAAGGTGAAGAAGGGCAGGGTGATGTCGAACCTCGGCAGGCCCAGCACCACGATGAAGAAGAGCAGGGTCAACGGGGTGTTGCGCAGCAGCGTCACCCACGTGGTGCCGAACACCCGCAGCGGCCTGACCGGCGAGACCCGGAAGCTCGCGATCAGCACACCGAGCACCAGCGCCAGCACGGCGCTCACCACGAACAGCGCGAGGGTGCCGAGGAACCCGTGCCAGTAGGTCGACCAGTTGTCGATCAGCGTCTTCACAGCGGCCCTCTCAGTACCGGTCGATCGGCGGCGGGGCGGGGGCGGGCACGCCGGAGAGGCCGAGGGTGGCGTCGTAGGCCTGCTGCCAGTCGCCGTTCTCCTCGTGGCGTGCCAGGGCGTCGTTCAGCGCGCCGCGCAGCACGGTGTCGTCCTTGGGCGTCCCGATCCCGTAGGGCTCCTGGGAGAACGGCGGTCCGACCACCTTGAGCTCCTCCGGAACCTTGGCCGCGTAGCCCATCAGGATGGTGTTGTCCGTGGTGACGGCGTCCACCTGGCCGGTGATCAGGTTGTCCACGCAGGCCGAGTAGGTGTCGTAGCCGATCAGCCGGGCCTGCGGGTACTGCTTCTGGATCCGCTGGTACGGGGTCGAGCCGGCCGCCGAGCAGACCTTCTTCCCGTCCAGGTCCTCGGGCCCGTGGATGCGGTCGTCGTTCTTGCGCACCAGCAGCGACTGCCCGGCCAGGAAGTACGGGCCGGCGAAGCCGACCAGCTTCTTCCGGTTGTCGTTGATGGTGTACGTGCCGACGTAGTAGTCCACCTGGCCGTTCTGCAGGGCGGTCTCGCGGTTGGCGGAGGCGATCGTCCGGAACTCGATCCGGTCCGGGCCGAAGCCGAGGTCGGCGGCCAGCATCTTGGCGATCTCGATGTCGAAGCCCGAGTACTCCCCGGTGGCCGGGTTCTTCTGCCCCAGGTACGGCTGGTCCTCCTTGACGCCGACCACCAGGTGGCCCCGGCTCCGTGCGGCGTCCAGGGTGGGCGAGCCGGTGACGGCGTCGCCGCTCTCCACCCGGTAGCTGGGCAGGGCGCTGGGCTGCGGCCCCTTCGGCGGCGGGGTGCCGGGCCTGCCACAGCCGGCCAGCAGCACGGTCAGGGCCGCGAGGACCGCGAGGACCGCGGTCGCGGCCACCGCAGGGCGCTTCCGTCCCGTACGGCCCTTCCGCGCAGCGCGGCTCCGCTCCGCAGCACAGCTCTTCGCGGCGCAGCACTTCGGGGCACAGCTCTTCGCGGCGCAGCTCTCCAGGGCGCAGCTCTCCACGGCGCCGCCTCAGTGCTTAAGGATCTTGGACAGGAAGTCCCGCGCGCGCTCGCTCTCGGGCGCGCCGAAGAAGGCCTCGGGGCTGCGGTCCTCGACGATCCGCCCGTCGGCCATGAACACCACCCGGTTCGCCGACGCCCGCGCGAACCCCATCTCATGGGTGACCACCACCATGGTCATGCCCTCGTGGGCGAGCTGACGCATGACGTCCAGCACCTCGTTGATCATCTCGGGGTCGAGGGCGGAGGTGGGCTCGTCGAAGAGCAGCGCCTTCGGGTCCATCGCCAGGGCGCGGGCGATCGCGACCCGCTGCTGCTGCCCGCCCGAGAGCTGGGCCGGGTACTTGTCGGCGTGCGCGGCCAACCCGACCCGCTCCAACAGCGCCCGGGACTTCGCGTCCGCCTCCGCCCGGGACCGGCGCCGGACCTTGACCTGGGCCAGCGAGACGTTCTGCAGGACGGTCTTGTGCGCGAACAGGTTGAAGGACTGGAAGACCATCCCGACCTCGGCGCGCAGCCGGGCCAGCCCCTTGCCCTCCTCGGGCAGGGGGCTGCCGTCGATCACGATGGTCCCGGCCTCGATCGGCTCCAGCCGGTTGATCGCCCGGCAGAGGGTGGACTTCCCCGAGCCGGAGGGTCCGATCACCACCACCACCTCGCCGCGGCCCACCGTCAGCTGGATGTCCCTAAGGACGTGCAGCTCGCCGAAGTGCTTGTTGACCCCGCGCAGCTCGATCAGCGGCGCGAAGACCGGGGCCTGCGGGCCGGCGGCCGGGGCGGTCACTTGGCGCGCCGGCCCTTCAGCAACCAGCCGAGCGCACCGCCGGCCACCAGCGTGGCGAGCAGGGCGATCCAGAGCGGTGTGGTGACGGTGAACACCCAGAACTGGATCTGGACGCTGTCGAGGTTGGCGAAGAGGAACCACACCGCAAGCACGACGATGACCCCGATCCCGATGTACCGGGTGGGGATACCGGCGATCTCGCTGCGCTTGGCGCCGGACGAGCCGTTTGAAATCTTGGTCACACGCGCAGTCTGCGATCCGATCGGCGGATTTCTCCGGTTACGCGCCAGGGAGTAGCCCGCACGGGGCAACTCGCCGCGCGGGCCCCCGACCGTGTCGCAGCAGCCGCCCACCGGGCCTCCACCACGGCCGCCACCACAGCCGGACCAGGGCCGGGCCAGGGCTGGACCAGGGGCGGAAAGCCCAGGATCCCGGCCGGCGACGGCCGGCCGGAGACAACCGCGGTGGCGACCGGGGTGGCGACCGGGGTGGCGACCGGGGACGGCCCAGGAGGCCGCCCCCGGCCCGGCCGGCTCAGCGCTCGTCGCGCCAGGACCGCCAGAGCGCCGCGTACGGACCGCCCGCCGCCACCAGCTCGGGGTGGCTGCCGTACTCACTGATCCGGCCGCCCTCGACCACGGCGATCACGTCCGCGTCGTGCGCGGTGTGCAGCCGGTGCGCGATCGCGATCACCGTCCGCCCCTCCAGCACCCGGGAGAGCGAACGCTCCAGGTGCCGGGCGGCCCGCGGATCCAGCAGCGAAGTGGCCTCGTCCAGCACCAGGGTGTGCGGATCGGCCAGCACCAGCCGGGCCAGCGCCAGTTGCTGCGCCTGCGGCGGGGTCAGTGCCGTGCCGCCCGAGCCGACCTCGGTGTCCAGACCCTCCGGCAGCGCGTCCACCCACTCGCCGGCGTCCACGGCGTCGAGTGCGCCGCGCAGCTCGGTGTCGTCCGCCTCCGGTGCGGCCAGCCGCAGGTTGTCCCGCAGGGTGCCGACGAAGACGTGGTGCTCCTGGTTGACCAGCGCGACCTGCGCCCGGACCCGCTCGGCCGGCATCCGGGCCAGCGCGGCCCCGCCGAGCGTGACGCTGCCCCGGCCGGGGGCGTAGATCCCCGCCAGCAGCCGGCCGAGGGTGGACTTGCCGGCGCCGGACGGCCCGACCAGGGCCACCCGGCTGCCCGGGGCGACGTCCAGGCTGATGCCGTGCAGCACGTCGGCGCCCTCGCGGTAGCCGAACCGGACGTCCGTCGCCTCGACCCGGCGGCCGCTCGGCCTGGCGTCCTCGTCGGTCTCCTGCTCGGGCACCTCGCGGACCCCGACCAGCCGGGCCAGCGAGGCCTGCCCGATCTGGAGCTCGTCGTACCAGCGCAGGATCAGGTCGACCGGCGCGGTGAGCGCCTGGGCGTAGAGCACCCCGGTGGTCAGCTGGCCGACCGAGATCCAGCCCTGCAGGGTGAACAGGCCGCCGAGCACCAGGGTGCCGAGCACGGCCAGCGCGTACACCGCGTCGATGGTCGGGAACCAGACCGAGCGCAGCCAGAGGGTGTACCGCTCCCAGGCGAGCCACTCGCCCAGCTTGCGGTCGGTCAGCCGGACCCGGTCGTCGCCCAGGCGCAGCGCCTCGACCGTCCGGCCGGCGTCGACCGTCTCGGCCAGCACGGTGTTCACCGCGGCGTAGCCGGCCGACTCGTTGCGGTAGGACTGCGGGGCGCGCCGGAAGTACCAGCGCGAGGAGGCCAGCAGCAGCGGCAGGCCGATCAGGGCGGTGAGCGCGAGCAGCGGCGAGGTGAGTACCAGGGCGCCCATGACCAGCAGCAGCGACACCACGGCGACGGCCAGCTCGGGCACCGCCTCCCGGACCGACTTGTCGAGCCGGTCGATGTCGGTGGTGCCCCGGGAGACGAGGTCCCCCGTGCCGGCCCGCTCCAGGACGCCGGTGGGCAGCGCCACCGAGCGGACCAGGAAGTCCTCGCGCAGGTCGGCCAGCACCCGCTCGCCGAGGATGCTGCCGCGCAGCCGCGACCACCAGGTGAACGCGGACTGCACCACCAGGGCCAGCAGGTACCAGGCCACCGCGACCGCGATGGTCGACTCCGCGGTGCCGGTGGCCAGCGACTCGACCAGGGTGCCGAGCACCCACGGCCCGACCAGTCCGGCGACGGTGGCCACCGAGTGCAGCAGCACCACCGAGGAGAAGCCGGCCCGGTGGCGCCGGGCGAGCAGCCGGAGGTAGGCGCGGACCGCGGTCGGGGAGCCGACCGGGAGGGTGGTGGCCGGCCCCTGTTCCCGTTGGACGGGGGGCTTCATGTCAGGCTCCTCAGCGGGTTGGTCGTCCGGTACGCGGGGTGGTCGGTCACACGCCCTCCCCGACCGGGGCCGGCTCCTCGTCGCGGGTGACCACGGCGCGGTAGACCGGCTCGGTGTGCATCAGTTCGCGGTGGCGGCCGGCCGCGACGGCCCGGCCGTCCTGGACCAGCACCACCCGGTCCGCCTGGTCGAGCAGCAGCGGGCTGGTCGCGAACACCACGGTGGTGCGGCCCTCCCGGTTCTTGCGCAGCCCGGCCGCGATCCGTGACTCGGTGTGGGCGTCCACCGCGCTGGTGGGCTCGTCCAGGACGAGCACCGGCGGGTCGGCCAGCAGCGAGCGGGCGAGCGCCAGCCGCTGGCGCTGTCCGCCGGAGAGCGAGCGGCCGCGCTCGGTGATCCCGGCGCGCATCGCGTCCCCGCCGCAGTCGGGCGAGCCGTCCACCAGGGCGTCCAGGACGTCCTCCGCCCGGGCGGCGGCCAGCGCCTCGGCCGGTGCGACCCGGCCCGAGGAGGGGATGTCCAGCAGCGCGGCGAGGGTGCCGGAGAGCAGCACCGGCTCCTTGTCGTGGACCAGGACGGCCGCGCGCGCCTCTTCCAGCGGGACGGCGTCCAGCTCGGTGCCGCCGAGCCGGACCGAGGGCTGCGGCTCCTCGCCCTCGGCCAGCGGGACGTGCCCGCCGAGCCGATCGGCGAGCGCCCCGGCGAAGTCCGGATCGCCGCAGACCACCGCGGTCAGCTCGCCGGCCCGGGCGGTCAGCCCGGTGGCCGGGTCGAAGAGGTCGGACTGGCCGGGGCCGGCGAGCCCGGCCCGGGCGGTGGCGGTCGTCCGGCTGAGCGAGAGCACCCGGACGGCCCGGCCGGCCGAGACCCGGGCGACGCTCCAGGCGTGCGCGGCCTCCCCGAGGATGCGCAGCGGCGCGGCCAGGAAGGCGGTGGCGCCGTAGACGGCGACCAGGGTGCCGACCCCGATCCGGCCGGAGGCCGCCAGGTGGGCCCCGTACCAGCTGACGCCGACCACGAACAGGCCGGGCAGCAGGATCTGCTGGGCCTGCATCAGGGACCAGACCCGGGCCGACCGGACGGCGGCGGCGCGGACCTTCTGGGAGGCCGCCCGGTAGCGGTCGAGGAACAGCTCCTCGCCGCCGATGCCGCGCAGCACCCGGAGCCCGGCCACGGTGTCGGCGGCCAGCTCGGTGGCCTTGCCGCCGAGCGCGCGCTGCTCCGAGTAGCGCCGCTCGAACGGGCCGAGCAGCGGCCAGACGGCGGCGGCCAGCACCGGCACCCCGAGCAGCACGGTGAGTCCGAGCAGCGGCTCGGTGACCAGGACGGCGCTGCTCACCGCGAGCCAGACGATCACCGCGCCGCGCACCCGGGCGACCAGCTCGACGTACCAGCCGATCTTCTCGACGTCGCCGCTGCCGACCGCGACGATCTCGCCGGTGGCGATCCGCCGGGCGAGCCCGCTGCCGAGCCGGGAGGCCTGGCGGGCCACCAGCTGGCGGACCTGGGTGGCGGCGTGGATCCAGTTCCACACCGCCTGGCGGTGCAGCAGGACGGTGCCGAGCGCGGCGACGGCGGCGAGGGCCAGGGCGAGGCCGCCGGCCCGCCAGATGCCGGCGGCGTCGCCGTCGACGGCGGCCTGGACGCCCAGGCCGAGCGGGACCGGGAGGGCCGCCTGGCAGCCCATCTCCAGCACGGACCAGCAGGTGGCCAGCGCCTGGCCGCGGCGCTGGCTGCGCTGGAGCCAGCGCAGGAAGGCGAGGGGGGAGGACAGATCGGGACCGCCGGGGTCGGCCAGCGGCAGGGTCTTGAGCGGCATGACGCTCCGTTGCGGATGGTACGGGCGGTTGACGCGGGAGTGCGGCGACGCGGGTGGCGTGCGAAGGCGGCCGCGCGGGTGGCGCGGGGCGACGGGGAACAGGCCGGCGGGGTCACGGCCGTGACGAGCTGATCAGGAGGTCATGGCAGCGAGACTGCCAACCCCGGTGTGACCTGCGCAACAGGTTTTCCCGCCGCGCGCGCCCCCTGCCCGCCCCCGTCCGCACCCGAACGCCCCCGGCCGCGCCCGTCGTACCACCCCGTCGGAGGACCCCGCCGGACACCCCGCCCGGACGACCCTCCACAACCCGCTGCGCACGCTGGTACCACGCGTCCGAAATTTCTTTCCGGAACCGGGAACAATCCGGACACCGAGCCGGTTCTGCCGGTGGAAGTACTTGGACAACCCGGAGGCACCCTTCCCGTGAGCAGCATCCCGAGCGTCACCCTCAACAACGGTGCCCAGATCCCGCAGCTCGGCTTCGGCGTCTGGCAGGTCCCGGACGCGGAGGCCACCGCCGCCGTGCACGCCGCCATCCAGGCCGGCTACCGCTCGATCGACACCGCCGCGATCTACGAGAACGAGGCCGGCACCGGCCAGGCGATCGCCCAGGCGCTGGCCGGCGGCGTGGCCCGCGAGGACCTCTACATCACGACCAAGCTGTGGAACTCCGGCACCCGCGACTGGTCGGGCGAGCAGGGCCGCGACGCGGTGCTGCGCGAGTTCGATGCCTCGCTGGAGAAGCTCGGCCTGGAGTACGTGGACCTCTACCTGATCCACTGGCCGCGCCCGATGCACGGCAGCTACGCCAACGTCTGGAAGGCCTTCGAGCAGCTCGCCGCCGACGGCCGGGCGAAGTCGGTCGGCGTCTCGAACTTCGGCCCCGAGCAGCTCACCCGCCTGCTCGACGAGTCCTCGGTCGTCCCGGTGCTGAACCAGGTCGAGCTGCACCCCTACTTCCCGCAGGAGGAGCTGCGCGCCTTCCACGCCGAGCACGGCATCGCCACCGAGGCCTGGAGCCCGCTGGGCCAGGGCAAGGACCTGCTCGCCGAGCCGGCCCTGGTGCAGATCGCCGAGAAGCACGGCCGCACCGTCGCCCAGGTGGTGCTCCGCTGGCACCTGCAGAGCGGCGTCATCGCGATCCCGAAGTCGGTCACCCCGTCCCGGATCAAGGAGAACCTGGACGTCGCCGGCTTCGAGCTGGACGCGGCCGACCTCGCCGCGATCGCGGGCATCGCCACCGGCCGGCGGATCGGCCCGGACCCGCAGGGCTTCGACTGGAACTGACGCCCCACCCGGTCGCGGTCGGCCGCCGGCCGCGACCGGCCGGCGGTCACCGCGACCGCCGACGGTTCGTCAACCCCGAAGGCCGCCTGCCCTCTTACGGGTCGGCGGCCTTCAGTACGTTGGCGAATCGTTTTGGCTGGAGATTCCAGTGCTGCCCAGCTAGAACCGGGCCGCCTTGGCGAGCAGCGCCAGCGCGGTCTCGTGCTCGTGCTCCTCCAGCGGAGCGAGCAGCAGCCGCTGGACCTGGGCGACGCCCGCGGCCGAGCGGTGCAGCAGGTCCTGGCCCGCCGGCGAGAGCGACAGCAGGTTGCGACGCCCGTCCGAGGGGTCGCGCCGGCGCTGCACCAGGCCGCGCCGGACCAGCCGGCTGACCATCTCGGCCATCGTGGCCTTGTCCAGCGAGGCCAGCTCGCCGACCGTGCGCTGGTCGGCACCCGGCTCCATTTCGAGCGCGTCCAGCACCGCGTACTGCGGCGCCGTCAGCTCCGAACCGACGTGCTCCGACCAGAGCTTGGTGTGCACCTGCTGGCTCACCCGGATCAGGTAGCCGATCGCCCGCTGGGCGTCCAGCATCGGTCGCGCGTCACTGAGGACGGCGACCTGGGCCGGCTCCAGCCTGGCTATCTTGGCCATCACCCGCACGATCTCCAGCTGCTCCTCCGGAGAGAGCGGCTCGAACAGCGTGCGCTGCACGCGGACCACCCCGCCAGTGGCCTCGCGGACCGCCTGGGCACCGCTCTGCGAGAGCGCGAGCAGTTTGCGCCGGCCGTCGGCCGGGTCGCGGCGTCGCAGCACCAGGCCGCGCCGGACCAGCCGGGCGACCATCTCGGCCATCGTGGCCTTGTCCAGCGAGGCGCGCTCGCCGACCGTCCGCTGGTCGGCACCCGGTTCGAGGGCCAGGACCAGCAGTACGGCGAACTGCGGAGCCGTGAGGTCGGCTCCGACGTGTTCGGACCACAGACGGGTGTGTACCTGCTGTGCAACGCGGATCAGGTGCCCGGGCGACTGCTGCAGTCGCCCGGACACACGGGTCGTCGGGATCTCCCCCAGCACCATGTATCCGTCCCGATGTCACACCCGGTGTGTGTGGGACACCCGGGTGGGGCAGTAACGGCGAGTGGGCGTCCCGCTGTGAGGGAGGGCGCTCCAGCCGTGCAGCCGGTGGCTGCTGGCGGACACTATACAAACGGCAGGCCCTCGCTGGCAGGCGGGGGCGGATAGTAGACGCAGGTTCGGCAACATTGGCATATTTACGCGCCGTGCCGACTCGACAGTAACCCGAACGCAGGAGAAAGCCGACCGGCCGGTCCTTACCCTCGGTCACCTGCGGCTTCGCCCTGGCCGCGCACCCTACCCGCCGGTAGGGTGTGGCCACTCGACGGTCCGCCCCGAGCCGCCGCTCCGCGCGACGCCCGCGCGGACCCCGCGACGCTCCGCACCGGATCCGGCGAGACCCGAGCGGGATCGACGATCCCGCAGATCCGAGAGAGACGAGAGCGAGCATGACCGAGCAGACCACCGCCCCCCGGGTCGCCGTCGTCACCGGCGCCGCACGCGGACTGGGCGCCGCCACCGCCGAGCGCCTGGCGGCCGACGGCTACGCCGTCGCCGTCCTCGACCTGGAGGAGACCGCCGGCAAGGACACCGTCGACCGGATCACCGCGGCCGGCGGCCGGGCGATCGCCGTCGGCGCGGACGTCTCGGACGCCGAGCAGGTGCAGGCCGCGGTCGACCGGATCGTCGCCGAGCTCGGCGCCCCGGTCGTTCTCGTCAACAACGCGGGCGTTCTGCGCGACAACCTGATCTTCAAGATGTCCGAGTCCGACTGGGACACGGTCATGAACGTCCACCTCCGCGGCGCCTTCCTGATGACCCGCGCGGTCCAGAAGCACATGGTGGACGCCGGCTTCGGCCGGATCGTCAACCTGTCCTCCTCCTCCGCCCAGGGCAACCGCGGCCAGGCCAACTACTCCGCCGCCAAGGCCGGACTCCAGGGCTTCACCAAGACCCTGGCGATCGAGCTCGGCAAGTTCGGCATCACCGCCAACGCCGTCGCCCCCGGCTTCATCGCCACCGACATGACCGCCGCCACCGCCGCCCGGGTCGGCATGGACTTCGAGGACTTCAAGCGCGCGGCCGCCACGCAGATTCCGGTCCAGCGGGTCGGCGTGCCCGAGGACGTCGCGAACACCATCGCGTTCCTGGCCGGCGAGGGCGCCGGATTCGTCTCCGGCCAGGTCATCTACGTGGCCGGCGGCCCCCTCGACTGAGGCACCGGACCTACACAGGGTGACCACGGAGTGGGAGCCGGCCAGGCCGGTCTCCCGCTCCGTTCGCTTTGCCTGCCCTTGGGAATGCCTGCCCGAATACCGGACACACGAGCGATCGAAGAATATCGGAAAAGCATCTCCGTATGACCGGATTCCGGCCGCATCGATGCTTTCCGGAGAATTCCGAATTCCCCGGCGGGCGGCCCGGACCCCGTAGGTATGGTCACCGGCGTGCAAGCGCCGAGTGAATTGCCGGAGAACCAGACCAGCCGCCGTGAGCGCGCGCGCCGCACCCCCGCCCAGCCCGGCCGGGACGCCGGCTGGCCGCCGCTGAGCCGGCGCCACGCCGGCCTGCTCGCGCTGACCTGCCTCGGCTACCTGCTGGTGGTGGCCGGCGTGCTGCTGGACACTGCCCTGGTCGACCTCGACTGGTCGCTCCGCCTGCTCCGCCCCTCCGAACGGTGGCCCGGCCTGCAACCACTGCTCGACAACTGGGTGGTGGCCGGGCAGCGCGGTCCCTCCGCGATCGCGGCCTTCGCCTGGCTCGGCTGGCGCGCCCACCGGCTCCGGCGGCTGCGCCCGCTGCTGGTGATGGGCGCCGCGCTGCTGCTGCTCAACGTCACGGTGGGTGCGGTGAAGATCGTCACCGGCCGGCTGGGCCCGCACTACGCCCACTACGTCGGCTCGCCCGAGCTGTTCTCCGGCGGCACCATATTCCCCTCCGGCCACACCGCCAACGCCGTCGTCACCTGGGGCGTCCTCTCCTACCTGGCCGTCCGCTGGGGGCGAACCGGCGCGGTGCTCGCCGCCACCACCGCCTGCTCGGTCGGCCTGACCACCGTCTACCTGGGCACCCACTGGGTGTCCGACGTGCTGGCCGGCTGGACCGCCGGGCTGCTGGTGCTGCTCGCGCTGCCGCTGCTCGAACCCCTGGTGACCGCCGCCGAACAGCGGGTGGCCGCCCGCCGGGCCCACCGGACGGCTCCGGCGGTCATCCCTCCCAGGAGCGTTCCACGACCCCGTCGCGAACCGCGAGGTTGAGCCGGCCCTCCCGGAAGTCCATCGTCATCGGCGCCCCGGGCGCCAGCACCCGGACCGAGGCCCAGCCGTGCCGGCGGGCCAGCTCCTGCGCCCGCTCCACCCGCAGCCCCGCGTAACCCTCCGCGTCCGCCTCGGTCATCGCGCCTCCCCGCCTCCGCCCCGGACGTACGCTGGAATCGTAGACCGCCGAAGGAGGTGACGGGCGTGCGCACCACGACTCCGCGCCGGTGGCGGAGCGGCACCGAACCCGCCACCGCCCGCAGCGATCTCAAGCTGCGCTACCTGCTCTCGCTGACGTTCACCCCGCTGTTCGCCATCGCCACCGTGGCCTTCGCCGTCTGGGCCGCCAACGCCCCCGAGTACGGCGCCCCCAGCCGGGGCACGCTCATCGGCTTCGCGGTGGCCTGCGGGATCCTCACCCTGTTCGCCGTCGTCGATCTCGTCATCGTCGTCCGGCGCCGCCGGACCGAGCTCTGACGCGGTGTCTCCCCCGGAGGGGGAGGCCGGGCGGGGGCCGGCCTCCCCCTCCACGGCGTCCGCGGGACGGAGCTCCGGACGCTCCCCGGACAGGGCCTAGCGGTTGCCGACCGCCTGCTTCACCAGGGTCCGGCCGAAGTCCCACATCAGCCCGCTCCCCCGGTGGGCGTCGTCCATCACGTCGACGAAAGCGTCCATGAAGCGGTCGACGTCCCGCTCGGTGATGATCAGCGGCGGGATCAGTTTGATCACTTCCAGGTGGTCCCCGGACACCTGGGTGAGGATCCGGTGCCGCTGCAGCAGCGGGACGACCACCATCTGCGCGAACAGGCCCTTCCGGGCGGCCTGCAGCGCCGTCCAGCCGGTCCGCAGCTTCAGCGACTTCGGCCGGCCGAACTCGATGCCGATCATCAGACCGCGGCCGCGGACCTCGGCCAGCAGCTCGTACCGCTCGACCAGCGCCGCCAGCCGCTCGCGGAACAGGTCGCCGATCCGGCCCGCGTTCTCGACCACCTTCTCGTCCCGCATCACCTCCAGGGTGGCCAGTCCCGCCGCCATCGCCTGCGCGTTGGAGCCGAAGCTGGCCGAGTGCACCAGCACCCGGTCCATCGAGGAGTACACCTTCTCGAAGATCCAGCTCTTGCCGAGCGTCGCCCCGACCGGCACGTAGCCGCCGGAGAGCGCCTTGGCCGCGCAGACCAGGTCCGGCAGCACGCCCTCCTCGTGCTGGTAGGCGAAGAAGTCGCCGGTCCGGCCGACGCCGGTCTGCACCTCGTCGCAGATCAGCAGCGCCTTGTGCGCGTGCAGCAGCTCCTGCGCCTCGCGCAGCCAGCCCGGCGGCGGCGCCTGCACGCCCTTGCCCTGGATTGGCTCCACGATCAGCGCCGCGACGTCGCCCTTCTTCAACTCCTTGGCCAGGGCCGCGAGATCGCCCAGCGGGACGGCGGTGTCCGGCAGCAGCGGGTCGAAGCCCTTGCGGAACCCGCTCTCCCCGTTGACCGAGAGCGAGCCGGTGGTCAGCCCGTGGAAGGCGTGGTCCGCGTAGAGGATCCGCCGGCGCCCGGTCGCGTACCGCGCGAACTTGAGCGCCGTCTCGACCGCCTCGGTACCGCTGTTGCCGAAGAAGACGCGGTCCAGGCCGGGCGCGTACGAGAGCAGCCGTTCGGCGAAGAGGCCCGGCAGCGGCGAGCAGTCGAAGCGGACCAGGTCCGGCAGGTCGAGGTCCATCACCTGCTGGATCGCCGAGCGCACCACCGGGTGGTGGCGGCCCAGTGCGAAGATGCCGAACCCGGCCAGCATGTCCAGGTACTCGTTGCCCTCGGCGTCGTAGAAGTACGGCCCCTCGGCGCGCTCGTAGTACTTGTCGAAGCCGATCGTGTGCAGCATCCGCGGCAGCTGCGGATTCAGGTAGCGGCTGTGCAACTCGTACCGCTCGGCGCCGCGTTCGGCGATCAGGGCGGCGAGGTCGAAGCGGGGACCGGTTCGGTCGGGGTCAGCCGGCATGGCGCTGTTTCGCTCCTCGGGTCGGTAGCAGGTTCTTGGCGAAGGCGGCGGTCTGGGCGGCGACCCCGGTACCGGTCAGGCCGGTCTCCTCCAGGATCTCGCCGCGCGCGGCGTGCCCGAGGAACTCCTGCGGCAGGCCGAGCACCCGTACCGGGACGTCCACGCCGGCGTCCTGCAGTGCCTGGGCGATCGCTGCGCCGACGCCGCCGGTGCGGCCGTTGTCCTCGACGGTGACCACCAGCCGGTGTTCGGCGGCCAGCACGGCGAGGGCCGGGTCGACCGGCTTCACCCAGCGCGGGTCGACGACGGTCGCGGTGAACCCCTCGGCCAGCAGCAGCCGGGCCGCGTCCAGCCCGGCACCGGCCGTGGTGCCGACTGCGACCAGCAGGATCTCCGGCAGCTCGCCGGTGCGCAGCAGCACGTCCACGCCGCCGATCCGCTCCACCGCGGGGACGGCCGGCCCGATGTTCGCCTTCGGGAAGCGGACCACGGTCGGGGCGTCCGGGACGTCCACCGCCTCGCGCAGCTGTGCCCGCAGCTGGTCGGCGTCGCGCGGCGCGGCGAGCCGCAGGCCGGGGACGACCTGGAGGATCGACATGTCCCACATGCCGTTGTGGGAGGCGCCGTCCGGGCCGGTCACGCCGGAGCGGTCCAGCACGAAGGTGACGCCCAGCCGGTGCAGGGCGACGTCCATCAGCACCTGGTCGAAGGCCCGGTTGAGGAAGGTCGCGTAGACCGCCACCACCGGGTGCAGTCCGCCGGTGGCCAGCCCGGCCGCGCTGGTCACGGCGTGCTGCTCGGCGATGCCGACGTCGAAGGTCCGCTCCGGGAACGCCTTGGCGAACTTGGCGAGCCCGACCGGTTGGAGCATGGCGGCGGTGATCGCGACCAGGTCCGGCCGCTCCGCGCCCAGGGCGTACATCTCGTCGCCGAACACGGACGTCCAGGAGACCCCGCCGCTGGGCGAGATGGGCAGGCAGGTGTACGGGTCGATCGGGCCCACCGCGTGGAAGCGGTCCGCCTCGTCCTGTTCGGCCGGGCGGTAGCCGCGGCCCTTGACGGTCAGGCAGTGCACGATCACCGGACCGCCGAAGCCGCGTGCCTGGCGCAGCGCCTGTTCGATCGCGGGCAGGTCGTGCCCGTCGATCGGCCCGAGGTACTTGAGCCCGAGGTCCTCGAACATGCCCTGCGGGGCGAAAGCGTCCTTGAACCCCTTCTTGGCACCGTGCAGCGCGTCGAAGATCGGCTGGCCGACCAGCGGGGTCCGCTGCAGCGCCCCCTTGCCGAGCGCGAGGAAGCGCTCGTAGCCCTGGGTGGTGCGCAGCGTGGCGAGGTGGTTGGCCAGGCCGCCGATGGTCTTGGCGTAGGAGCGCTCGTTGTCGTTGACGACGATGACCAGGGGCCGGTCCCGGGCCTCGGCGATGTTGTTGAGCGCCTCCCAGGCGAGCCCGCCGGTGAGGGCGCCGTCGCCGATGACCGCGACGGTCTGCCGGTCGTACTGGCCGAGCAGGCGGGCCGCCTTGGCCAGGCCGTCCGCGTAGGACAGCGCGGTGGAGGCGTGCGAGTTCTCGACCAGGTCGTGTTCGGACTCGGAGCGCGAGGGATAACCGGAGAGCCCGCCCCTGCTGCGCAGTTTCGAGAAGTCCTGCCGCCCGGTGATCAGTTTGTGGACGTAGCTCTGGTGGCCGGTGTCCCAGACGATCCGGTCGTAGGGCGAGTCGAAGACCCGGTGCAGGGCGATGGTCAGCTCCACCACGCCGAGGTTGGGGCCGAGGTGGCCGCCGGTCCGGGTGACGGCATCGATCAGGAAGTTGCGGATCTCGTCGGCGAGGAGCGGTAGCTCGGCGGCCGGGATCTTCCGCAGGTCGGCCGGGGACTTGACGCTGGAGAGCAGTGACATGTGTTCACCTCACGACTCGGGGTGGTGCGGTGGTTCGGGTGGTACCCGTGGTGCGGCGGTACGCCCGGTGCAGGGGCCGCCCGGCCCGGGAGGCCGTTCCCGTGCCGGGCAGGGGGTGCGATCAGCGGCCGCGGTTGGCGCCGACGGTGTCGGTGATCGCGCGCAGTGATTCCTTGAGCGAGCCCATGGTGGCGAGGACCGCGGTCGGCTCGTAGCCGCAGTGCGCCATGCAGTTGGCGCAGCGGGCGTCCCGGCCGCGGCCGTACTTCGACCAGTCGGTCTCCTCGATCAGCTCGCGGTAGGTGGCGACGTAGCCGTCCGCCATCAGGTAGCAGGGGCGCTGCCAGCCGAACAGCGAGTAGTTGGGGATGCCCCAGGCGGTGCACTCGAAGTCGACCTTGCCCTCCAGGAAGTCCAGGAAGAGCGGGCTGTGGTTGAGCCGCCAGCGGCGCCGGTTGCCGCCGGCGAAGGTCTTGCGGAAGAGCTCGCGGGTCTGTTCGACGCCGAGGAAGTGCTCCTGGTCGGGGGCCTTCTCGTAGGCGAACGCCGGGGAGATCATCATCTCGTCGACCTGGAGTTCGTCGTTGAGGTAGTCCAGGACGTCGATGATGGTCTGCGGGGTGTCGGTGTTGAAGAAGGTGCTGTTGGTGGTGACCCGGAAGCCGCGCCGCTTGGCCTCCTTGATCGCCTCCACCGCCTCGTCGAAGGTGCCCTCCTTGGCCACCGAGGCGTCGTGCCGCTCGCGCAGCCCGTCGATGTGCACGGTGAAGGTGAAGTAGGGCGAGGGCGTGAACCGGTCGAGCTTCTTGCGCATCAGCAGCGCGTTGGTGCAGAGGAAGACGTACTTGCGGCGCGCGACCAGCTGCCGCACGATCTCGTCGATCTGCGGGTGCATCAGCGGCTCTCCGCCGGCGATCGAGACCATCGGCGCACCCGACTCCAGCACCGCGCCGACCGCCTGCGCGACCGGCATCCGCTGCTTCAGCACGCCCGCCGGGTGCTGGATCTTGCCGCACCCCTCACAGGCCAGGTTGCAGGCGAAGAGCGGTTCCAGTTCGACGATCAGCGGGAACTTCTCCCGCCGCCTGAGCTTCTGCTGCATGAGATAGGTACTGACCCGCACGGTCTGGCGCAGCGGCATGGCCATGGCTAGCTCGCCTCCTGGGGGATCGAGGGTGTGGGGTGGGTGAGGGCGCCGGGTGCCGGGCGCCGCCGGTCCGGCCGGTTCTGTTCGTGCCAGTCGACCAGCGCGGGCACGGCGGCCCGCAGCGTGCGCCAGGCCCGGACGCCGGCCGGCAGGGTGCCCGGCCGCAGCAGTTCGTGCTCGGGGGTGTCGACCACCACCCGCAGGACGGCCGCGGGCAGCACCGGGCGGAGCTCGTGCAGGGCGGCGAGGACGGCGGCGGCCTCCATGTCGACGGCGAGCGCCCCCTGCAGGTGCAGGGCGCGCCGCTCCAGGCCGCGCACCACGTGGTCGGCGGTGTGGTGGGTGCCGGTGTGGGCGGTGAGGCCGCGCGCCCGCAGGGCCCGGGTGAGGTCGGGGCCGGAATCGACGGCGAAGTGGTTGCCCTCGGCGTCGCGCACCCCGTCCGCGACGATGATGTCGGCGGGGGCCACGCCGGGCCCGACGGCGGCGCCGAAGCCGGCCACCACGACGGCGCCGTAGCCGCCGGGGGCCGAGGTGAGCAGCCGCCGTACGGCGTGCGAGGCGCGCCGGCGCCCGACGCCGGTGCGCACGAGCACGGGTGGACCGCCGGCCGCGCCGCGCCAGTCCCCTCCGCGCAGGGCCCAGACCTCGGGGCCGAGCGCGCAGAGCACCAGCAGCGGGGCAGGGTTCACCGGGCCGCCCCGATCGCCGGGGCGCCGGTGGCCGGGCGGCCGGTGGCGGGGTTGCCGTGCAGGTACCGGCCCAGTGCGGTGACCGGGAAAACCAGCCGGTACAGGTGGTAGTTGATGGAGAAGTCCCACGGGAAGCCGGTGCCGGTGAACTGCGGTTCGTCCCAGGTGCCCTCGGGCAGCTGAGTGCGGACCAGCCAGTCGACGCCGCGTTCGACCGCGGGGTTGGCCCGGCCGTCGGGGCCCTCGCCGGCCGCGAGCAGGGCCATCAGGGCCCAGGCGGTCTGCGAGGCGGTGGAGTCGCCGCGCCCGGCCCAGCGGACCGGGTCGTCGTAGGAGCGCATGTCCTCGCCCCAGCCGCCGTCGGTGTTCTGGCGGTCCTCCAGCCAGCGGACGGCGCGGCGGATCGCAGGGTGCTCGTCCGGGACGCCGACGGCGACGAGGGCGGGCAGCACCGAGCCGGTGCCGTAGATGTAGTTGGTGCCCCAGCGGCCGAACCAGGAGCCGTCGGCCTCCTGGTTGCGCAGCAGCCACTCGACGCCCCGGCGGGTGCTCGGGTCCTTGGCCCTGCCGACCTCGGCGAGCATCTCCACCACGTGTGCGGTGACGTCGGCGGACGGCGGGTCGACCACCTCGCCGAAGTCGCAGAACGGCAGCTTGTTGGGCAGGGTGCTGGTGTTGTCGACGTCGAACGCGCCCCAGGCGCCGTTCTTGGACTGCATGCCGAGGTTCCAGCCGACGCCGCGGTCGACCGCTCCGCCGACCTTGGCGGGGTCGGGGTGGCGGACCCGGCGCAGTGCGAGGACCACCTCGGCGGTGTCGTCGATGTCGGGGTAGGTGTCGTTCTCGAACTCGAAGGCCCAGCCGCCGGGGGCGAGCGAGGGCCGTTGCACGGACCAGTCGCCGCGCCGGGTGATCTCCTCGGCGAGCATCCAGTCGACGGCGGAGACCAGGGCGGGGTGGTCGGCCGGCAGCCCGGCGTCGACCAGTGCGATGGTGGCCAGGCAGGTGTCCCAGACCGGGGACTGGCAGGCCTCCAGCCAGCGGCGGCCGTCCTCGGTGTGCACGGTGAAGCGGTCGAAGGAGGAGAGTCCGGCCTGCATCACCGGGTGGTCGAGCTCGTAGCCCTCCAGGTGCAGGGCGATCAGTGAGTAGACGGCGGGCGGTTGGATGCCGCCCCAGCAGCCGTCCGCCTCCTGGCGTTCGACGATCCAGCGGCAGGCCTGGGAGACGGCGAGCCGGCGCAGCGGGCGCAGGGCCCGGCGGTGGTAGGCGTGCAGGACCTTGTCCAGGCGTTCGAAGACGCCGTCCCAGCTGGTGGCGGGGGCGAGCGGGCGCTCGGGGAAGGGGTGGTCCGGGTCGGTGTGCAGCTCGGTGAGCGGGAAGGGCGCGGGGCGGACCGGGCGGTGGGCCGAGACGATGGTCAGCGGCACGATGGTCTGGCGGGCCCAGCAGCCGAAGGCGTAGATGTTCAGCGGGAGCCACTTGGGCAGGAACATGATTTCGGGCGGCATCTCGGGCAGCCGTTCCCACGGCCACCAGCCGAAGAGCGCGAGCCAGATCCGGGTGAAGACCCGGGCGGCCGCGATGCCGCCGGCGGATCTCACGTAGCGGGCGGCGGCGGCCATGTGCGCGTCGTTCGGGTCGTCGCCGGCGAGTCTGAGGGCGACGTAGGCCTCGACGGTGGTGGAGAGCTCGGGCGGCCCGCCGTGGAAGGTGGACCAGGTGCCGTCCTCCCGCTGTTGGGAGCGGATCCACTCCGCGGTGGCCTTGGTCTGGTCCTCCGTCCGGATCCCGAGGAACTGCCGGAGCAGTAAGTCCTCCGCGTCCATGGTGACGTTGGTTTCCAGGTCTCCCTTCCACCAGCCCTCGGAGCTCTGCAGCGATAGCAGGTGGGTGGTGGCCCGGGCCAGGGCCTCCTCGGCGGAGGCGGGCCCGGGCGGCTGGTCGGGCGCCTCGGCCGCCCGTACCGGCTCGGGCCCCGCGGGCTGCCACCGGCCGGCGCTCAGCAGCGCCGGCGGGCGGTCGCCCACCGCGACCGGCTCGGAATCGTACTCAGGGTCGAGCCGGCCGTCCGCGGTTGCTGTCAACGTAACGTCACCTCTCTCGTACCACCACGAATTCGGCGAGTGCGACGAAGTGCTCGCGCACTGCGTCGGGCATGGGCACCTCGTCCAGGGCGGCGAGGGCAGTCGTGTGCTGGCGGCGGGCCTCTTCCTGGGTCCAGGCGCGGCCGCCGGCCTCCTCGATCAGGGCGGCGCGGGCGGCGAGCTCGGGCTCGCTCTCCTCGCCGCGCCCGGTCGGGTCGGCCAGCTGCTCGGCGAGCTTGCGGGAGGCGGCACCGCCGTCCGCGAGGGCAGCGGCGACCGGCAGGGACTTCTTGCGCTGGCGCAGGTCGCCCCAGTGCGGCTTGCCGGTGACCTCGGTGGCGCCCCAGATGCCGAGCAGGTCGTCCACCGCCTGGAAGGCCAGGCCCAGGTGGTGTCCGTAGCGCTCCAGCGCACCCGAGACGCGGTCGTCGGCACCGGCCAGGACGGCGCCGATCGCCGAGGCGGCGGCGAGCAGGGCGGCGGTCTTGCCTCCCTCCATCTCCAGGCACTCGTTGACGGTGACGCTGTCCCGCTGCTCGAAGGCGACGTCCATGGCCTGGCCGTCGATGAGCTTGCGGGTCGCGGTGGTGAGCAGGCGGACGGCGCGCGCGGCGTCGGTGGCGCTCGCGTCACCGGAGGTGGCCGCGTCGAGCAGCACCTCGGTACCGAGCGTCGCCAGTGCGTCGCCGACCAGGATCGCCTGGGCCGGACCGAAGACCGTCCAGGCGGTGGCCCGGTGCCGTCTGGTCTCGTCACCGTCCATCAGATCATCATGGAGCAGGGAGAAGTTGTGCACCAGTTCAACAGCCACCCCGCCGGGCACTCCGGCCTCGGACGGAGCGCCCACGGCCTGGGCGGAGAGCAGCGCCAGGGCCGGGCGGACGGCCTTGCCGCCGTCCCCCGCGGACGGCGTGCCGTCCCGGTCGATCCAGCCGAAGTGGTACGCGGCGACGGTGTCCATCGGTGCCGCCAGACGGGCGACGGCGGCCTTCAGCGGCGGGGTGCAGAGCGTTCGGCTACGGGCGAGCAGTTCCGGCACCGAGACCGGTTCGGCGTGCGCCGTGCCTCCGACGGCAGTGCCGGTGCGTGACTCCACGTGCGTTCCCTCTCCCTGGTGGTGCCGGGCCGCACGGGACGGCCGGGCGCTTGCGATGTCGATGAGACCGGTACGGCCGACGGCGACGGACCCGCCGGCTCTCGCGGGGTCGCCGGGGCCGGCGGCGGGGCCCTGGGTCACCTGGGCCACCTCCCGTCGCCCCGGTCCACCGGGAGCCGGGTGCCGGCGGCGGCCGGCGCGGCGTCGGCCGCGGCGTGGCCGCTGCGGACGGCGCCTTCCATGGTGGCGGGCCAGCCGGTGGCCGTCCACGCGCCGGCCAGCAGCAGGCCCGGGACCCTCGTCCGGGCGGACGGGCGCAGGGCGGCGGTGCCCGGGGCCGGGTCGAAGGTGGCGGTGCGCTCACGGGTGACGAAGAAGTCCAGCACCTCGGCGCCGCCGGCGGCCGGGAGCAGGCGGGCCAGCTCCGGCAGGTAGCGGCGGCGCAGCTCCGCCACCGGCAGGTCGATCTCGTCCTGCACGGCGGACTGCGAGAGGGCCAGGTACTGGGCGCCTGGGTGCGCCCGGCCGAGCGCGGTGCCGGCCAGGCCGGAGTGCCCGGTGCGGTCGAAGACCCACTGCACCGGCGAGCCGAGCGCGGCGAAGAACGGGCGGCGCAGCACCTTGCGGTCGTAGACCACGTGGACGTTGAGGATCGGCGCGGTGCCGAAGCCGGCCAGCCGGTCCTGCCCGGGGACGGCGTCCGGCGGCAGCAGTGCGGCGGCGGTGTCCTGGGCGCCGGCCAGCACCACGGTGTCGGCGGTGAGCAGCTCGCCGCCCTCCAGCCGGACGGCGTGCTGCGGCGAGGCCGGCTTGAGCTCGGCGGCCCGGGCGCGCAGCAGCACCGTGACTCCGGCGCGCTCCAGCTCGGCGAGCGCCCGGTCGTGGTGGATCCGGCCGAGCGGGACGGCCGCCATGCCGATGTCGGAGGCTCCCGGATCGGAGAGCAGGCCGGTCTTGAACACCATCGCGGCCAGCGCCAGCGACACCTGGTCGGCCCGGGCGTTCAGGGTGGCCACGCCGACCAGGTCCCAGAGGGCGGCGACGGTCCGGTCGTTCTGCCCGTTTCCGCGCAGCCAGGCGCCGAAGGAGACGGCGTCCAGCGCCGGGTCGGCGAGGTCCAGCCCCTGCAGCGCGAGCGCGCCGCGGACCACCCGGGCGCGGTCGGCCGGGCCCAGGTGCGGGTAGCGGGCCAGGCTGCCGGCCAGGTGGAGCGGGACGGGCAGGCCGGCCCGGCGCAGCCGGCCCAGGGTGCGCTCGGGGGCGCCCTCGGGGCCGGAGACGCCGAGCACGGGCACGTCCAGCCGGTCCTGGAGGTGGACCAGCCGGCCCGCGCCGAGGCGGTCCAGCAGACCGCGGTAGGCGGTGCAGCAGCGCAGGTAGACGTGCTGGCCGTTGTCGACGGTCAGCTCGCCGCGCTGGAACGAGAAGGCCAGGCCGCCCAGCCGGGGGCGCCCCTCGACCAGGGTTACCCGGTGGTCGGCCTCGGCCAGCCGCAGCGCGGCGGTGATGCCCGCGAGGCCGCCGCCGACGACCACGGCGGCCGGGCGCGCGGCATCGGCTCGCCCGGTCATCGGCCCTCCCCCTCGCATCCGGCGCCCGGCCGGACGGCGGCCGGGGCACTCGTGGTCAACCCGGTCGTGGCCGAGGCGGCCGCGCCCGGCACGGTCGTGCCCAACACGGTGGACAACACGGCTCCACCCATCAGTGATTCCCCGCTGACACAGCGTGACAGAACTGCGGCAAGAATCAAGAACGCCCCCCGGCGAGCCCGGAAAGCGCCACGTACGCCTTCTCCCAGCCCGGCAGCGAGACCCGGCCGCGCAGCACCGACTCCGGGTCGGCGGCGATCCGGCCGAGCAGCCGGTGGTAGATGCCGGCCATCGCCGCGGTGCAGGCGCGGCTGCGGCGGTCGAGCATCGGCAGCAGCCGCAGGCCCTCCTCGAAGGCGGCCTGGGCCCGGGCGGCCTCGAACGCCACCAGGCCGGCGAAGTCCGCTCCGGCCGGCGGCCTGGACAGCGCGAAGCCCTGCTGGCAGCCGAACCGCACGAGGTCCTCGGCGGGCAGGTACGTCCGGCCGTTCAGGGCGTCCTCGCGCAGGTCGCGCAGGATGTTGGTGAGCTGCAGCGCCAGGCCCAGGGTGTCGGCGTAGTCCGCGCCGCGCTCCGGGTCCTCGCAGCCGTAGACGCCGAGCGAGAGCCGGCCGATCGCGCCCGCGACGCAGCGGCAGTAGACCTTGAGCTCCTCGTACGTCTGGTACTCGGCGCCCTTGAGGTCCATCTCGACGCCGTCGATCAGCTCGTCGAAGCCGCCGAGCGGGATCGGGAAGCGCCGCGCGGCGTCGGCCAGGGCGACCTTGATCGGGTCGGTGTCGTCCTCGGCGACCACGCCGGCCCGGATCTCGTCCAGCAGCTCGCGGGTGCGCAGCAGCGCCTCGGCCTTGCGGTCGTCGGGGAGGTCCCCGTCGCCGATGTCGTCGACCCGGCGGGCCAGGGCGTACAGGGCCGACATGGCCAGCCGCTTCGGCTCCGGCAGCAGACGGATGCCGTAGCTGAAGTTGCGGGCCTGCAGTCCGGTGACTGCCTCGCAGTACCGGTACGCCGCCATGACCTGCGCCGACGCCAGTGGTGATGCCGCCACTCGGGCGTTCACCTTCCCTTCGCGAAGATGGCCGCCGCCTTCGCTGCGAGGCGGCGCTTGTCCGGCTTCGCCTGCTGGGCGAGCACGTCGTACCCGGCGTCCTCGATGGCCGCCAGGGCCGCGTACCCCCCGGCGGTGAATCCCGCCAGGAGCAGTCGAAGCCTCCCCCGAACCGTACCTACCAATGGCGCGCCGCGGTCGAGCAGGGTGCGGGCCCGGTCGGCCTCGAAGGCGATCAGCTCGCGTACGGCGCCGCTGGCGGTCGGCGCGGCGAGCTCGGCCTCGGTGACGCCGAACCGGGCGAGGTCCTCGGCCGGCAGGTAGATCCGGCCGTGGGAGAGGTCCTCCGCGACGTCCTGGAGGTGTTCGACCACCTGGAGGGCGCTGCAGACGGCGTCCGAGAGCTCGATCCGCTCGGGGGTGGAGACGCCGGCGATGGCCAGGACGAGGCGGCCGACCGGGTCGGCGGAGAGCGTGCAGTAGCCGATCAGGTCGTCGTAGGTGGCGTAGCGGGTGGTGGTCTGGTCCACCCGGTTGGCCTCGATCAGACGGCGGAACGGCTCCGGGGTCAGCCCGTGCCGGTCCACCACGGGGACGAGGGCGCGCAGCAGCGGGTGGCGGGGGGCCTCGGCGGCCGCGGGGTGCAGGGCGGACTCGAAGACCCGGTCGAGGTCCTGCTCCAGTCCGTCGAGCAGCGCGAGCCGGAAGGCGGTCTCCGCCGGAGTGGGCGGGCCGCTCTGGGCCGAAGGGGTGGCGGGGGGCCGCTCGGCCACCCCGAGCAGCCGGGCGGCACCGGCCGGGTCGGCGAGGTCGCCGTCGCCGGCGTCGTCCACCAGTCGGGCGAAGCCGTAGACGGCCATCAGGTCGCCCCGCCAGGCGGCGGGCAGGAAGAACGGGGCGACCGGGAAGTTCTCCGCGTTCGCCTTGTCCAGCGTCACCCCCGTCGAACGGTCCGCTGGCTCACTACTGGGCTGGGCCGAAGCCGACACTGCAGTCACTCCCCCGTTCTACACCGCTCCGCACGTCCGGCCCGAGTCGGACACGCGTCCGATACCGGGAGTCCCGTGCGACACACCACCCCCGCGCCTACAGCCTGACACCAGCGGCCGCGCCGGAGAAGGGCGCCCCGCCCGGCACACGGGGCGCTCACCCGGGCAGCGGCGGGCCACCCGGGCGACCGCCCGACGCCGGCTCGAACGCCCGCCCGACCGCCCGCCCGGCGCCCCGGACGGGCCCGGGAACGCCGCAAGGGCCGGTGACCGGGGTGTCCCGGTCACCGGCCCCGCGCGTGCGGGCCGGGCGGCGCTACGGGCGCTCGCCGCGCTCGTACCGGCCGACGACCTCCTCGGTCGGACCGTCCATGACCAGCTCGCCGGCCTCGATCCAGATGGTCCGCTCGCAGACCTCGCGGATCGAGGCGTTGTCGTGGCTGACCAGGAAGACCGTACCGGCGGACTTGCGCAGCTCGTCGATCCGGGCCTTGCTGCGCTGCTGGAACGACTGGTCGCCGGTGGCCAGCGCCTCGTCGATCAGCAGCACGTCGTGGGTCTTCGCCGCCGCGATGGAGAACCGCAGACGGGCACCCATGCCGGAGGAGTAGGTGCGCATCGGCAGGGAGATGAAGTCGCCCTTGTCGTTGATCCCGGAGAAGTCGACGATCTCCTGGTAGCGCGCCCTCACCTGGGCCGGGGTCATCCCCATCGCCAGGCAGCCGAGGACGACGTTGCGCTCACCGGTGAGCTCGTTCATCAGCGCCGCGTTGACGCCCAGCAGCGAGGGCTGGCCGTTGGTGTAGATGGCGCCGCGCTCGGTCGGCAGCAGGCCCGCGATGGCCGCGAGCATGGTCGACTTGCCCGAGCCGTTGGAGCCGATCAGGCCGATCGCCTCGCCCTTGTAGGCGGTGAAGCTGATGCCCTTGACCGCGTGCACCTCGCGCACGCCGGCGGCGCGCTTGCGGCTGATGATGCGGCTCATCGCGGAGGTGGCGCTGCCCTTGCCGGAGCCGGCGCCGTGCACCTTGTAGACGATGTGCACGTCGTCGACGACGACGGTGGGCTCGCGCGCGACGTCGGTGTCGTTGACCAGGTTCGCCTTGCGCAGGTCGGTGTCAGCCACGGCCGTACTCCTCCTCGGCCTTCCAGAAGAAGACGTATCCGATGACGAACATCCCGACCGCCCAGGCGATGCCGAACTTCCACTGGTGCGCCGGGAACTCCTGGTGCGCCGGGAGGTGCTTGTTGTAGATGACGGGGGCGAAGGCGTGCCGGACCAGGTCCATGTAGACCGAGGCCGGGTTGAGCTGCATCACCTTCTGCCAGAACGGCGGCCAGGTGTTGATCTTGTCCTGGATGCTGAACATCACGCCGGACAGGAACATCCAGGCCCGCATCGCGAACGGGATCAGCTGGGAGATGTCGCTGGTCTTGGAGCCGATCCGGGCCATCACCAGGGCGATGCCGGTGTTGAACATCGACTGCAGCAGCAGCGCCGGGACCACCAGGACCCAGGTGCGGCCCGGCGCGATCCCGCTCGCCAGCACGACGCCGACCAGCACGACCATCGAGATCAGCAGCTGCTGGAGCTGGATCACGGTGAAGGCGATCGGCAGCGAGGCGCGGGGGAAGTGCAGGGCGCGGATCAGCCCGAGGTTGTCGGCGATCGCCCGGGTGCCGGACTGCACGGCGTTCTGGGTGAACTGGAAGACGAAGACACCGATGCAGAGCCAGGCGGTGTAGGTGCCCTCGGGGAAGTTGTCCTTGCTCTTCAGGATCACACCGAAGACGAGGTAGAAGACCGCGCAGTTCAGCAGCGGGGTCACGACCTGCCAGAGCTGACCGAGCTTGGCGTCGGTGTACTGCGCCACCAGGCGGGCGGTGGCGAAGGCCCAGATGAAGTGCCGGCGGGCCCAGAGCTGCTTGGTGTAGGCGACCAGGCCGGGTCGTCTGCCACTGACCGCCAGGCCGTACTTGTCCGCAAGCTGCTTGGGGGTCAGGCCTGCGTCCGCCCCCCTCGGGGCCGAGAGGCTGACGGGTTCACTCACTGTCGACACATTCGTCCTTCGCGCGGGATCGGGTCGGGGCGGGCCGGTCGGCGGGGGTCCGCCGGCCTTTCGCCGATGGGGATCCACTCGGATCACGGGGGTTGCGGCCGGTGCTGGTCCACCGGCCGGTGCGATCGGCCTGCCCTGCGGCTCGCGACGCAGGGCAGGCCGTCGCTTCTGTCGTCCGACGGATCAGACGACCGGCGGTCGGCCCAGCCTGGTCAGTTGCCAAACGGTACGCCATCGCATGGGCCGCCGCTTACCGCAGGGTTCGCGCCAGCCCGCCCGGAACCCGCCCCACCAGGCCTTCAGCGCCTCCTTGGACGGGCGGCGGGCCAGCGTGAGCAGGAACCAGGTTCCCAAGTAGAGAGGCACCAACAGGGCCGGAAGGTTCCGCCGGGCCAGCCAGACCCTGTTCCGGGCCACGTTGTGGAAGTACGCGGCGTGCCGGGCGGGCGAGGTCGCCGGGTGGTACAGCACCACGTCGGCCCGGTAGTCGATGGCCCAGCCGGCGTCCGCTGCGCGCCACGCGAGGTCGGTCTCCTCGTGCGCGTAGAAGAACTCGGCGGGCAGCTGCCCGGCCTGCTCGAACACCGTGCAGCGCACCGCGCTCGCACCGCCCAGGAAGGTGGTCACCCGGGACGAGCGCAGCGGGTCGCTCGCCCGCAGCCGGGGGACGTGCCGGCGCTGGGTGACGCCGGTCTCGGGATCGGCGATCCGGAAGCTGACGATGCCCAGCCGCGGGTCGGCCGTGAAGGCCTCGCGCAGCAGCCGGGCCGAGTCGGTGCCCGGCAGCAGGCCGTCGTCGTCCAGGAAGAGCACCGCGTCGACGTCCCGGCCGTCCTTGCCGAACAGCTCGATGCCGACGTTGCGCCCGCCCGGGATGCCGAGGTTCTCCGGCAGCTCGACGCTGCGCACGTCGGCGGGGAGGGACGGCAGCGGGGCGCCGTTGGCGACCACGGCCAGCTCGACCCGCGGGCCCTCCTGGGCGCGGACCGAGGCGATCAGGGCGTTGAGCTCCTCCGGCCGGTTGCCCATGGTGATGATGACCGCGCCGAGCCGGAAGGTGTCGGCCCCGGTCTGCACGGCGCTCACCGCAGCCTGCTCGAAAGGACGATGCTCAGCAGGTGGAGCACGGTCTGCAGCATCGCGATCGCGGCCAGCACGACCACCGCGAGCCGGGTGAAGAACAGCCCGCCGTGCACGGCGTCCGCGACGCCCGCGGCGAGGATGAACAGCGAGGCCTCGACCGCGCCCACCAGGCGGTGGAACTTGAGGACGGAGGCCGCCCGGCGGGCCTTGGCGACGCCGGCCGAGCGCGGCACCGAGGCGCTGTCCTCGACCGCGGTCATGCCGCTGCGGGCGCGGGCCACGTCCACCAGGTCCGTCTCGGACTTGATCAGGATCGCGCCGAGCGCGGCCAGGGTGCCGAGGAAGGCCCACTCCCAGTGCGAGCCGCCGCCCTCGCGGTGCAGCAGGTCGGTGGCGCGCAGGCCGAGGCCGGTGAGCAGGGCCGCCTCGGACATGTAGTGGCCGACCCGGTCCAGGTAGACACCGGTGAGCGAGGTCTGCCGGCGCCAGCGGGCGACCTCGCCGTCGACGCAGTCCAGCAGCAGGTAGACCTGGATGAGCAGGGCGCCGAGGACCGCGCCGACGAGGCCCGGGACGACGAGCGCGGCACCGGCCAGGATGCCGGTGAACATCATCAGGTAGGTCAGGCCGTTGGGCGTGATCGCCGTCATGGTGGAGAGCACGCGGGTGATCCGCAGCGAGATCTTCCGCATGTAGAGGCGGCCGGCCCAGTGCTCCGCGCTGCGGCGCTGGAGCATGCCCTCCGGGTGGATCACCGCGCGCAGCTCCTCGATGGAGGGGCGGCGGGTGAGGTCCACCGGGGCCGGGGGAGAGCCCTTCGTGGCGGGGTCAGCTGTTGACGGCTTGGACATAGTCGGCGTACGCGTCCCTGATGGCTGAAGGGGAGAGGTCGAGGTGCTCAAGGATGGTGAAGCGGCCCGGACGGGTGTTCGGAGCGTAGTGCACCGCTTCGGTGAACTCCGCCTCGGTGAAGCCGATCTGAGCTGCGGTCACCGGCAGCCCGTGGAGCGCCAGGCGCTCCACGATCAGACCGGTCAGCTCGCGCTCGCCCCGCAGGAAGCTGGCGAAGGCGGCCCCGAGGCCGACCTGCTCGCCGTGCTGGGCGGACCGCTTGGGATACAGCACGTCCAGGGCATGCGAGATCTCGTGGCAGGCGCCCGAGGAGGGCCGGGTGCTGCCCGCGATGTTCATCGCGATGCCGGACAGTACCAGGGCTTCCGCGAGCGCAGTAAGGAGGTCCTGATCCTGAAGGTTTCCTGGGTGGCGCAGCAGGTTCTCGCCGGCCGAGCGGGCCATCGCGACGGCCAGTCCGTCCACCGGTTCACCGGTCACGGCCTGCGACAGCTCCCAGTCGGCGCAGGCCGAGATGTTGGAGATGACGTCGCCGATCCCGGCCGCCACGAAGCGCGGCGGGGCCTGCCGGATCACGTCCAGGTCCACCACGATCCCGATCGGGCCGGGCACCCCGTAGGAGCCCCGGCCGGCGTCGTTGTCGAGGGTGGAGACGGGCGAGCAGATGCCGTCGTGGGCGAGGTTGGTCGCGACCGCGACCAGCGGCAGGCCGACCCGGGCGGCGGCGTACTTGGCGGCGTCGATGATCTTGCCGCCGCCGAGGCCCACGATCGCGTCGTAGTGCCCGCCGCGCATCGCCTCGGCCAGCCGGACCGCGCTGTCCAGGCTGCCGTCGTCGACGTTGTACCAGTCGGCACCGGGCAGGGCCGGCTCCAGCCGCGCGCGCAGCACCGCCCCCGAGCCGTTGCTGATCGCCACCGCGATCCGGCCCGAGGCGGAGAGCCGCTGGTCGGCGAGGATCCCGCCGAGCGCGTCCAGCGCGCCCGAGCGGATCTCCACGAAGACCGGCGACGGCACCAGCCGGGTCAGTACTGGCACGCGATCTCCCGCGCCTTGGCCAGGTCGTCGTGGTTGTCGACCTCGACCCAGGACACCTCGCCGATCGGCTGCACGTCGATCCGCAGGCCGCGGTCGACCATCTCCTGGTAGCCGTCCTCGTAGTACAGCTGCGGGTCGCGCTCGTAGGTGGTGCGCAGCGCGTCGGTGAGGTCGGCGGCGGCGGCCGGGTTGATCACGGTGACGCCGATGTACTCGCCGGTGGCCTCGGACGGGTCCATCAGCTTGGTGATGCGGCGCATGCCGGCGGCGGGGTCGACGACGACCTTCATCTCCTCGTCGGCGAGCTTCTTCACCGTGTCGAGGGCGAGCAGGATGCCGGGGGCGTTGCCGCTCTCGACGAGCCGGGCGTTGCCCTCCAGCATGGTCCGCTGGACGGAGGCCGGGTGGACGGTGTCGCCGTTGGCGAGCAGCAGGCCCTCGGTGAAGAGCTCGCGGGCGCACCAGAGGGAGTAGGCGTTGTTCCACTCCTCGGCCTTGTCGTTCTCGACCAGGGTGAGCTTGACGCCGTACTTCTGCTCCAGCGCCGCCTTGCGGTCGTACACCGCCTCCTTGCGGTAGCCGACGACGATCGCCGCCTCGCGCAGGCCGACCTCGGCGAAGTTGCCGAGCGTGAGGTCCAGGACGGTCCGCTCTCCGTCGACCGGCACCAGCGCCTTGGGCAGGGTGTCGGTGTACGGGCGCAGTCGGCGGCCGGCGCCGGCTGCCAGGACGAGGCCGATCATGCGGGGGTCTCCTGATCCGTCGTGCTCTGGTGATCCGTTGATCCGTCGTGTCCGCTGGTCCGTCGGTCCGGTGCGGGCCGTGCGGTCCCTCGGTGGGTGCGCTGCCGCCCGTCCGCCCCTCGGGGTCGGAGCGCCGCCGGCGCGCGGGTGGGCGCGCCGGTGCCGGCGGGGATGCGGGCACCGCGTCGTATGTGATGGTAGGCGACCGTGGCGACCAGCCCGAACGGGGCCGGGGCCCGGCGGACACCGGGCCAAGGGCGGGCCGCGGCCGGGCCGGGCCGGTGCGGCGGGGGTTGTGAAGGAGGAGTGCCGCCGGGGTGCCGGTTTCGCCGTGCGTGCACCATCGGATCGAACGCCGGCCGAACGGGACCCGAACGGTTCTGCTAATCCACTGCCCGTTCCGGGGACGGGATCGGACCGGGTTCGGTCATGATCGGCCCGGTTGTGCGTGGGACCCCTGTGCACCGCCACCCGTACGGCAGACTGGAGCACGACGCCACCGGTGCTCCCTTTGCCCCCGAAAGAGGCCTCATGCCCCAGAGTCTGCCGACCAGCCCGACGCACTTCACCTCCGAGATCGACACCGGTCTCGACGTGGAGACCGACGTGACGGCCGACCCGACTGCCGCGGCCGGGACCGGAGCCGCCGGGCCGGAGATCCTGCTGGAGCTCGTCGACGACGAGGGCGTGACCATCGGCACCGCCGAGAAGCTCTGGGCCCACCAGCAGCCTGGCCGGCTGCACCGGGCGTTCTCGGTGTTCCTCTTCGACCGCCAGGGCCGCCTGCTGCTGCAGCGCCGCGCGCTGGGCAAGTACCACTCCCCCGGCGTCTGGTCGAACACCTGCTGCGGCCACCCCTACCCCGACGAGCAGCCGTTCGTCGCCGCCGCCCGGCGCACCGCCGAGGAGCTGGGCGTCGCCCCGGCGCTGCTCTGCGAGGCGGGGACGGTCCGCTACGACCTGCCGGACGAGGCCTCGGGCCTGATCGAGCGGGAGTGGAACCACCTGTTCGTCGGGCTGGTCACCGCGCCGGTGCGGCCGAACCCGGAGGAGGTGGACGACTTCGCCTTCGTCACCGCGCAGGAGCTGCGCGAGCTGCAGGAGGAGCGGCCGTTCTCGGTCTGGTTCCGGACCGTCTTCGAGGCGGCCCTGCCCGGTATCCGCGAGATCGCCGGCCGCGACTGGTAGGCACCCGACCGGCGTCCGGTCATTCCGGCTCCGGGCCGGCCGTCCGGCTCCGGGCGGTCACTCGGGCCGATCGCTCGACCGCCCGGGCGGTCACTCGGCCCCGGGCCGGTCCGCGTCCTGCCCGGGGATGGGCAGCGAGGCCCAGATGACCTTGCCGCCCTCCCCCGTGCGCTCGACGTCGCAGATCCCCCCGGCCTGCAGCGTCACGCTCTTCACCAGCAGCAGCCCGCGCCCCCCGGTCCGTCCGGTGTCACTCTCCAGCGCCTTCGGCCGGTACGGGTCGCCGTCCTCGACCGAGACCCGCACCCAGCCGCCCCGCACCGCCAGCTCGGTGGTCACCTCCGGCGAGAGCTCCGCAGCGTGCGTCACGGCGTTGCCGACCAGCTCGGAGACGATCAGCAGCACGTCGTCCACCAGCTCCTGGTAGCGCACCCCGGCCATCCCCTGGGCCAGCAGCCGGTCCCGCACCGCGTGCCGGGTCCGCGGCACGGAGGCCTCGGCGGCCGGCACCGCGAACCGCCACACCCCGTCGACCGGCTGCCCGGCCCCGGCCCGTCTCGGCTCGGCCTCCGCCGTCCCGCTGATCTGCTCCAGCTCCACGTCCAGCCGCCCTTCGTCCGCGACCCCGGGAATCAGGCGTTCCGCTCATGGCGCCCTCGGTCCACAGAGGCTAGGAGAGCCGCCGGGGGGTCCGGGGCACCGTCGACAACTTGCCCGTGTCGGATCGTTCCCGCCCGATTGCGATCGCTCCACCCTCTCAACCCGACCGCTTCCCGCCCCCGAAACCACCGCTTCGCTCAGATCATCGACCCGTCCCGGCCACCCCCGCGATCCCCACCGGGGAAACGCAGGTGAGAAGCACTCCAGAACCCTGGTAATGTTCTCTCTGTCGCCGAGGGGGCGAGAGAAAAGCCCCCGAAGCACACACCCCGTCCGGGTGGCGGAATGGCAGACGCGCTAGCTTGAGGTGCTAGTGCCCTTTATCGGGCGTGGGGGTTCAAGTCCCCCCTCGGACACCGGCGATTCCCCGTGGGAACTCGAAAGAGATCCCACGGGGAATTTCTCTTTGTGGGCCCGCTTTTGCGGCTCTGCGGCGCATTGCGGTGGGGGCATTGCGGTGGGGGCACTGCCGCCGCACCGCAAATTCCGCCGCGGCCTCGGGCCCTGCCTCCGGCCTCGGCCCGTTCCCGGCCTCGCGGCACGCGACTGCGCGCCGGCGCGTACGCCACTCCCCCGACCGGCCCCGTGCCGCAGCCGTGCGCCGCCGCCACGCCCCTGACCTGCGGGCATCGTGCTCCGATAGTCGGACACGAGATGGCAACGATCGAACAATCTGAGCTTCATCTGAGGCTTTCGCCCGATTTCGCACCATAGTCTGCTCTGCGTTTGTCCTGGCCCCGACGAGAGAGAGGACCGATTCGTTGAGCGCGCCCGATTCGACGACGGCATCGACGGCCTCCCATCAGAACTACCGACGTTCGCTCGGCACCATCAGCCTGACCGCGGTCGGGCTCGGCTCGATCATCGGGTCGGGCTGGCTGTTCGGAGCCGAGCGCGCGGCCAGACTGGCGGGCCCCGCGTCGATCGTGGCGTGGGTGATCGGGGCCGCGGTCGCGCTCACCATCGCGCTGACCTACAGCGAGCTCGGCTCGATGTTCCCCAAGGCCGGCGGCATGGTCCGGTACGGCCAGTACTCGCACGGGTCGCTGGCGGGCTACCTGGCCGCCTGGGCCAACTGGATCGCGATCGTCTCGGTGATCCCCGGCGAGGCGACCGCCTCGGTCCAGTACATGAGCTCGTGGGACTTCGGCTGGGCCAAGGGCCTCTTCGACGGGCAGGAGCTGTCCGTCAGTGGCGTGGCCCTGGCCAGCGTGCTGCTGGTCGGCTACTTCGCGCTGAACTGGTTCGCGATCACGCTGTTCGCCAAGACCAACACCGCGATCACCGTGTTCAAGGTCGTCGTGCCGACGCTGACGGCGGGCGCTCTGCTGCTCGCCCACTTCGACACCGCCCACTTCACCGACCACGGCGGCTTTGCGCCGAACGGCTGGAGCGCGGTCTTCACCGCGGTCGCCGTCTCCGGCATCGTCTGGGCCTTCAACGGCTTCCAGTCCCCGCTGAACCTGGCCGCCGAGGCGCGCAACCCCGGCAAGTCGCTGCCCAAGGCCGTGATCGGCTCGATCCTGATCGCCCTGGTGATCTACGTCGCGCTGCAGGTCGCCTTCCTGGGCGCCATCCCGTCCGCGGACCTCTCCGGCGGCTGGGGCTCGCTCGGCTACACCTCCCCGCTGGCCGACCTCTCCATCGCCTGGGGCCTGAACTGGCTGGCCCTGCTGCTCTACGCGGACGCCTTCGTCTCCCCCAGCGGCACCGGCATGATCTACGCCGCCACCACCTCGCGCATGATCCACGGCGTGCAGGAGAACGGCCACCTGCCGTCCCTGTTCGGCCGGGTGGACCCGAAGACCGGCATCCCGCGCCCGGCCCTGCTGCTCAACCTGCTGATCGCCTTCCTCTTCCTCGCGGTCTTCCGCGGCTGGGGCTCGCTCGCCGAGATCGTCTCGGTGGCCACCGTGATCTCGTACATCACCGGGCCGGTCGCCGTCATGGCGCTGCGCCGACTGGCCCCCGAGCTGCCGCGCCCGGTCCGCCTGCGCGCGATGCCGGTGGTCGCCCCGGTCGCCATGGTCTTCGGCTCGCTGGTGCTCTACTGGGCCCGCTGGCCGCTGACCGGCAAGGTCATCCTGCTGATGGCGGCCGGTCTGCCGATCTGGGCCTGGTACGAGCTGCGCAAGCCGTTCGCCGAGCTGAAGCCGCACCTCAAGGCGGGCGCCTGGATGGTCGCCTACCTGTTCGTGATGGCCGCCGTCTCCTGGGCCGGCTCCGCCGACTTCGGCGGCCACGGCTACCTGCCGGAGGGCTGGGACCTGCTGATCGTCGCGGCTCTCGGGCTCGCCTTCTACCGGTGGGGCGTCGCGAGCGCCTGGGACAACCCGTCCCTCGCCGCCGTCAAGGCCGAGCTCGCCGCGGAGGCCGCGGAAGCCGACGGCACCCCCGACGCCACCGCCCACCTGCCCCACCAGGCCGGCGAAACGTCGCGCGTCTGAGCGGCCCGCGCACCGACAAAGGAGAGAGGGGCGCGTCGAGCATCGAGCTCGACGCGCCCCTCTCCCCTGTCGCCCGGTGCATCCTCATGGCCCGAGAAGGCGTCGATCGCTGTCGGTGCCTTGCGGAATACTGGACGGCTCCTCCATCAGTGGGGACTCCGCTACCGGGTCAACACCAAGGTGCCCGGGATGCCACGGCGGACGGTCGACATACTCTTCCTCGGCCCGCGCGTCGCCGTCTTCCTCGACGGGTGCTTCTGGCACGGGTGCCCCGACCACGCAACCAGCCCGAAGGCCAACGCCGACTGGTGGCGCACCAAGCTGGACAAGAACCTCGCGCGGGACCTGGAGACCACCGAGCACCTCACCGGAACCGGCTGGACCGTTCTGCGCTTCTGGGAGCACGAGCTGCCGGAGGACATCGCGCACACCGTGTACCGACACGTGCGGCCGGACAGCCTGCCGCCGATGCCGCCCTCCTGAGAGGCCTCCTGGCAGAGGCCGGGGGCACCCCGGCAGGTCTTCGGAGCGTCGGTCGAGTGGACTCGGCCGGCACTTCGGCGTGGGGAGGGGTGTTCCCGGCGCCGGGGTGGTCAGGCGGTTGCGGGGTCGGCGGTACGGGCGGCCGCGGTGCGGGCGAGGCGGGCGGCGAGGCCCAGGTGGAGGACGGCGAGCACGGTGCCGCCGGCGGCCATCCCCGGATTGTGGGCCGCCAGGCCGATGGCGGCGTCGCCCGCCTGGACCGCTCCCGCGACCAGCAGCAGCGGCGCCAGACCACGCCCCGTCCGGCTGACGAGCAGCTGGTGCAGCAGGGCCGCGCCGAGCGGCAGGGCGCGGGCCACGTACGCCTGGACGTACAGCCCGGTGAGCGGACCGGCCTGCTCGGCGGTGCCGGGCAGGGCCAGCTCCGGGGAGAGCAGGCCGACGACGGCGGACGCCATGGAGAGCGCGGCCCCGGCCGCGTTGGCGACGGCGAGGGCGCGCATGCCCCCGGTGGCGGCGAGCGTGGAACGGCGCAACATTGAGTCACTCCTCGAATCGTTCTGCCTCTGAATGGTTCCCGCATGCTAGCGTTCCCAGCATGAACGATGTCAACCCCCCACCGGCCTCCTCCCCGCCCCTGACGGCCTCCGTGGTGTTCCGGCTCGGCACCCTCGGCAGTGTCGTCACGGCCCGGTACACCGAGGCGCTGGCGGAGATCGGGCTCAAGCCCAAGCACGTCGGCCTGATGGTGGCGCTGGACTCCGGAGCGCCGCCGTCGCAGCTGGAACTGGCGCGGACCATGGCGGTCGCGCCCAGCCTGGTGGTCTCGCTGGCCGACCACCTGGAGCAGATCGGCGCGGTGGACCGGGTCCGCGACCCGGCGGACCGGCGGCGCCAGGTGCTGGCACTGACCGGTACCGGGCGGGCGCTGCTCGCCGAGTGCGCGGCACTCGCGCACCGGCTGGACGAGGAGGTCACCGCCGCGCTGGGGGCTACGGAGCGCGAGGCGCTGCGGCGCACGCTCGGGGTACTGGGCGCCGAGGTGGGGCTGCCGACCCTGGACTGAACCCGGTGGCGGCCGGCCTTCCGGCGCGGACCCGGGCTGTAGGCTCCGCCCGGGAGCGGGAACGGCGAGAGCCGCGCGGCACAGGGCCACGCGGCTCTCGGGCGCACCGCCGGGTACGCGGGCGACGGACGCGGTTCGGCGCCCGTTCGGCGCCCGGCGGATCGGTGCTTCGGCGACTCGGTGGCTCAGTGACCTGGTGGTTCAGCGGATCACGGCAACCGAGGGGGGTCGGGCGTCGACGCCGTCAGCCGCGGCGGGCGCGGCGGATGGCGGAGGTGACGACCGGGGGGAGGAGGTCTCCGGCGACGCGCTTGGCGACGTTGACCGGGCGCCGGCGCTCGGCCGCGCGGACGCGGCGGGCGTCGAGGTCGGCCGCGGCCGCGCGCTGTGTCCGCAGCTTCTCCTCCTCCGTCTGCTCGGCCTCGCGGCGGGTGGCCTCTGCGGCCAGCCGGTCGTGGTGGCGGGAGGGCCGGAACGGGGCGATCCGCAGCGGATTGTTGCCGATGCGCACCAGGCGCCGGCCGTTCAGCAGCTCGACCGTGATGTCGCAGTCCTCGGACAGGTCCACCCGGTCCAGCAGGTCGCGCTGGGCCGGCTCGGGGTCGCCCCAGGTGCCGTAGAACTTGCCCTCGGTCAGCACGATCGGCTTCAGGCCGTGGTTGAACACGGCCTCCCAGGTCGCGGCGGCCACGCCGGGCGTGTGCGCCGAACGGTAGTCGTCCAGGACCACCACGCCCTCCGGCTGCAGCGCCACCCGGGCCACCTGAAGGTCGCCCACCACGTGCTCGTACAGGTGCGAGGCGTCGATGTGGATGAAACGGAAGGCGCCGGCCGGGATCCGGCCGCCGGCCAGGGTGGAGGTCGGCGCCTGGATGATCTCGGGCAACTCGTCGTGGAAGGAGAGGTAGTTCTCCTCGAACGCGGACCTGGTCAGCGTCTTCCGGTAGGACATCTCCATCTCGGCGGCGTTCTCGTCGTCCGGGGCGTCCGAGTCGAAGAGGTCACAGACGGTGAAGCTCTCGGACGGCTGCAGGTGGTTACCGATGACGATGGCGCTGCGCCCCAGGTAGGCGCCCATCTCCAGCAGGTCGCCGGTCACCCCCGCCTTCTCCTGCCGGGTGAGGAACCACTCGAACAGGTGGCGGTCGTGGTCCCAGAACCAGCCGGGGACGTCATCGAGCACGGCTGGTTCGGCGGGCCGGTGCTGCTCGGTGCGCAAGGCGGCGTCTGTCACGAGGTAGCTCCTTACACGGTACGGACGACCGATGGGAACGGTCCCTGGACTCGGGGCGGCGGGTCCCGGACCGCGAACGGTCTCCCACCCATCATCCGGAGGAGCCGGCGGACCGGCACGGCGAAAGCCCGCCCGGACTCGCCACCGGCACCACTGCCGAAGGCCCGAGTGCGCTGCAATCTACCCTCCGGTGACCGGAGTTGAGGAGCTTTTGCACAAGGAATCGGCCGCGACCCGTCAATCCGCCGGGAAGGGGCGAACGGTGGCATGGAAACGAAGGGGAACGCGCACCACCCGTCGCACGCCAACCTCCTGCGGCACCTGCGCACGCCGACGATCCGCCCGCGCGGGGCGGCGGAGGCGGTCTCCGGCCAGGTGGGACGCCGGATCCGGCTCTTGCGCAGGTCTGCCCGGCCGTCCTTGACCGGCCTCCGACCAGCGATGTCAGGAGAACCGCCGATCACACGAAAGGACCAGCCGGTGCAGCAGCACACGGACCACCAGCGCACGGAGGACGCCGTCCCGTACGGAACTCACGGCGACCAGTACATCGACGGCGGCTGGCACCCCTCGCTGGACACCGGCTCGATCACGGTGCTGAATCCGGCTACCGAGCGGGTGCTGGCCACCGTTGCGGCCGGCGGCGCGGCCGACGTGGAGCCCGCCGTCGCGGCCGCCCGCCGGGCCGCTCGGGCCTGGGGCGCGACCACCCGGGAGGAGCGGCTGGTCCCGCTCACCCGGCTGCGCGACGGCCTGGCCGCGCACCAGGAGGAGATCTCCGCCCGCTGGCCCCGTTCGGCGGTTACAAGAGCTCCGGCCCCGGCCGCGAGCTGGGCCGGCACGGCCTGGAGGAGTTCCTGCAGTGCAAGTCCCTGCAGTACTGAGCCGGCCGGCGCCGCCGGACGCAGGGCCCCTGCGTCCGGCGGCGCCGGGCGTCAGACCAGGTCCACGCCCGGGTAGAGCGGGAAGCCGGACAGCAGGTCGGCGGCGCGCTTGGCGACGCCCTCGCTCAGGGCGGCGTCCAGGGTGTACTGGGCCCTGGACGGGGCGCCCGCGGCGGTGGTGACCGGGGAGGTGCCGCGCAGGACGGTGTCGACCAGGGCGGCGACCTCGTCCATCTCGGCGGTGCCGAGGCCGCGGGTGGTGAGCGCCGGCGTGCCGAACCGGACGCCGGAGGTGTACCAGGCGCCGTTCGGGTCCTGCGGGACGGAGTTGCGGTTGGTGACGATGCCGGAGTCCAGCAGCGCGGCCTCGGCCTGGCGCCCGGTCAGGCCGTAGCCGGTGACGTCGGCGAGGACGAGGTGGTTGTCGGTGCCGCCGGTGACCAGCTTGCCGCCGCGCCGCAGCAGGCCCTCGGCGAGCGCCCGGGCGTTGTCGACCACCTGGTGGGCGTAGGCCCGGAACTCCGGGCGGCGGGCCTCCGCGAAGGCGACGGCCTTGGCGGCCATCACGTGCGAGAGCGGGCCCCCGAGCACCAGCGGGCAGCCGCGGTCGACGTGCTCGGCCAGCTCGGCGGCGCAGAGCACCATGCCGCCGCGCGGGCCGCGCAGGGACTTGTGGGTGGTCGTGGTGACGATCTGGGCGTGCGGCACCGGGTCGTGATCGCCGGTGAGCACCTTGCCGGCGACCAGGCCGGCGAAGTGGGCCATGTCGACCATCAGGGTCGCGCCGACCTCGTCCGCGATCTCGCGCATCCGGCGGAAGTTCACCAGCCGCGGGTAGGCCGAGAAGCCGGCCACCAGGATCAGCGGGCGGAACTCCTTGGCGGTGGCGCGCAGCGCGTCGTAGTCGATCAGGCCGGTGGCCGGGTCGGTGCCGTAGCTGCGCTGGTCGAACATCTTGCCCGAGATGTTGGGCCGGAAGCCGTGGGTGAGGTGGCCGCCGGTGTCCAGGGACATCCCGAGCATCCGCTGGTTGCCCAGCTCCCGGCGCAGCTCGGCCCAGTCCTGGTCGGTCAGGTCGTTGACGTTGCGCACCCGGGCGCGCTCCAGGGCCGGGCTCTCGACCCGCTGGGAGAGGACGGCCCAGAAGGCGGTCAGGTTGGCGTCGATGCCCGAGTGCGGCTGGACGTACGCGTGGTCGGCGCCGAAGAGGGCGCGGGCGTGCTCGGCGGCGATGGTCTCGACGGTGTCGACGTTGCGGCAGCCGGCGTAGAAGCGGCGGCCGGCGGTGCCCTCGGCGTACTTGTCGCTGAGCCAGTTGCCCATGGCCAGCAGGACGGCCGGGGAGGCGTAGTTCTCGCTGGCGATCAGCTTGAGCGAGGAGCGCTGGTCCTCGATCTCCTGGCCGATCGCGGCGGCGATCCGCGGCTCGACCTCGCGGACGGTGTCCAGGGCGCTGCGGAAGGCGGTGTTGGCGACGGCGCTCGCGGTGGTGTGGGGCTGCTGGGCGGCCAAGGCGGTCTCCTCGTGTCCTCGTGACGCGTTCGGACGGCCCAGGCGCTCGGCAACTTGACGTGGCGTTCCACGGAGCCGCTTCCCGATGGTTGATTCCATCCGTGCGCGCCAGTCGCGGCTCGCCCGGATCGTATCAACACCGGGGGAACGGCGGCGGCGGTCTCAGACTTCGGGACGGGCCGCCACTGTTGCCCCCCTGTTGCCGCCCCGGTTGCCCTCCCTGTTGCCGCTCCGGCCGCCCCCTGCCGCCCCCGTTCCCCGCCCCCGCCGGCCCGTGGCCGCGCCCGGCCGCAGCGCACCGCGAGGGTGCCCGGGACGTGCGGGGGCGGGCCGGGACGTGCAGGCGGGAGGCGGTGCGCCGGGCGTGCGTCCGCTCCCCCGGCGTTCGGCTGCGCGGCCGCCCCCGGAGGCACTAGCGTGCGAGCAGGAGTGATCACCAACCCCGAGGGGCCACTTGTGTCGGACGACCTGCTCATGGCGAAGATCCACCACGGCTTCGACCACCTCGACGCCGACGGCGACGGACTGCTGACCGAGCGGGACCACGTGCTGATGGGCCACTCGGTGGCACGTTCGCTCGGGCACCCGGAGGGGTCGGAGGCCGAGGCCTGGATCGTCCGCGCCTACCTGACGATCTGGCACGACCTGCACCTGGCCCACCTGCCCGCCGACACCCAGGCGATCACCCGCGAGCAGTTCGTCACCTCGACCAGCTCGCTCGCCGACGACCCGGAGGCCGCGCAGGCCAGCCTGGGCGCGCTGGCCGGGGCCTTCCTCGCCGTCGCCGACACCAGCAAGAGCGGGACGGTCGACGCCGGCGAGTTCTTCGTCTTCCAGCGCGGCCACTTCGCCGGGCTCTCCCGCGACGACGCCGACGAGGCCTTCCGGCGGCTCGACCGCGACGGCGACGGCCGGCTCTCCGCCGCCGAGTTCACCAGCGCCATCATCGAGTTCTGGACCAGCCGCGACCCCGAGGCGCCCGGCAACTGGTGGACCGGCCGGCCCCCGTTCGCGCGGTAGGGGCCGGCGGCGGCAAGGCCCCTCGGCCCTGTCCGACCCGCGTCCCGGGATGCGGGACCCGCGCGGCCGTCCGGCCGGGGCGGGCGGGACGGCCGGGTAGCGTGGGAGCGTCTGTGTCCGGGCGGGGGCAGCCGAGGACGGCACGGTGCGAGGCGGCGCACCGGCATTCGTCCGGCCGCCGCACCGGCGCCGGCTGCCGTGCCCGACCGGGCGCGGTACCGACCGCCTCCGAGGACTCCGCGCCATGCCTACCACCGCCTACCTCAGCCGTCCCGCCCTGATCGTCGGCCAATACGTCGTCCGGGCCGAACGGATCCGGGACGACATCCTCGCCCGCAACCCCGGCTACTCGGCGCGCCAGGCCCAGACCGTCCGGATGGCCCTGGGCAACCTGCCCGGCACCAGGCGGTACTTCCAGCCGTACGAGCTGGTCACCTCCCCCGACCGCACCGCCGCCGAGCGCAAGACCACCGTGATGGCCGACCTGCTGGCCGCCGCCGAGCGCGCCGTGGCCACGGCGATGGCGGACGCCGGGGTGACGGCCGACGACGTCGACTGCGTCATCGTCACCAGTGCCACCGGCGACGGCGTACCGGGTCTGGACGTCCAACTGCAGCAGCGAATCGGGCTGCGCCCCGACATCAGCCGCCGGCCGCTCACCCAACTGGCCTGCGCGGGCGGCGCGCACGTGCTGATCATGGCCGAGGAGTACCTGGCCCGGCACCCCGGGGCGGTCGTCCTGGTGGTCGCCGCCGAATCGCTCTCCTCGCTCTACCAGGACAGCCAGACCTCGATCGAGGACCAGATCTACAAGGCGCTCTGGGGTGACGCGGTGGCCGCGGCCGTCGTCACCGCGGAGCAGCGCACGCCCGGGCTCCGCCTCGACCACGCCTTCGAGTACACCATCCCGCAGACCACCGACCGGTACCGGAAGCTGACCGACGGGCGGGGGGACCACTTCGCCTCCACCCGCGCCTCGCTGCGCTCCGTCACCGACCTGGGCCCGGCGCTGCTCGACTGGCTGGACAAGCACGGCGGCCGGGAGCTGGACTTCGGCGTGCTGCACCCGGGCGGACCGGCGATCCTCGACCGGCTCGGCGTCCTGCTCGGCCTGGACGAGGAGTTCCTGCGCCACTCCAAGGGGGTGCTCGGCGAGGAGGGCAACCTGGGCGGCGCGACGATCTTCTCCGTGCTCGCGCGCACCCACTGCGCGCCCCCGGCGGACGGAGCGCGCGGGCTGGTCTTCGGCCTCGGACCGGGCGTCGCGCTGAGCGCCCTGCTCGTCGGCTGGGTCGGTCCGGCCGTCTGAGCGCGACAGCCCGCGTCGGCGGGCGGGCGCCGGGGTCCTGGGGTCGGGGTCATGCCGCCGCGGGGCCTGGGGCGGGCGGGCCGGGACCAGGATGATGGACCCGGCGGCGGCCCGCGAACGGCGCCGCCGGCCACGGCACCAGCACCAGCACCACCCACCCGAACCACCGCCGCCACCACGCCAGGGAGCCGACCCGTGCCCTTCCTCTACGTCGTCGTCTGCGCCTCGGGCCGCGCGCCCGAGGCGCCGGCGCTGATCGCCGCCGCCCAGGCCGAGGGCTGGGAGGTCGGCGCCGTCGCCACGCCCGACGCGCTCGCCCTCGTCGACGGGGCCGCGCTCGCCGAGCGGACCGGATATCCGGTCCGCTCGGCCTGGCGCAAGCCCGGCGAGCCGAAGCCGCTGCCGCCGCCGGACGCGATAGCCGTGGCGCCCGCGACGTTCAACACCGTCAACAAGTGGGCCGCCGGGATCTCGGACACACTGGCCCTCGGCATCCTCTGCGAGGCGTACGGGCTGGGCGTGCCGACGGCCGTGCGCCCCGTCCTCAGCCCGGCCCAGGCCGCCCACCCCGCGTACGCGGACAGCCTGGCGCGGCTGCGGTCGATGGGTGTGCTGGTGAGCGAGGACGGCGGCCTCACCGAGGTGCTGGGCCTGCTGCGGCCGGTCCTGGCGGCGGCCCGGGAGCGGGCGGAGGGCTGAGCTCCCGGGCAGGGTGCCCGGGGCACCGGCGCCGCGCGCCCGCAGGCTCAGGCGCGCGCCCGCAGGCTCAGGCGCATGCCCGCGGGCTCAGGCGCATGCCCGCGGGCTCAGGCTGCCGGGACGATCCGCTCGACCAGCGAGTCGATCAGCGCCCCGAGCCCGTCCGTGCCCAACACCTCGGGCAGCGTGAGGTGTTCGAGGATCAGGCCGGTCATCGCCAGGTAGAGCGCGACGACGGTCTCGCGGCCGCCCGGCATGCCTTCGCTCAGGTGGTAGGCGATGTTGGCCTCCAGCTCGTCCCGGATCGTGGCGGTGAGGGCGGTGCGCAGTCCGGGCCGGCGGGTGGCCTCCAGACGCAGCTCCAGCATGGCCAGGTAGCCGGCCCGGTCGGCGGTGATCCGGCGCATCAGATCGTGCATCAGGGCGGCCACCAGGGCGCGGTCGCGCGGGGCCCGCAGCAGTTCGGCGATGACGGCCGGGTCCGGGGTGAGGCGGTGGTGGATCTGCCGGGCCGTCTGGTCGAGCAGGTCCTCGCGGTTGGCGAAGTAGTTGGACGCCGTCCCGGTCGGGACGCCGGCCTGGACGTCGACCGCGCGGAAGGTGAGGCCGCGGGCGCCCTCGCGGGCCAGGACGTCGATGGCGGCATCGGTGAGGGCGGCACGGCGGGCAGGGTTCTGGGCCACGGCGCGGATTCTCCTTCAGCAGGCACGGGACAACCACTACAGCCAAAGCACTATAGCTGCAGTGGTTGAGTACGGGGCGCCGGGCTCGCCCGGGCAGCGCTCCCCGCCCCTCAGCCGCCGGAAGGCGTCCGCCGCAGTCCCCGCCACGGGGCCCGCCACGGCGTCCGGTCCGATGTCCTCGGCGCGCGGCTGCCGCTGACCACCAGGCAGACGCCCATCACCACGATCGCCCCGCCCGCCAGCGTGGGGCCGGTCAGCGGCTCGGCCAGGACCAGCCAGCCCAGCGCCACCGCCACCACCGGGTTCACGTACGCGTAGGTGGCCACCAGGGTGAGCGGTGCGGACTGCAGCAGCCAGGCGTACGCGGTGAAGGCGACCAGCGAGCCGACCAGCACCAGGTAGCCGAGCGCCAGCCAGGAGCGCGTGGAGAAGGCGGCCGGGTCCAGCCCGCGCTGTTCACCGCGCGCCAGTCCGAGCAGCACGTTGCCCAGCCCGCCCACGAGCATCTGGTAGGCGCTCGCCGTGAAGACGTTGCCCGGCATCGGGAGCCGCTTGGCGGCGAACGAGCCGGCCGCCCAGGTCAGGGTGCCGCCGATGACCGCGACCACGCCGACCGGCGCGATGCCCCCGCCCATCGCCGGCGCGGAGAGCACCGCGAGGCCGACCAGCCCGAGCAGCACTCCGGTCAGCTCGGCCGGCTTCGGTCGGTTCCCGGCCGCCGCCGTCAGCAGCACCATCCAGAGCGGGACCGCCGCGACCAGCAGCGCGGCCAGCCCGGAGGAGATGTAGTTCTCGCCGAGCACCACCAGACCGTTGCCACCGGTCAGCAGGAGCACGCCGACCAGGGCCGACGAACCCAGCTGCCGGACGTTCACCCGGAGTGCGGCCGTGCCGTGCCGGACCAGGACGACGCCGGCCAGCACCGACCCGGCCAGCACGAAGCGCGCCCCGGCGGAGAGGAAGCCGGGCATCGTCTCCAGCGTGATCCGGATCGCCAGATAGGTCGACCCCCACACCACGTACACCACGGCGAGCGCCGCCCAGACCGCACCGCCCAGCCGAACCGGCCCGCCCGCCGGGCCTCCGGCCTTCCCCGGGACGGCGTCGACGGGGGTGCTCGAAGGGCGCGAAACGGGAGCTGTCATGGGTGTCCCCCTCGGACGGTGCTGGCGGTTCACCCGTCATGACAGCGCATCAGCGCCGCGAGCGCCAGTAGATATCACCAGATGATCCGACCGGCCGGGCCGGCGACGCGACGCGGCGGGCGTACCGTGGGGCCCCGGAGCGCCGAGCCCGCGCGCTCGGGCCCCGTTCCCGCTCCTGTTCCCGCTCCTGTTCCCGCCCCTGCCTTCGCCCCCGTCACGACTCCTGCTCCGACTCCCCTCCCACTCCCGACCGGCCATCGGAGGTCCGCGTCCCGTGACCGCCCTGCCCTTCTTCGTCTACGGCACGCTGCGCACCGGGGGCGCCAACCAGGCCGTCCACCTCGCCGGGCGGTGCGCCGACGTCCGGCCGGCCGTGCTGGAGGGAGCGGTGCTGCACGCAGGGCCGGGGTACCCGTACGCGGTGCCGGACCCCGACCCGGAACAGCGGATCACCGGCGAGCTGGTGGCGATCCGCCCCGGCGCGTACGCCGCCGCGCTCACGGCGCTCGACCGGCTGGAGGACTGCCGGGACGACGGGACCGGCGAGTACGTGCGGCGTCGGCTGCCCGTCCGGCTGCCGGACGGGCGCACCGCGGACGCCTGGGTCTACCTGGCGGGCCCGGCGGTCGCCGCCCGGTTGCGGCTCCGCCCGGCGCCGGTCTCCTCCGGGGACTGGTTCCGGCGCTGACGGCCCGCCGGCGCTGACGGCCCGCCGGGGCGCCGCGCCCCCGCCGGGAGAGCCGCGGCCCGGAACGCCCGCAGTCGGGAGGGCCACGGTCCGGAGAGCCGCGGTCCCCGACCGGCGGGCGTACGCACCCTGACCTGCCCGAGGCCGTCTACCGCCAGGTAGGCTGCCCCGGCCACCCTTCGCCGACCCTTCGCCGACCCCCGAGGAGCCTCCCGGTGCCCGAGCTGCCCCCTCCGGTCTCCGTCGTCGGGATCGGGGCCGACGGCTGGCCCGGCCTCGCCGGCACCTCGCGTGCCGCCCTGCGCGCCGCCCAGGTGGTGATCGGCGGCCCGCGGCAGCTCGCGCTGCTCCCCGAGGACGAGGTGGCCGCCGCCCGGGTGCCGTGGCCGTCCCCGCTGCGCCCGGCCGTGCCGGGACTGCTCGCCGAGCACGCCGGCCGCCGCATCGCCGTACTGGCCAGCGGCGACCCGATGTTCCACGGCATCGGCCGCACCCTCGCCGAGACGGTCGGCGCCGACCGGCTGCGCATCCTGCCGCACCCGTCCTCCGTCTCCTACGCCTGCGCCCGGCTCGGCTGGCCGCTGGAGGCCACCGAGGTGGTCAGCCTGGTCGGCCGGCCCCTGGAGACCCTCGCACTCGCCCTGCACCCCGGCCGCCGGCTGCTCGTCCTCAGCGCCGACGCCCGCACCCCCGCCGCCGTCGCCGCCCTGCTCACCGCGCGGGGCCACGGCGCCGCCCGGCTCCGGGTGCTGGAGCAGCTCGGCGGGCCCGGCGAGCGGCAGACGGACGGCCGGGCCGACGACTGGCCGCACCCGCCCGGCGACCCGCTCAACCTGATCGCGGTCGAGCTGCCCGCCGACGGCCCCCGCGGCTCCCTCGTGCCCGGCCTGCCCGATGCCGCGTACGAGAGCGACGGCCAGCTGACCAAGCGCCACGTCCGCGCCGCCACCCTCGCCACGCTCGCCCCCGCGCCGGGCGAACTGCTCTGGGACGTCGGCGGCGGCTCCGGCTCGATCGCGATCGAGTGGCTGCGCGCCCACCGCGACAACCGGGCCGTCAGCATCGAGCGGGACCGCACCCGGGCCGAGCGGATCGCCCGCAACGCGGCCGCGCTCGGCGTGCCCCGGCTCCAGGTGGTCACCGGCCCCGCGCCGGCCGCCCTGGCCGGGCTCCCCACCCCCGACGCGGTCTTCGTCGGCGGCGGCCTCACCGCGCCCGGCCTGCTGGAGGCCTGCTGGGCCGCGCTGCCGGCGGGCGGCCGGATGGTCGCCAACACCGTGACGCTGGAGTCCGAGGCCCTGCTCACCGAGTGGTACCGCCGTCACGGCGGCGAGCTGCTGCGGATCGCCACCGCGCACGCCGTCCCGGTGGGCGGCTTCACCGGCTGGCGGCAGGCGATGCCGGTCACCCAGTGGTCCGCCGTCAAGCCCCACGACCCCCAGCACGACCTCCAGGAGGACGCCTCGTGACCGTCTACTTCATCGGAGCCGGCCCGGGTGCCGCCGACCTGATCACCCTGCGCGGCGCGCGCCTGCTGGCCCGCGCCGAGGTCTGCCTCTACGCGGGCAGCCTGGTGCCGCGCGAGCTGCTGGACGAGTGCCCGCCGGACGCCCGGCTGGTCGACACCGCCAACCTGGACCTGGACGCCATCACCGCCGAGCTGGTCGCCGCCCACCGGGCCGGCCAGGACGTGGCCCGGCTGCACTCCGGCGACCCGTCGGTCTTCAGCGCCGTCGCCGAGCAGATGCGCCGCCTCGACGCGGCCGGCGTCCCGTACGAGGTCGTCCCCGGCGTGCCCGCGTTCGCGGCGGCCGCGGCCGCGCTCAAGCGCGAACTGACCGTGCCGACCGTCGGCCAGACCGTCATCCTCACCCGGATCGCCAAGCGCGCCACCCCGATGCCGGAGGGCGAGGACCTCGCCACCCTCGGCCGCAGCGGCGCCCTGCTGGTGCTGCACCTGGCCGCCGGCTACGTGGACGACGTGGTGGAGCAGCTGCTGCCGCACTACGGCGCCGACTGCCCGGCCGCCGTGGTCGCGATGGCCAGCCGGCCCGACGAGCTGGTGCTGCGCGGCACGCTCGCCGACATCGCCGGGCAGGTGAAGGAGGCGGGGATCGTCCGCACCGCCGTGATCCTCGTCGGCCGGACGCTGGCCGCCGAGCAGTTCCGCGACAGCCACCTCTACTCCGCGGACCGCGAGCGGCCGCACGAGCCCTGCGGGGCGTGATGGCGCGTCACCTGCTGATCCTCGGCGGGACGACCGAGGCGCGGGCGCTGGCCGCCGCGCTGGCCGGATCACCGCTGCGGGTCACCAGCTCCCTCGCCGGGCGGGTCGCCGAACCGCGGCTGCCCGCCGGCGAGGTCCGGATCGGCGGCTTCGGCGGGCCGGACGGGCTGGCCGCCTGGCTGCGCGCCGAGCGGGTGGAGGCCGTCGTGGACGCCACCCATCCGTTCGCCGCGGCCATCTCCGGCAACGCGGCGCTGGCCGCCGCGGCGACCGGTGTGCCGCTGCTGGCGCTGCGCCGGCCGGGCTGGACCGCGGTGGCCGGGGACCGCTGGCACCCCGTGGCCGATCTGGACGCGGCCGCCGCCGCGCTACCGGCGCTCGGCCGGCGGGTCTTCCTCACCACCGGCCGGCAGGGCATCGGCACCTTCGCCCACCTGGACGGCCTGCACTTCCTGGCCCGCTCGGTCGACCCGCCCGAGCCGCCGATGCCCACCGCCCTGGACGTCCTGCTGGACCGCGGCCCGTTCACCCTGGACGGCGAGCGGGCGCTGCTGCGCGAGCACCGGATCGACGTCCTGGTCACCAAGGACAGCGGCGGCGCCGCCACCGCGCCCAAGCTCACCGCCGCCCGCGAACTCGGCCTGCCCGTGGTGGTCGTGCAGCGCCCGGCCCCGCCGGCCGGCGTCCCGGTCGCCGAGTCCGTACCGGCGGCTCTGGGCTGGCTCGGCGCTCACGGGTTGGACGGGAACGGGTCCGACATCCGATAAACCGCCTGCAGATGCCGGTTCCGGGCTGCCACGATGCTGCGATGAGCGACTTTCCACGCACCCGGACCGAGCAGACCGCCGACGAACGGGCCACCCTGGCCAGCTTCCTGGACTTCCAGCGGGACACCCTCGCCATGAAGTGCGCCGGGCTGACCACCGAGCAGCTGCGGGCGCGGGTGTTGGCGCCGTCCGATCTCTCGCTGCTCGGGCTGGTCCGCCACCTCGCCGAGGTCGAGCGCGGCTGGTTCCGGAACACCTTCAACAACGAGGCCCTGCCCGGCTTCTGGAAGCACCCGGACGGCAGCTTCGCCGAGTTCGACGTCGACACGGCCGATCCGGAGGAGGCGTTCGCCGTCTGGCGCGGCGAGTGCGACCACGCCCGGGAACTCGTCGCCGCCGCCGATTCGTTGGACGTCCTCGGACACCACGGCGAGGAGGCCTTCTCGCTGCGCTGGATCCTCACCCACATGATCGAGGAGTACGCCCGCCACAACGGCCACGCCGACCTGCTGCGCGAACACCTGGACGGCGAGACCGGCGAGTAGCCGGGGCGCACCGGAACGAGCGACGGAGAACCGAAATGCCGACCCGCCAGAAGGACCGCGACACCCCGGGGCCGACCGGGCGGTGGAGCGAGATCGCGCCCGGGCTCTGGATGGGCGGGCACTTCATCACCCCGCCCGGCCGACCGCTCGAACCGGTGCTCGTGGAGCGGGAGTTCGACCTGGTGGTGAGCCTCTTCACCCGGGCCGGGCACGGGCCGGCGCCCGGGGTGGAGCACCTCGTCCGGGAGGTGCCGGACGGGCCGCTCTCCGCCGGGCAGCTGCTGGCCGTCGGGGAGGCGGCGACGCACACCGCCGAGGCCGTCCGGCAGGGACGGCGCGTCCTGGTCCGGTGCCACTCCGGCTACAACCGCTCCGGACTGGTGGTCGCCCAGGCACTGGTGGAGCTCGGCCACCCGGCCGACCGGGCGGTGGAGCTGATCCGCGAGCGGCGCTCACCGTGGGCGCTGAACAACCGGCTGTTCGTGGAGTACCTGGCCAGCGGATTGAGCACAGCCGCGCTGCCAGCCGGCCTCGACGGGTGAGGCCGGCCGGCAGCAACAGGATTGACGTGCCGTCAGATGTCGCGGAAGGTCTCGATCTGGGCGCCGATCGAGTTGAGGCGCTCGGCGAGGTCCTCGTAGCCGCGGTTGATGACGTACACGTTGCGCAGCACCGAGGTGCCCTTGGCGGCGAGCATCGCGAGCAGGATGACCACGGCCGGGCGCAGCGCCGGCGGGCAGACCATCTCGGCGGCGCGCCAGCGGGTCGGGCCCTGGATCAGGACGCGGTGCGGGTCGAGCAGCTTGATGTCCGCGCCGAGCCGGGTGAGTTCGGTGAGGTAGATGGCGCGGTTGTCGTAGACCCAGTCGTGGATCATCGTGGTGCCGTGGGCGGCCGCCGCGATCGCGGCGAAGAACGGCACGTTGTCGATGTTGATGCCCGGGAAGGGCATCGGGTGGATGGTGTCGATCGGCGCCGTCAGCTTGGACGGGCGCACGGTCAGGTCGACCAGCCGGGTGTGGCCGTTGTGGGCGCGGTACTCGGGGGTGCGGTCGTAGTCGAGGCCCATGCCCTCCAGCACCGCGAGCTCGATCTCCAGGAACTCGATCGGCACCCGGCGGACGGTCAGCTCGGAGGAGGTGACGACGGCGGCGGCGAGCAGGCTCATCGCCTCCACCGGGTCCTCGGCCGGGGTGTAGTCGACGTCGCAGGTGATCTCGGGCACGCCGTGCACGGTGAGGGTGGTGGTGCCGATGCCCTCGATCTTGACGCCCAGCCGCTCCAGGAAGAAGCAGAGGTCCTGGACCATGTAGTTGGGGCTGGCGTTTCGGATGACGCTGACGCCGTCGTGCCGGGCGGCGGCGAGCAGGGCGTTCTCGGTGACGGTGTCGCCGCGCTCGGTCAGCACGATCGGCCGGTCCATCGGGGTGCCGGGCTCGACCGAGGCGTGGTAGGCGCCGCCGGTGGTGGCGACCTCCAGGCCGAACCGGCGCAGCGCGGTGAGGTGGGGCTGGACGGTCCGGGTGCCGAGGTCGCAGCCGCCGGCGTACGGGATGGCGAACTTGTCGGCGCGGTGCATCAGCGGGCCGAGGAACATCAGGACGCTGCGGGTGCGGCGGGCGGCCTCGACGTCCATCGCCGCGAGGTCGAGCTCGGCGGGCGGGGTGAGTTCGAGGTCGCGGCCGTCGTTGGTCCAGCGGCTCTTGACGCCGATGCTGGTGAGCACCTCAAGGATGCGGTAGACCTCTTCGATCCGGGCGACCTGCCGGATGGTGGTGCGGCCGGTGGTCAGCAGCGAGGCGCAGAGGATCGCCACGCAGGCGTTCTTGCTGCTGCGGACGTCGATCGCGCCGGAGAGCCGGGTGCCGCCGGCGACCCGCAGGTGCATCGGACCGGCGTAGCCGAGCGAGACGATCTCGCTGTCCAGTGCTTCGCCGATGCGCGCGATCATCTCAAGGCTGACGTTCTGCTTGCCCTGCTCGATGCGGTTGACCGCGCTCTGGCTGGTGCCGAGGGCCTCGCCGAGCTGGGCCTGGGACCAACCACGGTGCTGACGCGCGGTACGGATGAGGGTGCCGATACGGGTGAGGTAGTCGCCTGTCACCCGGCAGACCATATCTCATGGCTGAGATAGCACCAGAATCAAGGGCGGACACCGCGCCACATTTGTCCGTTTCTCACCCCGTATGGACGTCAGATCTTCACATCATGGCGATGGTTCATACCCTCCGGCAAAGGGACGGTCAGGCCGGCGCGGGCCCCAGCGGCTCCGCCCGGCCGACGACGGTGCCGGCCCGGTCGATGCAGATGACGTCCACCGCGACCGGCGAGCCGAGCAGCACGCCGAGCGCGGTGGCCCGGGCCGCCTCGGCGACCAGGTCGCCGAGCGGCACGCCGGCCGCGCGGCAGAGCTGGATGGCCTCCAACGCGGTGTTGGCGACGGCCACCGCCTGCACCAACTCCGGGCCCGCGCCGCCCTGGCGGGCCAGCTCCGCCAGGTAGCCCTTGTCCACCTGGGAGCGCGCCGAGTGCAGGTCGAGGTGGCCGGCGGCGAGCTTGGAGAGCTTGGCGAAGCCGCCCGCGATGGTGAGGCGGGGCACCGGGTGGCGCTTGAGGTACTTCAGGACGGCGCCGGCGAAGTCGCCCATGTCCAGCAGCGCGTCCTCGGGCAGGCCGTGCTCGGCGACGGCGACCTTCTCCGAGGTGGAGCCGGTGCAGCCGGCGACGTGGGTCCGCCCGGCGGCCCGGGCCACGTCGACCCCGCGCCGGATGGAGTCGATCCAGGCCGAGCAGGAGTAGGGGACGACGATGCCGGTGGTGCCGAGGATGGAGAGGCCGCCGAGGATGCCCAGCCGGGGGTTCCAGGTGGAGCGGGCGATCTCCTCGCCGTGGTCCACCGAGATCTCCACCACGACGTCCCCGGCCGCGCCGAACTCGGCGGCCACCTCGGCCACCGCGTCCCGCATCATCTGCCGGGGCACCGGGTTGATGGCGGGCTCGCCGACGGGCAGCGGCAGGCCGGCCTTGGTCACCGTGCCGACCCCGGGCCCGGCCCGGAAGACCACCCCGGAGCCGGGCTCCCCCGCCCACACCGTGGAGCGGATCAGCGCGCCGTGCGTCACGTCCGGATCGTCCCCGGCGTCCTTGACCACCCCGGCCGTCGCCCGCGGGCCGCCGGGCCCGTCCGCCAGCCGCTCCGCGGCCAGGGCGAAGGCCGGCTGCTGGCCCTTGGGCAGCGTGATCACCACCGGGTCGGGGAACTCCCCGGTCAGCAGCGCCTGGTACGCCGCCCTGGTCGCCGCGGTCGCGCACGCCCCGGTCGTCCACCCGTGCCGCAGTCCGCTGCTCCGCAGCTGCCCGGCCCGACCACCGACCTCACTCACGACCGCTCCTCGCCACGCACCCTGTTCCCGGACGCCCCCATCTTCCCTGCCCGGCCGGGCATCGACCCAGCTGGGGCGGCCGTCCACGCGGGAGCTTTTGTACACATGGAACACTTCCTACACTTGGCTCCATGAGCGAGCAGCCCGTGGAGTCGGTGTCCGTCCGTGAAGCCCGGGAGCACTTCGCCCGGGTGATCGATCGCGCCGAGCACGACGAACCCACGGTCATCACTCGGCGCGGTCGCGAGGTGGCCGCCGTCGTCCCGATAGAGCTACTGCGCGAGTACCGGCAGTGGGAGGAGCGGGAGCTGGCGCGTCTGATCGAAGAGCGCCGGAACGAGCCCACGTACTCGCTGGACGAGGTCATGGCCGAGACCCTGGCCAGGCCCGAGTGAAGTACACGACACGGTTCACGGAGTCCGCACGAAGCGAGCTGCAGAAGCTCTCGCGAGCCACCGCCATCACGATCCTGCGGAAGCTGGCCGAGCTGGAGCAGGACCCCTACGGCTTCCACACCACGGCCTTGGTCGGCTTGCCCGAGCACAGGCGGCTCAGGGTCGGCGACCACCGCCTGATCTACACCGTGGACAGCGGGCGGCTGGTCGTGTTGGTGATCCGGATCGGCCGTCGTTCAGCGGTCTACCGCGACTGAGAACCACTCCGGGACCGCCGCGGCCGGGGCGGGCCGGGGCGACGGCCCCGGCCCGCCCCCGGTGCTCACGCCTCCGGGTAGCGGCGCGGCGTCCAGACGACCTCGGTGGCGTTGCCGCGTTCGACGGCCCGGGTCTGGGAGGAGCCGATCAGCAGGATGGTGCGCATGTCGACCTGCGCGGGGTCCAGGTCGCCGAGGCGGACCGTGCGGATCCGCTCGGTCGGGCCGCCGACGTCGCGGGCCATGACCACCGGGGTCTCCGGCGCGCGGTACTCCAGCAGGAGGTCCCGGGCGCGGCCGACCTGGGTGGTGCGGGACTGCGAGCCGGGGTTGTAGAGGGCGAGCACCAGGTCCGCCTCGGCGGCCGCGCGCAGCCGCTTGGCCACCACGTCCCAGGGCTTGAGCCGGTCGGAGAGCGAGACCACCGCGTAGTCGTGGCCGAGCGGGGCCCCTGCGCGGGAGGCGGCCGCGTGGGCGGCGGTCATCCCAGGCACGATCCGGACCGGGACGTCCCGGTAGGCCTCCTCGCAGGCCACCTCCAGGACGGCGGTCGCCATCGCGAACACGCCCGGGTCGCCGGAGGAGACCACCGCGACCCGGTGGCCGCGGCGGGCCAGGTCGAGGGCGAACTCGGCCCGCTCGGACTCCACCTTGTTGTCGGAGCCGTGCCGCTGCTGGCCGGGGCGGACGGGCACCCGGTCCAGGTAGGTGGTGTAGCCGACCAGGTCGGTGGCGGCGGCCAGGGCGCCGCGCGCCTCGGGGGTGAGCCAGAGCGGGCCGGCCGGGCCGGTGCCGATGACGGTGACGCTGCCCGTGCCGTCGGTGAGCCGCACCTGCGGCTCCAGCGGCGCGACCTTGCTGGGCAGCACGGCCACCGAGAAATACGGCACGGTCTCCGCGTCCACCTCGGCCAGCGGCGCGGTGCGCTCGCCGTCCATGAAGGCGCGCTCGACGTACCGGGCGTCCTCCAGCCGGCCGGCCCGCTCCAGGGCGCGGCGGACGGCCGGGAAGGTCCGGCCCAGCTTCATGATCACGGCGGAGTCGGCGGAGGCGATCCGGGCGGTCAGCTCCTCCTCGGGCAAGGTACCCGGGATGACCGTGAGGGTCTCCTCGGCCTCGGTGAGCGGCTGGCCGAGCCGGGCCGCGGCGGCGCTGACGGAGGTGACGCCGGGGACCACCTCGGTCGGGTAGCGGTGCGCCAGGCGCTTGTGCATGTGCTGGTAGGAGCCGTAGAAGAACGGGTCCCCCTCGGCCAGCACGACGACGTCGCGGCCGGCGTCCAGGTGGGCGGCCAGCCGGGCGGCGGCCTCCTCGTAGAAGTCGTCGAGGGCGCCGCGGTAGCCGCCGGGGTGGTCGGTGGTCTCGACCGTGATCGGGTAGACCAACTTCTCCTCGATCTGGCCGCCCGTCAGGTAGCGCTCGGCGATCGACCGGGCGATCGAGCGGCCGTGCCGGGCGCTGTGGTACGCCACCACGTCGGCCTTGCCGATCAGTTCGGCGGCGCGGACGGTGACCAGGGACGGGTCGCCCGGGCCGAGCCCGACCCCGTACAGCCGGCCGGTGGTTGCCTGATCGTCCGTCACTCTTCCTCGCTCGCAATCGCGTTGATGGCGGCGGCGGCGATCGCGCTGCCGCCGCGCCGGCCGCGCACCACCAGGTGCTCCAGGCCGGACGGGTGCACGGCCAGGGCCTCCTTGGACTCGGCCGCGCCGATGAAGCCGACCGGGACGCCGATCACCGCGGCCGGGCGCGGCGCGCCCGCCTCGATCAGCTCCAGCAGCCGGAACAGCGAGGTCGGCGCGTTGCCGACGGCGACCACCGCGCCCTCCAACCGGGGCAGCCACAGCTCCATGGCGGCGGCGCTGCGGGTGTTGCCCATCTTGCGGGCCAGCTCCGGCACCGACGGGTCGGTGAGGGTGCAGACCACCTCGTTGTCGGCGGGCAGCCGCTTGCGGGTGACGCCGCTGGCGACCATGTTCACGTCGCAGAGGATCGGCGCGCCGGCGTGCAGCGCGGCGCGGGCCGAGGCGACCACGCCCGGCGAGTACACCAGGTCCTCGACCAGGTCGGTCATGCCGCAGGCGTGGATCATCCGCACCGCGACCTGGGAGACGTCCGCGGGCAGGGCGGCCAGCTCGGCCTCGGCCCGGATGGTGGCAAAGGACTGGCGGTAGATTGACGCGCCGTCCTTCTCGTACTCGATCACTTCGTGGTCCTCCGGGCCTCGGCGACCGCCTCGGCCATCTCCTCGTTCGTCACATCCACGGCGGTGCCGCGCCCCTGCGGCGCGCCCGCCACCGTCACCCGGTATCCCTGCCCGGTCGCGAGTGCGTCGACCCACTCCCCGGCCGGGTGGCCGCAGCGCCGCTCGCACCCCGACCAGTGCACCGGCAGGCCGGCGGCCGGGGCCGCCGCCAGCGCCCGGGCCGCGTCGGCCCGGACGTCGGCCAGGGACTTCGCGCAGCCCGGCAGGCCGGTGCAGGCGCTCGCGCCGTCCCAGGCCGTGCCGGTCGCGGTCCGGAAGCCGGCCGCGCCGAGGCCGGCCAGCCGCTCGGCGGGCGCGCCGGGCAGCACCACCGCGCGCCACGGGGTGAGCCGCAGCTCGCCCTCGGCCGCGTCGACCAGCGCCCGCCACGCGGCGGCGCCGCAGCGGCCGAAGCGCAGGCCGACCGCCAGGCCGCCGGGCAGTGCGCCGAGCGCCGGGGGCGCGGCGGCGAAGGCCGGCAGCTCGGCGGCGCCCGGTTCCAGCAGCTCGGGGACCTCCCGCAGGTGCCAGGCGGTACGGCCGGCGGCGCGCAGCGCGTCCAGGAACTCCCGGGCGGCCGCCAGCGCCGCGTCCACCGCCCGGTCGGCCGGCACCGGGCGCGCGGTGGGCGCGTTCCCGAGGCGCAGCAGGGCGGTGCCGGCCGGGCCTGCGATCAACGTCACATCGGCGTTCAGTGCGGCCACGTCCCCGCGCCCGTCATCCAGGACGAACAGGAACTTGCCGGACAGTCCGGTCGCCCAGGGGCTCGTGCAGAGCTTCGCGTCCAGCTCGCGCGCCCAGGCCCGCACGTCGGCGTGGCCGGTGCCGGGGCCGGGGGAGGCGACGATGTTGCGCACCCGCTCGTGGGTGTCCGAGGGCAGCAGTCCCACCGCCCGCAGCCGGGCACCGAGCTCGGCACCGCAGCCGGCGGCGAGGCCGCGCAGCTGGACGTTGCCGCGCGAGGTGACCTCCAGCCCGCCGTCACCGAGCGCCACCGCGGCCTCGGCCAGCGCGAGCGCCTGAGGTTCCGTCAGCAGACCGCCGGGCAGGCGGACCCGCGCCAGGGCGCCGTCGTCGGCGGTGTGCAGACGAAGGGCCCCCGGACAGGCGTCCGCGCGGCCCCGGTCGGGCGCGCCGGCGCCCGGCAGCGTGGCGTCGGGAGTCGGTGGCATGGCCGCGAGCATACAGATGATCCGATCGGTTGCCCCCGTACTCCAGGTCACACTCTCGGTCGCACTCCCCCAGCTCAGCCGCACCCCGTACGATGCTGCCGGGCGCCCCTCGCGGGCCGCCCGCACGCCAGCGACGGCGCAGGGGAGGAAACCGGTGCAAGCCCGGTGCGGTCCCGCCACTGTGACCGCGGTTCACCGGAGTTCCGGGCGGCCGCGGGAGCCAGGAACTCCTGCCGTCCTCCACCGCCCGGGGCGCGGACCCCGAGGAAGGCTTGAAGCCATGCGCCGCCGCATGCCCGCACTCGCGGTCCTGTCCACCGACAAGGCCGGGAGGGCCTTCGCATGATTCTGCTGCTGTCGACGTCCGACACCGACCTGCTCAGCGCCCGTGCCTCGGAGGGCCCGGTCCGCTACCGCCTCGGCAACCCCGCCCGGCTCACCGCCGAGGAGCTGCCCGAGCTGCTGGAGGGCACCGACCTCGTGGTCGTCCGCCTGCTCGGCGGCCGCCGGGCCTGGCAGGAGGGCCTGGACGCACTGCTGGCCGGCCCCCGCCCGGTGGTGGTGCTCACCGGCGAGCAGGCGCCCGACGCCCAGCTGATGGAGCTGTCCACCGTCCCGGCCGGCATCGCCGCCGAGGCGCACGCCTACCTCGCCCACGGCGGCGCGGCCAACCTGGCCGAGCTGGGCTCCTTCCTCTCCGACACGGTGCTGCTCACCGGCCACGGCTTCGCCCCGCCCGCCTCCGCGCCGGCCTGGGGGCCGCTGGAGCGCGAGGCCCGCACGACCGAGGGCCCGACCGTCGCGGTGCTCTACTACCGCGCCCACCACATGAGCGGGAACACCGCCTTCGTCGAGACGCTCTGCCGCGCCGTCGAGGACCGGGGCGCACAGGCCCGCGCCTACTACTGCGCCTCGCTGCGCGGCGCCGAGCCCGAGCTGCTGGCCGCGCTCGGCGAGGCCGACGCGATCGTCACCACCGTGCTCGCGGCCGGCGGCACCCGCCCGGCCGACGCCCAGGCCGGCGGCGACGAGGAGGCCTGGGACGCCGGCGCGCTCGCCGCGCTCGACCGCCCGATCCTCCAGGCGCTCTGCCTGACCTGGTCGCGGGCCCAGTGGGAGGCCAGCGACGACGGCCTCTCCCCGCTGGACACCGCCACCCAGATCGCGGTGCCCGAGTTCGACGGCCGCCTGATCACCGTCCCGTTCTCCTTCAAGGAGCTGGACGAGGACGGCCTGACCGTCTACGCCGCCGACCCCGAGCGTGCCGCCCGGGTGGCCGGCACCGCCGTCAAGCACGCCCGGCTGCGCCACGTCCCGGCCGCCGAGCGCCGGCTCGCCCTCGTCCTCTCCGCGTACCCGACCAAGCACGCCCGGGTCGGCAACGCCGTCGGCCTGGACACCCCGGCCAGCGCCGTCCGGCTGCTGGAGCGGCTGCGCGCGGAGGGCATGGACCTCGGCAACGCCCTCCCCGGGCTGGACGGAGCCGGCGAGGACGGCCACGAGGGCGACGCCCTCATCCACGCGCTGATCGCGGCCGGCGGCTACGACCAGGACTGGCTCACCGAGGAGCAGCTGGCCCGCAACCCGGTCCGCATCCCCGCCGCCGACTACCGCCGCTGGTACGCCACGCTGCCGCAGGCGCTGCGCGAGCAGGTCGAGGAGCACTGGGGCCCGGCCCCCGGCGAGCTCTACGTGGACCGCTCGCAGAACCCGGACGGCGACATCGTGCTGGCCGCGATCCGCTCCGGGAACCTGCTCGTGCTGATCCAGCCGCCGCGCGGCTTCGGCGAGAACCCGGTCGCGATCTACCACGACCCCGACCTCCCGCCGTCCCACCACTACCTGGCCGCCTACCGCTGGATCGAGGCCGCGCGCGAGGACGGCGGCTTCGGCGCCGACGCCGTCATCCACCTCGGCAAGCACGGGAACCTGGAGTGGCTGCCCGGCAAGACCGCCGCGCTCTCCGCCGAGTGCGGCCCGGACGCCGTCCTCGGCGACCTCCCGCTGGTCTACCCGTTCCTGGTCAACGACCCGGGCGAGGGCACCCAGGCCAAGCGCCGCGCCCACGCCACCCTCGTCGACCACCTCGTGCCGCCGATGGCCCGCGCCGACTCCTACGGCGACATCGCGCGCCTGGAGCAGCTGCTCGACGAGCACTCCAACATCGCCGCGATGGACCCGGCCAAGCTGCCCGCGATCCGCGCCCAGATCTGGACGCTGATCCAGGCCGCCAAGCTGGACCACGACCTCGGCCTGGACGAGCGCCCGGAGGACGACGGCTTCGACGACTTCCTGCTGCACGTCGACGGCTGGCTCTGCGAGATCAAGGACGCCCAGATCCGCGACGGCCTGCACGTCCTCGGCCAGGCGCCGGCCGGCACCGACCGGGTGAACATCGTGCTCGCCATCCTCCGGGCCCGGCAGATCTGGGGCGGCGTCAGCGCCCTGCCCGGCCTGCGCGAAGCGCTCGGCCTGGACGAGGCGGCGCTCACCCTGGGCGCCACCGACGCGGCCGAGGCGCAGGCCCGCGCCCTGGTCGAGGCGATGGAGGCCGAGGACTGGGCGCCCGCGGCGGTCGAGAAGGTGGCCGCCGGACTGCCGGCCGCCGTCGCCGAGGTGCTGACCTTCGCCGCCACCCAGGTCGTCCCCCGCCTGGCCGCCACCACCGACGAGCTGGACGCCGTGCTGCACGCACTGCAGGGCGGCTTCGTCCCGGCCGGCCCGTCCGGCTCGCCGCTGCGCGGCCTGGTCAACGTGCTTCCGACCGGCCGCAACTTCTACTCCGTCGACCCCAAGGCGGTGCCCAGCAAGCTCGCCTGGGAGACCGGCCAGGCCCTGGCCGCCTCGCTCGTCGAGCGCTACACCGCCGACAACGACGGCGCCTACCCGCCCTCGGTCGGCCTCTCGCTCTGGGGCACCAGCGCGATGCGCACCGCCGGCGACGACATCGCCGAGGCCTTCGCCCTGCTCGGCGTCCGCCCGGTCTGGGACGACGCCTCGCGCCGGGTCACCGGCCTGGAGGCGATCCCGCTGGAGGAGCTGGGCCGCCCGCGCATCGACGTGACGCTGCGCATCTCCGGTTTCTTCCGCGACGCCTTCCCGCACGTGGTCGCCCTGCTGGACGACGCGGTGCGCCTGGCCGCCGCCCAGGAGGAGCCGGCGGCGGACAACTTCGTCCGGGCCCACGTCCAGGCCGACCTCGCCGTGCACGGCGACGAGCGCAAGGCGACGGTCCGGGTCTTCGGCTCCCGCCCGGGCACCTACGGCGCCGGCCTGCTCCAGCTGATCGACAGCCGGGACTGGCGCACCGACGCCGACCTGGCCGAGGTCTACACGGTCTGGGGCGGCTACGCGTACGGCCGCGGCCTGGACGGGCGGCCGGCCCGCGAGGAGATGGAGACGGCGTACAAGCGGATCACCGTCGCGGCCAAGAACACCGACACCCGCGAGCACGACATCGCCGACTCGGACGACTACTTCCAGTACCACGGCGGCATGGTGGCCACCGTGCGCGCCCTCACCGGCAAGGCGCCGACCGCCTACATCGGCGACTCGACCCGCCCGGAGACGGTCCGCACCCGCACCCTGACCGAGGAGGCGGCCCGCGTCTTCCGCGCCCGGGTGGTCAATCCCCGCTGGATCGAGGCGATGCGCCGGCACGGCTACAAGGGCGCCTTCGAGATGGCGGCCACCGTGGACTACCTGTTCGGCTACGACGCCACCACCGGCGTGGTCGCCGACTGGATGTACGAGAAGCTGACCCAGGAGTACGTGCTCGACCCGACCAACCGGGAGTTCCTGGCCGAGGCCAACCCGTGGGCGCTGCACGGCATCAGCGAGCGGCTGCTGGAGGCGGCGAGCCGCGGGCTGTGGGAGCAGCCGGACCCGGAGCTGATCGAGCAGCTGCAGGCCGCGTTCCTGGAGACCGAGGGCGACCTGGAGGGCGACGAGGGCTGAGCCCGGCGCGCTCCGGGCGGGGCGGGGGCGGGGCGGAGGGCGGGACTGCCGGGCCCCGGCCGCCCCGCCCGGAGCGCGTTCGCCGCTCCCCGCTCATCCGGCCGTCCGCATTCCCGTCATCCATTCGGGTGACGGGAATGCTGGTGGCACCCCCCTGCCGAGCGGACAATACGGGGCATGTCCCGCCGCCTCGCCCTCGCCCGGCCCGCCCACGGTGCGGCGCCCGCCGCACCGGACCGCGACACCCGGGCCCACCGCTACCGGGCCCGGGCGGCCGCGCTGGCCGCCGGGGCGCTGCCCGTGCTCGCCTTCCCGGCCCCCGGCCAGGCCTGGCTCGCCTGGGTCGCACTCGTCCCCGGGCTGCTGCTGATGCAGCGGGCCCCCGGGTCCCGGGAGGCGGCGGTGCGCGGCTGGTGGTTCGGCGCCGGGTTCATCCTGACCGGGATGTACTGGCTGCTCCCGTCCATCGGGCCGGCCCTGCCGCTGCTCGCCGTGGTCTTCGGCGTCCTCCAGGCCGGCTTCGGCTATGCCGCCCACCGGCTGCTGCACCCGCCGCTGACCGCACGCCGCGCACTGCTCGCCCTGGCCGTCCTCCCGGCGGTCTGGCTGACCACCGAGTACGCGCGCTCCTGGCACGCCCTCGGCGGGCCGTGGGCGCTCCTCGGCGCCACCCAGTGGCAGCACCCGGCCGTCCTCGCACTGGCCTCGGCGGGCGGGATCTGGCTGGTCAGCGCCGCCGTGGTGGCCGTCAACACCGGCGTGCTGATCGCGCTCACCGCCGTCCGGTGGCAGCCGCGGGCCGTCGCCGCCCTGGCCACCGTGCCGGTGCTGGCGGCCGGCCCGGCACTGTTCGCGCTCCGCGACGCGCCCGCCCACGCCGGGGAGGCCACCGTGGCGCTGGTGCAACCCGGCATCGTCGAGGATCCGCAGGCCCGGTTCGAGGCGAGCGCCGCGGCCACCGCCGCGCTGGGCGGCCGACCGGTCGACCTGGTCGTCTGGGGCGAGTCCAGCACCACCGCCGACCTGGACCGCGACCCGGCCGCTCTGGCCGAACTGCGCCGGCTCTCCGCGCTGACCGGCGCCGAGGTGCTGGCCGGCGAGGACGCCCGCAAGGCCGACGGGCGGATCTCCAAGGACGCGGTGCTGATCTCGCCGGACGGGATCGTCGACCGCTACCGCAAGATCCGGCTGGTGCCGTTCGGCGAGTACATCCCGCTGCGCCCGGCGCTCGGCTGGATCGCCGGCGTGAGCCGGGCGGCCGGGGAGAACCGGGCACCGGGTACGGCGTTCCACCTGCTGCCGTCGACCGACCGCACGGGTGCGCCGCTGCCGGTCGGGGCGCTGGTCTGCTTCGAGTCGGCCTTCCCCGACATGGCCCGGGCGGCCGCGAACGACGGTGCCCGGGTGCTGGTCTACCAGTCCTCGACCTCGACGTTCCAGCGCACCTGGGCCCCCGAGCAGCACGTCTCGCTGGCCGCGATCCGCGCCGCCGAGACCGGCCGCCCGGCCGTCCAGGCCTCGCTCACCGGGGTCTCTGCCGCGTTCGACGCGCAGGGGCGCGAGCTGGCCCGGCTCGGCACCGGGGGCACCGGCACGCTGACGGTCCGGCTGCCGCTGACCGCCGCCACGACGGCGACCTGGTACGACCGGGTCGGCGACGTGGTGCCGGCGGCGGCGCTGCTGGTCACCGCCGTGGCGGCGGTGACCGCCGCAACGGCCCGGTTCCGCCGGCCGTCGGAGGGGGAGGCGGAAGGGGCAGGGGCAGAGCCGGATCAGCCCTCGGGGCCGGCCGCGTAGATGCCGAAGGCCGCGCCCATCGGGTCGCGCAGGACGGCGATCCGCCGCTCGTTCGCCATCGAGACCGGCGGCATCAGCACGTCGCCCCCGAGGTTCCCGGCCCGGAAGGTCGCCACATCGGCGTCCGCGACCGCGAAGTACGGCAGCCAGTGCGGCGGCACCTGCGGCGGGAAGCGGTCGTCCATGGTGAGCATGCCGCCGAAGTCCTCCCCGGACAGGCCCCACTGGGTGTACTGCTCGGACGGGTTCACCGACCAGCCGAAGACCGCCGGGTAGAAGGCGCGGGCACCCTCCGGGTCGCGGGTGAGCAGCTCCACCCAGCCGAGCGCGCCGGGCTCGTTGAGCACCTCGGCGCCCAGCAGCGCGCGCGGCTGCCAGAGCGCGAACACCGCGCCGGACGGGTCGGCGGCGATCACGAACCGGCCGAAGTCCAGGGCCTCCATCGGCGCGACGATGAGGCTGCCGCCGGCCTCGGTGATCCGGGCCGCGGTGGCGTCCGCGTCGTCGACGGCGAAGGAGATCGTCCAGGCCGTCGGCTGCCCCTCCCCGTAGAGCGGGCTGATGGCGGCGGCGACCTTCCCGTCCAGCTTCATGAAGGTGTAGCCGCCGGCCTCGGGCCGCTCGTCGGGCTCGGCCTGCCAGCCGAAGATCTCGCCGTAGAACCGCTGGGCGGCGAGCGGGTCGGCGCTGCCGTGCTCGACCCAGCACGGCCCGCCGACGGTCACGCTGTTCTGCTTCATGTCGTCGCTCCGCTCTCAGCCGACTTCGAGGATCAGTTTGCCGCGCGCGTGCCCCGACTCGACCAGCGCCATCGCCTCGGCGGCGTGGGCGAGCGGGTAGCGGCCGGTGATGTGCGGGTCCAGCTCGCCCGCCGCCACCAGGTCGGCCAGCGCGGCGAGCGTGGCCGGGGTGGTGGAGCGGGTGATGTAGCGGCCGCCGAGCTCGGCGGCGGTGTCCGGGTCCGCGGTGGACACCAGCTTCGACCGGTCCGCCAGCGTCGCGGCGGCGGCCCGCAGGGCCTCCCCGCCGACCAGGTCGAGGATGCCGTCCACGCCGTCCGGTGCGGCCGCCCGGATTCGCTCGGCCACGCCGTCGCCGTAGCGCACCTGCACCGCGCCCAGGGATTCCACGTGGGCGCGGTTGGCGTCGCTCGCCGTACCGAGGACCCGGATGCCCCGGCTGCGGGCGATCTGGGCGGCCGCGCTGCCGACACCGCCCGCGATGCCGAGGATCAGCAGCGTCTCGCCGGAGCCGACCCCGACGTCCCGGACGCCGTCGTCGGCCGTGGCGGCCGCCACCGAGAGCGTGGCCGCCTCGGCGAACCCGATCCCGCGGGGTTTGACCGCGCTCATGTCGGCACGCAGCAGGGTCTGCTCGGCGAAGGCACCGGTGGCGGCCACCCCGAACACCTCGTCGCCCGGGGTGAAACCGGTGACGCCCGGCCCGATCCGCTCGACCACGCCCGAGGCCTCCTGCCCGAAGACGGCCGGGAGCTCCCGGTTACGGCCCAGCAGCCCGCGGCGGATCTTCCAGTCCACCGGGTTCACCCCGGCCACCCGCACCGCGATCCCCAGCCGGCCCGGGCCGGGCTCCAGCACCGGGCGGTCCAGGAACTCCTGAGTCTCCGGCCCGCCGTAGTCGACGAACCCGAACGCCTTGGCCATCCTCGATCCACTCCTCGCTCGGCCGCACTCCCCCGGCCCAGCATGCGGCCCGGCCGCGGCCCCGGCCTGCCGGTGATGCGCTGAACGGGCGGAGGGCGGAGCCGCGGACGGCGGAAGGGCGGACGGCGGTGCGAGCGGGAGCGCCGGCGCGAGCGGCGGCGGGAGCGGCGGTGCGAGCGGGAACGGAGGCGCGGGCCGTCACCCCCGGTAGTGGTCCCCCGTCCGGCCGTCTATCAGCTCGCGCAGGATGTCCATGTGGCCGGCGTGGCGGGCGGTCTCGGTGGCCATGTGGATGAGCACCCAGCGCAGCGACACCTCGTCGCCGAACCAGGCCCGGCCGAGGTCGTCGAGCTCCTGCTCCTCGACGACCTGGTCGGCCGCCGCCCGGGCCCGGGCGTAGAAGGTGAGGACGTCGGCGGTGGACTCGTCCGGGCGGATCCGCAGGTCCGACTCCGCGTCCTCGTCGAGGTCGAACGGCAGCGGCCCGGTCTCCCGGCCGAACGTCCCGCAGAACCAGCCGAGTTCGGCCCCGCCGAGGTGCTTCACCAACCCCAGCAGGGTCGTCCCGGACGGCGCCACCGGCCGCCGCAGCTGCTCGTCGTCAAGCCCTTCGAGCTTCCACAGCACCGCGTCCCGGTGCCGGTCGAGAGCCACGAACAGGCTCTCCTTCTCCGCCCCCCGAAAGGGCACGCGCTTCGTCATGCGCGGACCCTAACAAACCGTCGATCAATCTGTCGCTCAGTCAGATTCCTTCGCCGGGAGCTCAGTTCATCGAGCGACCCGGTCCACCGGGATCCAGAGCTCGGCCTCCGCCTCGTCCCCGGACAGGAAGCTCGTCCGCAGGATCTCCGGACCGAGCTTGGTCTCGTACGGGTTGGACGGGAACCAGAGGGTGTAGACGTCCCGCCACATCTCCTGCAGCGCCTTCGGGAACGCCCCCCGGTTGACGAAGACGGCCCAGGTGCCGGCCGGCACCTCGCGCACGTCCAGCCCGTCCGGCACGACGGTGTCCGCACCCGCCACCACCGCGTGGTAGTAGTCGAGTTCGACACCCTCCTCGCGGTTGTCCGAGAAGAACTCGGTGACCGAGACGACGCCCCCGGGCTCCTGGTCGGAGAGCTCGGCGATCCGCGTGATGCCCTCCTGGCCGATCTCCCGGATGAACGCGGCGATCGCCGGGTTCACCCCCTCGTGGACCAGGGGCACCCGCGCCCTCCGGCCGACCACCTTGAACGCCGGCTTCTCGACGATCCGGTACTCCATGCTGCTGCTCCCTTCGACGACGAGCCGGAAGGAGATCCGGGGCTGGGAGCGCAGCACCAGGCCACCGCGCCGGGCCTCGCCCGGCCCGACGCCGTGCATCGCCCGGAACGCCCGGGCGAACGCCTCGCCCGAGGTGTAGCCGTAGCGGACCGCCACCTCCAGCAGCGTCCGCTCACCGGCCAGCACCTCGGCCCCGGCGACGGTGAGCCGCCGGCGTCGCACGTACTCCGACAGCGGCATCCCGGCCAGCGCCGAGAACAGCCGCCGGAAGTGGTACTCCGACGTCACTGCGATCCGCGCCAGCTCGGCCGCGTCGAGCGGCTCGTCCAGGTGCTCCTCGATGTGGGCGATCGCCCGGTTGAGCTGCTCCAGCATCCCGACCTCGTCCTTCCTCCTGTTGATCACCACCATAGGAAGGACCCACCCTGCCGCACCCGACATTCTGTGCCCACTCCGGTCGGGTAGGGCGGAGACGGCGGGTGCGGCGGATACGGGGTGCGGCGGGGATCGCGACGACGGGGCTCAGGAGCCGTCGGCCCGCACGGCGTAGACGTACCTGGTCCCGGCGTACTCGCTGAGGTTCCAGATCACCGACTCGGTGTAGGCCCAGTCGGTGGTGGCCGCGCCGTGGAAGCTCAGGTCCTCGCTGCCCACGGCCAGCCTGGCGACGGTGGACGGCGTGTCCGATCCGGAAGTCACCGCGCGCAGGCTGCCGTTGGCGGAGCCGTTGCTGGTGGAGAGGTAGTGCTTCGACTGCTGTGAGACGACTCCCTGGATCTTGCCCTGCTTGACGGTGACCGCCTCCGAGGCGGCGGTCGAGCCGAGCCGGCGGTCGGTGTGGTCGAGGTTCCAGCGCACCACCTTGGGCGTGCCGATCTTCGTCCCGTTGCCGTTCCACCCGGTACCCGAGTAGTCCACCACCGGGTCGGCGAGGTCCGCCGCGTACTCGCTGACGGTCAGGCTGTCCGGTGTACTGGCGCGGTCGAGCCCCAGGCAGGAGAAACGCAGCAGCGTGCCGGTGTTGTCGTACGCGGCGCTCTGCGGCAGCACGTAGCGGTAGTCGTGGGCGTAGTACCTGCCGTCGGCGTCCAGCCCGCAGACGTCGGACTTGCCGGTGGCCACCTCGAAGAGCGTGTCGAGGTCGAAGACCCGCAGGCCCTTGGTGGTGTCCACCATGTAGAGCAGGTTGCCGTACCAGAGGATGCCGCCCGCGTGCCGCTGCACCGGGGCGTAGGAGTACGCGCCGGCGGCGGTCTTCACCGGTTCGACCAGCAGCACGTGCCGGTACTTGGGCGCGAGCCGGTCGGTGTGGTCGACGAAGGAGACCCGGACGCCCTTGTTGATCGTGAAGTCGGGGGTGCCGTCGCCGTTCGGGTCGGTGTCGAAGTACCAGGACACCAGGACCACCCGCTTGCCGCCCCAGACACCGGAGCCCAGGGCGTCCGCGCTGGTGGTGACGCCCTGCGGCACCCACTCCGCGACGCCCTGGTCCCCGGGGTTCCAGGCGAAGCCGTCCTGGAAGGCCCCGACTCCGCCCGGCGCCCCCGTCAGGTGCTTGGCGTCCCGGTTCGCGCTCGCCAGCACGTCGGCCACGGTCGCCCCGGGCAGCGCCCGGGCCAGACCGGCGGCGAGGTCCGCGTACGAGCCGTGGCTGTTGCCCACCCGCTCGGCCAGGGTGAACTGGCCGGGCGTCAGCGTCCCGGCCTCGGCCACCGCCGGGGCGAAGGCCGCGCCCGCGATCGCCGCGAGGGGCGCGGCGGCCATTCCCTTGATGATCGTCCTGCGTGACGTGGTCATGTGGCGAGAACGTAGGCGCAGCGCACGGCATCTGACAAGACGTAACTCCGGCGGTACCTCCGGTGACCCGGCACCCGCCCGGTCCGCGAGGGCGGCGCGGATCGGCCGACGAGGATGCGCGGAAAGCCATTTGACGGTGCGGTGCTCCAGGGCCCATTGTTCCGTGCCGAAGCGTCCGTCCACTGTGGGCGGGCCGCCACCAGGGGGACTCCGATCAGCATGCCCAGACCGGGTGACGAAGCCGCGGCCGAGACCGCGGCACCCGTCGAGACCGCAGCAACCGCAGCGACCGCCGAAACCACCGACGCCGTCGGCGCCGTCGGCGCCGTCGCGGAGCGGGCCGCCGAGCCCGCCGCCGGGAGTGCCGCCGAAGACGCCAAGGCCCGGCTGCGGGCCCACTGGGCCGCAGCGCCGGCACCGGTGCCGCCGTGGTACCGGCGGGTGTCGCCGCGGCTCTGGAAGGTGGCCGGTGGTGCGGTCGCCGCGGTGACCGCGATCGTCGTGCTCGCCGCCGTCCTCGGACCGGACGACCCGGCGCGCTACCGGCTGGACGTCCAGCAGCAGGTCGGCGACCTCACCCGCGACCCCGACACCTCGGGTGCGTACGCCGCCCAGAACACGGAGATGTTCCCCGACACGCTCGGCTACATCCGCTTCCGCGAGCACTTCGTGGCCGGCTACCGCCTGCCGGGCTCCAAGGACGCCGACTTCGTGGTGGTCGGCGCCACCGGCGCCTTCGCCAGCCCGGTGCGGGAGTTGGACGACCTGCTCGGCGGCGTGGACCCGGCGCTCCACCCCGACGCGGCCGGCGACCCGCACGCGCCCGCCGCGTACACCGCCTTCCCGCCCGGCCCGCTCGGCGGCGCCCTCAAGTGCACGGCGCAGCCCAACGGGAACCGCGACGTGACCGCGATCTGCGCCTGGGCGGACTCCACCACCGTCGGCAGCGTCACCGACCTCAACCAGGGCCCGCAGAACCTCGACCTCGCCGCCCTCGCCGAGCGCACGCGCACCGTCCGCGCCGCCATGACCCGCCGCGTCGACGGTTAGGCCCTGTCCGGCCCAGGTATCGAGCTCTCCCCACACCGACCGCCCGTTCCGCGCGCCGTGCGCGCGGGACGGGCGGTTCGTCGTGCGGTGGCCGGGAAGATCCGCCGCCTCCGCGGTGTTGCCGTCCTCCGCCGCAGCTCACGCCGCCACCCCGACGGCACCGAGCCCTGTTGTTCAAATTGGAACTACCTAGTACGGTCGACACCCGACCACCACACCGGTAACGGAGGCCCCGCCCATGCCGCACCCTGCCCCACCGCTGCCCGGGACCGCCACCGTGCGCGCCCGGGTCCGCATCCCGCTGACCTTCCCCGACGGCTACCGCGCCGAGGCCGAGGTCTTCACCTTCCACGGTCTGGCCGACGGCGCCGAGCACCTCGCGCTCACCCTCGGCACGGTTCCGGACGGCGGGACGCCGCTGGTGCGGCTGCACTCCGAGTGCCTGACCGGCGACGTGTTCGGTTCGGACCGGTGCGACTGCGGCCCCCAGCTGCGCGAGTCGGTGGAGCGGATCACCGAGGCCGGCGGCTACCTGCTGTACCTGCGCCAGGAGGGCCGGGGCATCGGCCTCTACAACAAGCTGGACGCCTACGCCCTCCAGGACTCCGGTCTGGACACCTACGACGCCAACACCGCGCTCGGCCTGCCCGAGGACGGACGCGACTACACGGCCGCCGCCCAGATGCTCGGCGCGCTCGGCGCCGGCACCGTCGACCTGCTGAGCAACAACCCGGACAAGGCAGCGCAGTTGGCCGCCCTCGGGATCGCCGTCGAGCGCCGGGTCCCGACCGGCGTCCACCTGTCCGCCAGCAACGTCCGCTACCTGCGCGCCAAGGTCGAGCGCACCGGCCACTCGATCGAGCTCTCCCGCCTGGTGGGCTGAGCCGGCGGCGGCCCGTCGGCTCGTCGGCTCGTCGGCTCGTCGACGCGGGAAGCACGACGGCCGGGAAACACGACGGCGGTCCGGCGCCGCGGAGGGATTCCGCGGCGCCGGACCGCCGTTCGGACCGTTCGGACCGGTCCGGTCGGGTCAGTGCTGCCAGACGCGCACGTAGTCGACCTGCATGTCCGCCGGGGTCGCGGTCGGGCCGGAGGCGTAGACCGCGTTGTTGAGGATCAGGTACATCGGCGACGAGGTGATGCCGCTGGTGATCTGGCCGACCTTCACGCCGTCGTAGTAGTAGGTCACCGAGCCCGGCTGCCAGTCGGCGCCGAAGGTGTGCCAGCCGGTGTAGTTGCCCGGGGCGCAGCCGCCGGGGCCGCCGGACGGGGAGTGGAAGTGGTAGCAGGCCTGACCGCTCAGGCCCTCCATGACGTCCAGCTCACCGTCGGCGGGCCAGTTCTGGCCGTCGGTCCAGAAGGCCGGCCAGTTGGCGACCTGCGAACCGGACGCCGGCAGGTAGATCCGGGCCTCGAACGCGCCGTAGGTGAACTGGGCCTTGCCGTTGGTGTTGACCAGGCCCGAGGTGTACGCGTAGTTCTTGCCGTTCACCGTGGCCGGCTTCTGCTCGGCCTTGAGGTGCAGGCTGCCGCCGCTCTCGCTGATCTGGGACGGGGCGTAGGCGCCGGACTCGTCGCCGTTCACCGGAGGCGTCGTGCAGGTGGGGCAGCCGAACCAGTTCGGGTTCCACTTCGAGCTGTCCAGCGAGGAGCCGTTGAACTCGTCGGCGAAGACCGAGCGCCAGGTGCCGGGGATGCCGAGCGGGGCGGCGCCGGAGCCGGACGGCTGGGTGGGCGTGGTGGTGGGCGTGGGCGTGGTGGTGGGCGTGGGCGTGGCCGTGGCGGTCGGCGACGTGGTGGGCGACGGCGAGGTGCTCGGGGTCGGCGACGCGGTGGCCGTGGGCGACGCCGTAGCCGTGGGCGACGCGCTGGGCGTGGTCGGCGAGGCGGTGGCCGTGGGCGACGCCGTGGCCGACGGCGTGGCGGTGGCCGACGGCGTCGAGGTGGGGCTCGACGTCGGGGTCGGCGTCGGGGTCGTCGCACCGGCGGTGAAGGTTCCGATCGGCGTCAGGTTGTGCCAGGTGTTGTTGACCTCGTACGCCACGAAGTACGTGTACTTGCCGGCCGGGAAGGTGCGGCTGTCCGGCGTGAACGTCTTCTGCGTCGAGGACAGCGTCGTCGGGATGGCACCGCGGAAGTCGTAGTGCGTGCCGTCGGCCCCGCGGACCGCGATGGTCAGGGCCTGCACCGCGGTCCGCTTGGTGGCGTGCAGCTTGGCGGTGGCGGTGACCGTCGCGCCGGCGCCGGGCGCGGACGGCGTGACCGTCAGCGAGTCGACCACCACCGGATCGGCCGGCGTGGTCGGCAGGGCCCAGGCGGCGGCCGCTCCGGTGCCGGTCGCGGCGACCGCGAGGGCGAGGACGGCGAGCCTTCGCCGCCCGGTGAACGAGCTGCGGGCACGGTGCTTCGAGTGTTTGGGCATGAGGGGGAGGACCTTTCGTTCCCCCCCGGCTGTGGACACGCGGCAGCCTGAACGAGGGAACGGTCCGTACGCAAGCCCGATGCCGCGGCCGGAACCGCGGCATCGATCGTGCACGTGCTTAAAACTCCAGGTGGGGCGGCCCTTCGAGGTGAGGATTCGGGCCCGCTGTGAGATGGGGCACAGGCGGGCTGCGGGCGCCGGTCCGGCGGTGGGTGGGGGCCGCTCGGACCGGGGGTCCGGATCAGGCCGGTCAGCGCACCTCCGAGGCGATCGCCCGGCTGATCTGCCGGGCTGCGAAGCCCGTGCCGCAGACGAAGCGCATCATCGGCCCGAAGGTGTCGGCGGCGGACAGGCCGGTGAAGTAGAGCCCGGGCACCGAGGACTCGAAGCCGTGGGACAGCCGGGGTGAGCCGCCGTTGCGCCGGGCCACCGTCCGGCGCAGTCCCGGTTCCAGCATCTCCAGCCGCTCGACGTCGACCCGGTACCCGGTGGCGGCCAGCACCTGGTCGACCTCCAGGGTGTCGGTGGTGCCGCGCAGCCGGAGCCGGACCCGGCCGTCGACCTCCTCGGCCGACACCACCCGGTGCCCGGTGAGCAGCGGGAACCGGCCGAGCACCCGCTCGCGCAGCCACCACGCCCCGGACGGTCCGAGTACCGTGCGCACCAGCTCCGCCCGGGTGCGGTCCGGCAGGTACCGGAAGGCCACCGGAGCCCGGGTGAACGCGACGAACGACCAGCCCGGGCCCAGCGGGGATCCCGGGTGCGCGATCCGCGCGGACCACGCCCGGTCACCCGGCCGGTCCGAATCGGGCGGCTCGCCGAACTGCAGGCGCTCCGTCCGCGCGACCAGGACCGGTTCGGCACCCGCCTCGTACATCAGCGTGGCGCTCTCCAGGGCCGACTGCCCGGCTCCGATCACCGCGACCCGCTGGCCGGCGAACTTCGCCAGGTCGGCGTGGTCCGAGGTGTGCGAGGCGAGCCCCGCCGCGACCAGCGGCTGCAGGTCGGCCGGGATCCGCGCGTAGGACGGGAAGCCGCTGGCCAGCACCACCGCGCGGGCCGTGAACGCCTCACCGGTGTCCAGGTGGAGCCGGAAGCCGGCCGGCGCCCCCTCGACCCGGACCACGGCCGCACGCTCCACCCCGGGCACGCACCGCTGCTGGTACCACTCGCCGTAGCGGACGAACTCGTCGATCGGCACCGCGTAGCGGTCGCCCACCCGCGGCTGGTTCCTGCTGGCCCGGAAGTCGTTCAGCCCGAACCGGCGCTCGGGGTCCGCGATGGACGACGCCCTGGGCGTGGACTTCAGGAACATTCCGACGGGCATCCGCGCCCGCCAACTGCCCATCGGCACACCCATGATGCGGGCCGTGACGCCACGCGCCCTGAGGTGGGCCGCGACGGACAGCCCGTACGGGCCGGCGCCGACGATCGCGACGGGCACTTCAGTGATCGAGTTCATTTCGAACCTCCCAGGGCAAGACCCTTGGCCATCCGCTGTCCGGCGAAGCCGGCCACGCGGCGTGTCCCCTGACCGCCGAAGCGGATCGCCATGACGGCGGCCGGTGCCGGGTCGTCACGGCACAGCCAGGCACGCTCCGTGGACCGCCGCGGCTTCAGGTCCGGCAGCGGACGCCGGTCCTGCCAGTACGTGACGGCGGCGGAGAGCATGTCCAGCTGCCCCACCCCGAAGAAACGGTGAAGCTGCGGACCGCGCGGTACCGGGCGTCCGGTGAGGGACAGGTGCAGGGCGCGGACCACGTCCACGCCTCCCGCCGTCTCGAACAGCCGGAACTGGGCACCGGTGCGGGGATTGAAGTCGAGCAGCTTGTACCTGCCGTCGCGCAGGTCCAGCCGCCAGTCGAGGTCGGCGATGCCGCTGTACCCCAGCGCCCGGCAGAGCCGGACGGCGAGTTCGGCCAGTTCGGGGTTGGGCACCGACACCGCTCGGGTGGTGAACCCGCCCGTGGGCGGGTAGGAACGCAGTTTCTGCCCGGTGAAGACGGCGAGCGGTTCGCCGCCGGGGCCGCAGCACAGGTGGGTGATCCAGTCCTCGGAGCGTTCCGGGGCCAGGTACTCCTGGGCCAGCAGCGAGAGGCTGCCGTTCGGCGGGCAGGCGGCCAGCAGCTCCCGCTCGTCGCGCACGATCGTGGAGTGCGAGACCACCGGGCGGCTGAGCCGGGTGAACGGCTCCAGGTTCTTCAGGACCATCGGGTAGCCGCAGGTCCGGGCGGCCGCCAGCAGTTCGTCGTGGTCGCCCGGAGCGACGGTGACGGGTGCCGGGACGCCGTGTTCCTCGCAGATCGCATGCATGGCGGCCTTGTTGGCGAGCCGCCGGGGAAGCCCGGCCGGCACCGGCGGCAGCACGAAGTACGGGGACAGCTCGTCGGCGTGCTCGGCCAGCAGGACCGCAGCCTCGTCGTCGGTGGGCAGGGCGATGCACCGGCGGCCGATCGTCCGGCCGACGTCCTTGACGACGGCGAGCAGCCGGTCGGTGCGCTCACCCCCGGTGGTGGGGCGGACGAAGGCGCGCGTCAGGTAGCGGGAGAGCGCCGTCGGCGTGAGCCGGTCCTCGACCATCGCGTACACCGGCACCCCGGCGCGGCCCAGCGACCGCACGACGCCCACCGGGCCGTGCGCCAGCGGGTACCTCCCCACCTTGACGAGCAGGACCGCGGTCTCCCGGTCGAGGTCCAGCCTGACCGGATCGGTGTGGTCGGCCCGGTTCATGTCGCTCCTCCTTCTTGTCGTGCGCTTCGATGCCGCTGCTCGTGTGCGTCAGTGCTGCCACACGGCGACCCAGTCGACCTTCACCTGCGTCGAGTCGACGCCGGGCGGGGGCGACTGCTGGTAGCCCACGGCAAGGTTGAGAATCAGTTCCATCGGGATGGTCGGGATCGAGGCCCGGTCGGTGACCTGGAAGACCTGCACGCCGTCGACGTACCAGGTGACGGCGTCCGGCTCCCAGTCGAGTCCGAGGACGTGGTAGCCGACGGCGAAGTCCGCCGGCCCGTGGGCGTAGTGGGCGTCGATGTCGGTGCCGTCGGGGGCCTCGGCGTGCAGGTTGAGGTCGACGTACTGGTTGCTGTTGATGAACTCGGCGATGTCCAGCTCCGGCAGGCCGCCCCTGGTGTTGGCGGAGAGCAGCCAGAACGCCGGGAACATGCCGAGCGGTTGGTCGGTGGTCCGGATCGCGGCGGCGAAGTACCCGTAGGTGAAGGTGTGCCGCGGGGTGCCGTCCCAGTGGTCGCGGCCGGTGGAGACCATGCCGGAGGTCCAGGGGTAGGTCCGCCCGTCGCTGCCGGGTGTGGACTGGCGCTGGGCGGTGAGCGTGAGCGCGCCGTTCCCCACCGAGACCTGGCCGGGGAGGTACCACTGGTCCTCGTGGTTGCCGGCGTTGGTGCAGCCGCCGACGTTCCAGTCGTAGCAGGTGGTCCACTTGGAGCCGTCGAGGCTGGTTCCGTTGAAGTCGTCCCGGAAGGCCTCGTGCCACTGGCCCGTTGCGGGCGGCTGGTCCGCCCCGACCGGCAGGGGCGCATCGGCGTCGCCCGCGGCCGCCGTGGTCGGCGGGTGGAGCGCCGCCGCGCCGACGCCGGCGCCGTTGGCCGCGCCGCAGGCCGCGGCCAGCAGCAGCGCGCCCGCCACGGAGACCAGCCGCCACCGGACCTTGGGCCGCGCGGGCTGCCCGGCGAACGCCCCGGCGGACGGCCCGCCGACGCGGTGGGAACGGCGGGAACGGCGGTCGGGCTCGTCCGATCCGGGGGCGGACGAAGGCCCGGGTGCGGATGCCGGGGCGGGGCCGGCGGGCAGGCGGCGCGGGAGCACCGTCAGGAGGGTGGTGAGCACGGCGAGTGCCAGCACGGCCCGGCCGACCGTGAAGGAGTGCGTGAAGAACAGCGCCTCCGCGGTCAGCATCGTGAGCGCCAGGCTCACCGTCACGGTCAGCGCGGCGGCGCTCACCCGTCCGGGCCCCCGGTCGCGCCAGGACGGGCCCGGCCGGGCCCAGGCCACGGCCGCCGCGCCCGGACCGGCGAGCAGGAAGAAGCCGGTGGCGACGGCCCGCAGCGGGTTCCCGGCCGGGAGCAGCAGGGTGGCGAGGGCGGCCCAGCCGGAGAGCGCCGGCAGCACGCGCGGCAGGGTCCACGGTCGGACGGTCACGGCGTCCTCCCTCCGGTCGGGGCGGAGCCGTTGCTCCCGCCGCCGGACGGCGCGTACTGGTAGACGACAGCGTCGTCGTTGGAGAACACCAGCCGCAGGTCGGGGGCGGTCGCCGCGGCGGCCGCGAAGCCCTCGGTGGCGGAGACCGGCAGCAGCCCGGTGAGCTCGCACTCGGCGAGCTGGGCCCGGGTCAGGATCAGGTAGGTCGGGCCGCCGGCGACGTTCGGGCGCTCCAGCACCATCCGCAGGACGTCGCCGGGGTTGGCCACCAGGCGCTTCAGGTCCTCGTGGGAGGCGTCGCTGAGGACGAGCCGGTCGTGGTCGTCGTAGTGCAGCTCGCCTCCGGGCTCGTTGGAGGTCAGCGAGACGATCCGGGAGCCGGGCGGGGTGGCGGCGACGTAGCGGAGTGCGGCGGCCTCCTGCGGGGTGAAGTAGTTCATGCTCTCCTTGCCGAAGTAGCCGAAGAGCAGGCCGCCGAGCAGGCCGAGCAGGACGACGGCGGTCAGGCCGGTCCGCAGCGGGCCGCCGGGCGGGGCGGCCTGCGGGGCGGCCGGCGGAACGGGCTTGTGTCCGGCCGGGTCACCGGGCCGGGTACCGGCTTCGGGACCGGCCGGGGCATCGGTGGGCCTGGCGTCGGCGGGCTTGGCGTCGGCGGGCTTGGCGTCCCGGGTGCCCCAGAGCAGGGTCGCGGCGAGGAAGGCGGCGGCCGGGAGGGCGAACAGGTAGGCCCGGAAGAGCATCTCCCCCTCGTAGGCGTTGGCCAGCAGCACCACGATCGGAGCCGTCAGCAGCGGCACCAGGCCCACCCGGCGCACCCAGCGGCGGCGGACCAGCGCGCTCAGGGCGAGCAGGAAGACCGCGGCGGTCAGGCAGCGGTCGGCCCAGGAGGTCATGATCTGGCCCGGGGCGGCCTGGCCCAGCGTGGCGAGGCCGGCCGCCGCGTTGTGGTCCGGCGAGCCCAGGGCGCTGACCAGGCCGGCCAGGTTCTGCGACACGAACGGCCGGGCCACGGTGGCGTCCCAGAGCACGGTCAGGCCGACCAGCGCGGCCAGCACCGGCAGCACGGTGCGGCGGTTGCGGCGGCCCAGCGCCAGCAGGGCCAGGCTCGCGGCCAGCATGATCGGGGTCAGCTGGTGAGAGGAGACGATCGCCGCGAGCAGCACCAGGACCAGCAGGAACGGCGCCACCCGCCAACCGCCGCGCGGCGGGACCTCGTCGGCCGTCGACAGGGCCCGGGCGCCGGGCGGGCCCTGCCGCCGCTGCGCGGGGCCGCGCCCGGCCGCGACCGAACGCGCCACCGCCAGCTGACGCATGACCAGCGCGATCACGGTGAGCGACAGCAGATACGCGAAGGCCTGCGGGGAGAAGTAGTCCTGCCCGACCCAGGCGGTCGAGAAGTAGAGCCAGACCCCGCCCCAGACCAGCCGGCGGTCCTTGGTGATGCTCCGGAAGAGCATCAGCAGCGGGCCGAGCAGCAGCAGGTTGGTGATCACCGGGTACCAGGAGGCGTAGCCCAGGACGGAGTCCAGGCCGGTGGCGCGCAGGACCAGTGCGTGCAGCTGGAAGAAGCCGGGCCACTGGTTGTAGACGTCGAGCTTGCCGGCGCCCGGCACCGCCCCGCCGTGGCGCAGCATGGCGTCGACGATCGCGACGTGCTTCCAGGCCCAGGCGTACCGCAGGGTCGGGTAGAGCAGGCTGGGCGTGGCGTGGATCACCAGGATCAGGGCCACGACGTACGCGGCGGGCCACCGGTGGCGGATCCTCGGGGCGCGCAGTGCGGTGACGAATCCGATGGTGAGCAGCACCAGGGCGGCGAAGTAGGCCGGCGGCAGTGCCTGGAGCAGGCCGAGGTCGCCCATCCGGGAGAGCTGTGTCCGGGAGAGGGCCAGCAGCCAGAGTGCCAGTGCGGCCGGCAGGGCGCCGCGGACCACCCAGCCGGACCGACCGGGGGCGGCGAGGGCCTCGCGGAGACCGCCGCTCCGGTGGGCGGAGGTGCGCTGGGCGAGTGGGCGGTGAGCCGGTGTCCGCGGGTCGGGTCGGACGTCTTCACGTTCCAGGGAGTCGGTCACTGTGATCACTCCTGACCGCGGCCTCTCGGTGGTCCGCCCACCGGGCGGCCGAGAGCCGCGCGCAGGCGGCGGTACGTCCGCCACGCCCGGGTGGCGGCACTCTCGTGGAAGGGCGCGGTCGGGGCGCCCCGGCGCTTCGTCCAGTCGTCGAACACCTGCGGCGGTGTGTCGGAGCGGACCATCAGGCGGGCGATCCGCAGCGGGTCGTCGGCCGGGGAGCTGAAGGCGTTCCGGACGGCGGCGGCCGAGGTGTACCCGGCCTGGGCGACCTTGCGGCGGACCTCGGCGCCCGAGTACCCGTGCGGGTAGGCGAAGGAGACGACCTCGTGGCCGAGGACGTCCTCCAGCTCCGTCTTGCAGCCGGCGATCTCGTCGGTCAGCCGCTTGCCGTAGACGGTGTCCATCGGGACGTGGGTCCGGGAGTGGGCGCCGATCTCGACGCCCAGGGCGTCCAGGGTGCCGAGCTGGCGCCAGTTCAGCATCGGCGCCGGCGGCAGCATGCTGCCGGTGCCGCGCCCGCCGGGCGGGTGGAGGGCTCCGGTGGTGACGTACAGGGTGGCGGGCAGCCCGTCGTCGGAGAGGATCGGGGCGACCGTCCAGTAGAAGTCGGCGTAGCCGTCGTCGAAGGTCAGGACGGCGGCGCCGGGCGGCAGCTGCGGTCCGCCGCGCAGGGCGGCGACCAGGCGGCGCAGCGGTACGAGTTGCAGGCCGTTGTCCGCGATGCGGGCCAGCTGCTCGCGGAACAGGGCGGGCGTGACGGTGTACGGCGCGAGCCAGGACGGCGGGTCGTCCGAGACCGAGTGGTAGAGGAAGACGGGTATCTCGTTCATGGCGCACCCCAGGTGGGTGCACCTGTGGCCGGCCGGCCGGCCGCGGTGGGGCGGAGCCCGGTGGGCTCGTCGCGGGTGGGCTCGTCACGGGAGGGCTCGTCACGGGAGGGCTCGCCGTCGGCGGGCTCGCCTCCGGTGACCGGACGGACCGCTCCGGTCCGGCGGGGCACGGTCCGTCCGGTTCGGCCGCCGGCGGAACCGGTGAGGTAGCCGGCGGCGGTCAGGGCGACGCCGGCGCAGAGCGCCGCCGCCGTGGCGGGGCGCCACCGGCGCAGGCTGCGCAGCACCGCGGCGGGCACGGTGTGCCGCAGGTAGGTGCGCTCGCTCGCGAGGCCGGCGGCGGCGCCGTCGTGCTTCACCACCGCGGCCTTGGAACGGCCTTCGGCGAAGCAGCGCGCGGCGAAGTAGGAGAGGGTGGTGCGGGCCGGCGGCACCCGGTGGCGGACGGCGGCGGCCGGCTCGTAGCGGAGCACGGCGCCCGGGTGCCGGGCGACCAGCCGGATGCAGAGTTCGGTCTCCTCGCAGCCGAGCGGGCGCCGCCCGACCCGGCCGAGGTCGGTCCGGAAGCCGCCGGCGGCCAGCGCCTCGGCGCGGCGGAAGGACATGTTGGCGCCGATGAAGTTGCGCACCCGGGCGGCCCGGCGCGGCAGGCCCCGGTAGGAGCAGCCGACCACCCAGTCGAACTCGGGCGGGAACCAGCTGGGGCGGCCGCTCTGCCACCACGGCCGGACCAGGCCGCCGACGCCGAGCACCTCCGGTGCCCGGTAGCCGGCCAGCAGGTGCCGGGTCCAGTCGGGGGCGGCGGTGGCGTCGTCGTCGAGGAAGGCGATCAGCTCGCCGCGGGCCGCTCCCAGGGCGGTGTTGCGGGCGCCGGAGAGGCCGCGCCGCTGCGCGTTGGCGAGGATCCGCAGGCCGGTGGAGAGGTGCTCCCGGGCGAGGCGGAGGAGTTCGGGGCAGTGGTCGACGACGAGCAGCAGTTCGTCCGGGGGACGGTGCTGGGCGTGGACCGAGGCGACGGCGGCGCACAGGTCGTCCCAGCGCTCGACGGTGTAGGCGCAGATCACGACGGTCAGGCTCGGCCCGGGGCCGTCGGCGGGCCCGGGGGTCCGGTCACCGGCCCGGTCGGACGACCGGTCGACCGGCTCGGCGGAGCGGTCAGTGCTCATCGCCCTCGCCTCCTTCCGTGGCGACCGGCTGCGCGACCCGCGGCTCGGCGGCCGGCGCCTCCATGGTCCGCAGCCAGCGCCGCAGGACGACGAGCAGGAACGCCGCCAGCGTGTACTCGGCGATCACCCAGGCGAGGCCCACGCCGACCAGTCCGTAGCGCGGCAGCAGCAGCGAGACCAGGGTGATGATCATGACGGCGGAGGCCATCCGCACCCCGACCATCCAGGGCAGCGCGCGACGGACCCGGGCCACCTGGATGACCACGTTGGTCACCGCGATCGGCAGCGCGCACAGGGCGAGCAGCCGCAGCACCGCGGTGCCGTTCGCGGCGTAGGAGGCGCCGAACACGCTCAGGATCCAGGGCGCACCGACCACGATGACGAGCACGGCGCCCGACAGCAGCAGGCCGGTGTGGCGCAGCATCCGCCGGGCGTACTCGGCGAGCCGCCGCGGGTCGCGGGCGCCCTCGACGACCAGCGAGTGGCCCATGCTGAACGTCGCGACGAAGAGGGTGGAGGCGATGACGAAGGCCAGCGAGTAGTAGGCGCTGCCCTCCGGGCCGAGCTGGGCCAGCACGATCAGGGGGACGGCGCTGTAGCTCGCGAAGCTGAAGAGGTTGCCCAGGTAGTCGGCGCCGGCCCAGCGCAGGACCCGCTGGGGCGGTTCGGCGCCGCCGTCGTCGGCCGCCTCGTGGGCCGGCACGGCCCGGCGGAACAGCACCACGTTGGCCAGTGCGATCGAGACGACCATGGCGACCGCCCAGGCGACCAGGATGCCGGTGCCGACGGCCAGGGCCGCGCAGCCCGCGAGGAGCAGGGACTTGGCGACCGCGAAGACCGCGTTCTCGCCGAGCACCCAGCCGGTGCGGCGGGTTCCGGTGAGCGCGCCGTCCTGGAGGACGAAGATCGCGTAGCCGGCGGTGGCCGCGACGAAGGAGACCGTGAGCACCGGCGAGTGCAGGAAGCGCAGGTTGGGTGCGACCACCGGGATCAGCAGCAGGAAGCCGACCGCGACCAGGGCGCTGCACCCGGCGCTGACCGCGTAGCACCACAGCACCAGGCGCCTGGTGTGCCGGCCGGCGGCCGGGACGAACCGCACCAGGGCGTCCCCGAGGTTGAGGCTGCCGAGCGTGGCCAGGAACATCGCGGCCGACAGCGCCGCGTAGCTGCGCCCGACCGTCTCGACGGAGTAGTAGCGGGTGGCGAGGATCCAGAAGAACGCGCCGAGCCCGGCTGCGACGATCGAACTCGCGGCCAGCACGTGGCCGTTGTGCATCAGGGCGTCCGCGCGCAGCCGCTCGGTCATGGCCTTGAGCCGGGCTCGCAGCAGTACGGGGTAGGTGCACTCGCAGGGGAGCGCCACCGGGCACGAGCACGGCCGGGCGGACGCGGTCCTCCGCCGGGAGCGGGCGTGGTCGAGGATGGACATCACGGCCTCGCCGAGTGGTCGGCCCGGCGTTGCATCCGGACGCTGCGCAGGTAGCAGACCGGCCCGTAGACCAGCCCGAGGAGCTCCAGCCGCCCGAGGTGGGCCATCAGCGGGTCGCGGCGTGCCCCGGCCGGGGCGCCCCGGTGCAGGGTCTGCCGGACTCCGCGCGGCACCCGGGCGAGCAGGGCGGCCAGCAGCAGCGGCTGCCGGCGGGCGGCGGCGGCGAGGTAGGCGCCGAAGCCGACGCCGAAGCCGAAGACCTGGGTGGTCAGCGACTCCATGGAGCGGCGGTGGGGGTGCCAGACCAGGGCGTCCGGCCGGTACACGACGGTGTGGCCGGAGGTCAGCACCTGGAGGAAGGAGAGCAGGTCCTCCCCGCCGCGTGCCGGGGTGCCGGTGCTGGTGGCGGGGTCGAAGCCGCCGAGGGAGCGGAGCAGGCCGGTGCGGAAGGCCATGTTGGCCCCGGTGCCGAGCCGGCCGGTGGCGAAGGGGAAGAGCGGGTCGTCGGACGGTTCGGCGAGCGACCAGCTGCGCACGGTGAAGCCCTTGGCGTAGCCGCAGTAGCGCTCCAGCGCGATCTGCGCCCGGGTGTCCAGCTCGGCGGGCAGCACCAGTCCGGTCACACAGCCCACCCGCGGGTCCGAGCGGAAGCCGTCGACCAGGGCGGCCGCCCACCCGGCGTCGATCAGGAGGTCGTCGTCGGCGAAGGCGCAGATCTCGCCGTGGGCCACGGCCAGGCCGCGGTTGCGGGCCCGGGCCAGGCCGGGCACCGGCTCGTGGACGTAGCGGACCCGGCCCGGGTAGCGGAGCCGGACGAGCAGTTCGGTGGCCCGGTCCGAGGGGGCGTTGTCGACCACGATCACCTCGGTGTGCCGGTAGGTGCCGGCCAGCAGGGCGTCCAGGGAGCGCGGCAGCAGGTCGGCGCGGTCGTGCGTGCACACGACGACGCTCACCAGCGGGGTGCCGGCCGGCCGTGCCGGCGGGGCGGCGGCCGGCGGGGCGCCGGGCGCGGGCAGGTCCAGTTCACGGGCCGCCGCCGCGGTCAGGGCGTGGCAGAGTCCGTCCCGGTCGCCGGGCACGGCCTCGGCGGTCACCAGGCCGAGGGGCTGTCCCCGGTGCCGGATCAGCGCCAGGACGCGCCCGTTCGGGGAGAACACCTCACCCCGTCCGGGGCGGTGCAGTTCCTCCGGGCGTTCGAGGTCCAGCTCGGCGACGGCGACGGGCGCGGACGGAAGGGCGATCGGGGCGTTCATGACGGCTGACCTCCGACGCGGCCCGCCGCACCGGGGCGGCGCTGCTGCCAGACGGTGAACAGGTAGCAGAACGGGCCGTACAGCAGCCCGCGGCGCTCCAGCTTGCGGAGGCTGCGCAGGGTGCCGCTGTCGACCCGCCCGACGTGGGGGGCCACCCGGTGGGCGACGTGCCATCGCCACACCCCGTAGGGCAGCCGCCGGACGAGGTCGGCGAGCAGGCTCGGCCGGTGCGAGACCGCCGCCGCCAGGTACGCGCCGAAGCCGACGCCGAAGCCGCTGATCTGGTGGGCGAGCGCCTCCATGGTCCGCCGGTGCCGGTGCCAGATGATCGCGTCGGGCTGGTAGGCGATGGTGTGCCCGGCGGTCAGCACCTGCTGGAAGGAGAGCAGGTCCTCCCCGCCGCGCGAGGGCGTGCCGGTGCCGGTCGCCGGGTCGAAGCCGCCGACGGAGCGGATCACGTCGGTGCGGAAGGCCATGTTGGCGCCCATCCCGAAGCGGCCCGTGGAGAACTGGACCAGCGGGTCGGCCAGCGGTTCCCGGAGCGACCAGCTCCGGGCGGCGAATCCCCGGCCGGGGCCGCAGTACTCCTCCACGACGAACTGCGCCTCGGTGTCGAGCTCGGCGGGCAGCACCAGACCGGTCACGCAGCCGATCCGGTCGTCCGACTGGAACGCCTCCGCCAGGGCCGTCACCCAGCGGGAGTCGGCGATGGCGTCGTCGTCCGTGAAGGCGCAGATGTCGCCGCGGGCGGCGGCGACGCCCCGGTTGCGGGCCCGGGACAGGCCCGGCAGGGGCTCCCGGACGTACCGGACCCGGTCGCCGTAGCGCGATCGGACCAGCCGCTCGGTGGCGTCGGTCCGGGGGGCGTTGTCCACCACGATCACCTCGATCGCGGGCGATCCGATGCCCACCAGCGAGTCCAGGCAGCGGGGCAGCATTTCGGCGCGGTCCCGGGTGCAGACGATCACGCTGACGGTCGGCGGGCCCGCAGGCACCCGGGCGCGTCCGACCCGACCAGGACGCGCCGCGGGTGTCGCGGTGGACAGGGCGGGAACGGGGAGTTCCCGGTGAGCGGCGTCGACCAGCGCCCGGCGCAGCGTGGCGGAGTCGCCTGCTGTTCCGGTGGCCGTGACCAAGCCGAGCGGGTGTCCGTGCAGCCGCACCAACGCCAACACGCGGCCGGCCGGGTCGGCGGCACCGAGACCGCCGGGCGAGCGCAGCCCGCTCGGCTCGTCCAGGTCCAGGTCGACGACGCGGACGGGGGTGTAGAGCGAGTCGCGGGCGGCAGGGCGCGGACAGGCAGCTGCGGTGCGCCGGTCGGAGCCATTCATCATCGCTCCTCCGCGGAAGGGGCCGCCGAGGCCCGGGCGCCGGGACGCTCGGAGATCAGGGTCCTCAGCACCCGGTGGCCGTCGGAGACGGCGTGGAGGTGGGAGCGGCCGCTGCGGCGGGGGAGTTCCAGGCTCGGCACCTCGGCGATCCGCAGTCCGGAGCGCAGCGCGTGCGCGATCATCTCGGCCTCGATCTCGAAGCCGGTCGACCGCAGGTCGAGCGCGTCCAGGAAGGAGCGGCGGAAGGCACAGTAGCCGTAGCACAGGTCGGTGAGGTGTGCGTCGTACAGGCGGTTGACCACGGTGAGCAGGACCCGGTTGCCGAGCGAGCGGATCCGGGTGAAGTCCAGCGAGCCGCCGCCCGCGATGCACCGGGAGCCCTTGACGAAGTCGTAGCCGTGGTCGAGGAAGTGGAGGAAGTGCGGGATCTCGCCGGGCCACATGGACCCGTCGGCGTCCAGCATGACGATGTACTCGCCGGACGCGGCGGCGAAGCCGGTGCGCAGGGCGTTGCCCTTGCCGGGGCCGCGCTGGGCGACGCTGCGGACGGTCGGCAGGCAGTGCCGGGCCATCGGGATGGTGGCGTCGCTGGACGAACCGTCGACCAGGATGACCTCGTCGACGCAGCGCGGGATCTGCTCGAATACCCAGGGGATGTTCCGGGCCTCGTTCTGCGCGGGAACGACCAGCGTCACGCTGTGCTTGCTGGGGACGCCGTCCCCGGCCCGGCGCATCGGCCGCCGGGCGACGGCCCGGTCCTCGGCGCGGCGGTTGGGCCGGCCGTCCTGCTCCGGGTGCGGAACGACGTGGTTGGGCACGGTGGTACTCATCGAGGACGGCCTCTCGGGGGGAGGCGGCGGGCGGCGCCGGGCACGGCGCGGCCCCTGATGGAACGGGGCGGGCCCGGGCGCGCGACTGATGCGCGGGGGGCGGGGCCCCGGAGGGAAGTCCCCGGGGGGACTGCCGAAAAGCTGGAGAGCGACTCTCGCGGCCGAATGGGGTGCGCGCCGCCTGCTCTCGCTCGGGCGCCGGAGCGCCCGGTCTGTCGAACTGGCCAATGTGCTTCCCGCACCGGGGTGCGGGGTGTGCCAGGGCCTCATCGTGCCCAGGTGATCTGCGCCACGTCAAGGGGTTTGTGGGGATTGGTTTCTTATGCCCGATTCGGAATGGATCGGGTGGATCCGGCCGGGCGGCCCGCGGGCACCGGAACGCGGCCGGCCCCGGCCGTGTCGCGGCGCCGTGACGCCCTGCCGCGGCGCAGGGCGCGCGCCCGGGCGGGCGGCCCCGGGCAGCGGCCCGCTCAGCGCCCGACCGGCCGGCCCTCCGGCTCCTCGGCGATCCGCCGGGCGATCTCCCCCGGCCGCACCGGCCGCCCGAAGTGCCAGCCCTGCGCCCAGTCGCAGCCGATGCTGCGCAGCCGCTCGGCGTCCTTGCGGGTCTCCACGCCCTCGGCCGTGACGGTCAGCCCCAGCGCGTGCGCCATCGACACCAGGCCGCTGACGATCCGCCAGCCGGTGGCCTCGTCCTTGGCCGGGTCGTGCAGGTCGCCGACGAACGAGCCGGCGATCTTCAGCCCGGAGACCGGGAGGTCGCGCAGGTAGGCGAGGTTGGACCAGCCGGTGCCGAAGTCGTCCACCGCGAGCGAGACGCCGAGGTCGACCAGGCCGTGCAGGGTGCGCAGCGCCTCGTCCTCCGGGCCGACCACGGTCGACTCGGTGATCTCCAGCTGGAGCAGGGCCGGGTCCAGGCCGGTGGTGTCGAGGATCCGGTCGAGGTCGGTGACGAGCGCGGCACTGCGGGCCTGACGGACCGCCAGGTTGACGTTGAGCTGCGGCGCGTCGCCGCCGAACCGCTTGGTCCAGTCGGCCGCCTGACCGCACGCCTGCTCCAGCACCCAGCGGCCGAGCGGCATGATCAGGCCGGTCTCCTCCGCGGTCGTGACGAACTCGTCCGGGCCGAGCACGCCGAGCTGCGGGTGGCGCCAGCGCACCAGCGCCTCCACCGCGGCGAGCCGGCCGTCGGCCAGTGCGTAGAGCGGCTGGTAGTCGATGAAGAACTCGCCGCGGTCCAGCGCGGCGGGCATCCGGACCGAGACCGCGTAGCGGCTGACGGCGCGGGCGTTCTCCTTGGGGTCGAAGAGCGTCCACCGGCCGCGGCCGGCCTCCTTGGCCCGGTACAGCGTCAGGTCCGCGGCGCGGACGGCGGCGCCGGGTGTGGTGGTGGAGACGCGCCGCTCCAGCACGCCCACGCTCGCGCCGACGGCCAGCTTGTGATCGCCGATCAGCACCGGTCCGGCCAGCGCCTTCAGCACGGTCTTGGCGGCGGCCACCGCCTCCTGCTCACCGCGGCAGTTCTCCAGCAGCACCACGAACTCGTCGCCGCCGAGCCGGGCGACCAGGTGGCCGAGCGGGGTGAGGGCGGCCTTGAGCCGGGCGGCGACGGCGGAGAGCAGCTGGTCCCCGGTGTCGTGCCCGAGGCTGTCGTTGACCACCTTGAAGCCGTCGAGGTCCACGTAGCAGAGCCCGAACCGGGCACCCGGGTCCGGCTCCTCGAAGAGCTTCTCCAGCCGCTCGAAGAAGGCGGCCCGGTTGGGCAGGCCGGTCAGCGGGTCGTGGGTGGCCTGGTGGCGCAGCCGCTCCTGGAGGCGGTAGCGGTCGGTGATGTCCTCCAGCATCGCCACCTGGTACTGCGGGCGGCCGTCGTCGTCGCGGATCAGCGAGACCGTCAGGTGGGTCCAGACCACCTCGCCGTCCTGCCGGTAGTACGGCTTGTCGACCTGGAAGTAGTCCCGCTTGCCGCTGATCAGCTCCTCGTACGCCTCCCAGACGCCGGGGGTGTCCTCGGGGTGGACGAGGTCGCCGACCCGGCGGCCCTGCATGTCCTCCGGCGCGGCTCCGAACAGCTCCTGCAGCGCCTTGTTGACGGCCAGGATGTTGCCCTCGGTGTCGCCGATGCCGATGCCGATCGCGGCGCTCTCGAACAGCGCGCGGAAGCGGGCCTCGGAGGCGCGCAGCGCCCGCTCGGCCTCCTTGCGGGCGGCGTCGGCGGCGGTGCGGATCGCCTCCTGCTCACGCAGCGTGCGCTCGCGCAGGGCGGCGGCCCAGCCGGCCGCGAAGGCGCCGCACACCGCCGGGCCGCGGCCGTCGGAGGCCGGCTGTTCCTGGAGCAGCTCGACGGCCCGGGCCAGCACGACCGGGTCGGTGAAGTGGGCGTCGACCAGCTCGGCGCCGGCCTGCTCGGCCAGGTGCGGCTCGAACGGCTGGTCCTGCTGGGCGCGGTGGAGCAACGCGGCGGTCCGGGAGACCAGCCGGCCGAGCAGGCCGGGGTGGACGGCCGTGCCGTGGTCACCGGAGAGCAGCCGCGCCCAGTCCTCGTGGAACCGTTCGGCGCTGCTCGGCACCGGCGCCTCGCTCACGCTCCCTCCCCGCTGCGCGGAACGGCGGCCGCGCCGGCGGCGCGGCGCCGGGCGGTTCCGCCCCGGCCGCCGGCCGGGGGGACCGCCGTCGCGCTCACGTTCACGCGCGGAACCCCACGCCCGCCACCCCGGTCATCCGCTCGGGGTGCTGGCCGACCGCCTCGGGCTGGTCCGGACGCCACTGCGGCAGGTAGACGACGCCGGGCTCGACCAGCTCGAAGCCGGTGAACATCGCGGTGATCTGCTCGACGGTGCGCATGGTCAGCGGGGTGGGCGTCATCCGGTACAGCTTCTGGTGGTCCTCGGCCTGGTCGGGGCGGCCCTCCAGTGAGGCGTGCGACAGCACCAGCGCGCTGCCGGGCGGCAGGGCGTCGCGCAGCACCGCGACGAGCTTCCACGGGTCGTCGGCGTCGCCGACGAAGTGCAGGACGGCGACCAGCAGCACGGCCACCGGCTCGCCGGGCGCCAGCAGCGCACGCACCTCGGGGCGCTCCAGCAGGTCGTCGACGTCCCGCAGGTCGGCCTGGACGACGGCGCTCTGCGGGTCGTCCTGCAGCAGCAGCCGGCTGTGCGCGGCGGCGACGGGGTCGCGGTCGACGTAGACCACCTCGGACTCGGGGTTGATCGCCCGGGCGATCTCGTGCACCGCGCCGAAGGTGGGGATGCCGGAACCGATGTCGAGGAAGCGCGTGATGCCCTGCTCCGCGACGAACTGCACCGCGCGGCGCAGGAAGGCGCGGTTGGACCGCATGATCTGGGGCAGCTCCGGCCACAGGGCTATCGCCTTGCGGGCCATCTCCCGGTCCACCTCGAAGTTGTGCGAACCGCCGAGGTAGTAGTCGTAGACCCGCGCGGCGTTCGGTTTGTCCAGGTCCGTGCCCTCCGGTACCCAGTTCGGTCGCCGCATCCTAGGGACTCCTTCGTTCCGGTTCCGGGAAGCCAGCTGTCTGACGGGACTGCTGCGACTGATGAGACTACAAGCACAAAAGATCCTCCCCTGCACGCCGAACGCGTGCAAGCGGAGTTCCGCCCTCCCACCGGCGGGTTCCCGTCGGGCGCTGACGGAGCGCTTCCACTCGACGCCCGCGGCGCGCCGCGGCCGTCCGGACTGCCGTTCCGGCGCCGACGACCGAGAATGGAGCCGATGGCCGGACGCATCGAGGACTACGCCCTGATCGGCGACCTGCAGACCGCCGCCCTGGTGGGCCGGGACGGCTCGGTCGACTGGCTCTGCCTGCCCCGGTTCGACTCCCCCAGCTGCTTCTCCGGTCTGCTCGGCGGCGGCGAACACGGTGCGTGGCGGCTCGCCCCGGTCGGCGCCGCGCAGTGTTCCACCCGCCGCTACCGGAGCGACAGCCTGGTGCTGGAGAGTGAGTGGCGCACCCCCGAGGGCGCCGTCCGGGTCACCGACTTCATGCCCCAGCGCGGCCAGGGCGGCCGGCGCACCCCCCAGCTGATCCGGATCGTCGAGGGGATCGAGGGCAGCGTGCCGGTCCGCGGCGAACTTCGACTGCGGTTCAACTACGGCCGGATCGAGCCCTGGGTCCGCCGCACCGGCCGCCACCGGGTCGCCGTCGCCGGGCCCGACTCGGCCTGGCTGCGGGTCCCGCCCGGGGTGCACACCTACGGCCTGGACGGCGTCACCGTCTCCGAATTCACCACCACCCCCGGCCGCCGCACCGCCTTCGTGCTCACCTGGCAGCCCTCCCACCTGCCCACCACCCCGCGCACCGACACCGAGGACGCGCTGGTCGCCACCCTCCGCGACTGGCAGCACTGGGCCGACGGCTGCCGCTACGACGGCGAGTGGCGGGACGCCGTCCTGCGCTCGCTGATCACCCTCAAGGCCCTCGCCTACGAACCCACCGGCGGGATCGTCGCCGCCGCGACCGCCTCGCTGCCCGAGCGGATCGGCGGGATGCGCAACTGGGACTACCGGTTCTGCTGGCTGCGGGACTCCTCGATGACGCTCTCCGCGCTGCTGCGCGGCGGCTTCCGCGAGGAGGCCGCCGCCTGGCGCCGCTGGCTGCTGCGCGCCATCGCCGGCGAGCCCCGCGACCTGCAGGCCGTCTACGGCGTGGCCGGCGAGCGCGTCCTCGGCGAGACCATCGCCGACTGGCTGCCCGGCTACGAGGGCTCCCGGCCGGTCCGGTTCGGCAACGCCGCCGTAGACCAGCTCCAACTCGACGTCTACGGCGAGGTGGTCGACACCCTGCACCTCGCCCTGCTGGCCGGCCTGCCGATGGAGCGGCACGTCTGGACCCTGCTCCGGGCACTGATGGACTACCTGGAGCGGCACTGGCAGGAGCCGGACGAGGGCCTCTGGGAGGTCCGCGGCGGGCGGCAGCACTTCGTCCACTCCAAGGTGATGTCCTGGGTGGCCGCCGACCGCGCCGTCCGGCTGGCCGAGGCCACCGGCCTGCCCGCACCCGTCGACCGCTGGCGGGCCATGCGCGACGCCGTCCACGCCGACGTCTGCGCGAACGGCTACGACCGGCGGCGCGGGGTGTTCGTCCAGCACTACGGCGGCCAGGGGCTGGACGCGGCAACGCTGTTCGTGGTCAAGACCGGCTTCCTGCCGCCGGACGACCCGCGCGTGGTCCGTACCGTGGACGCGATCCGGGAGGGCCTGGACCACGGCGGCCTGGTCCGCCGCTACCAGGCCCGGCAGCGCACCGACGGCCTGCCCGGCGGCGAAGGGGCCTTCCTGGCCTGTTCGTTCTGGCTCGCCGACGCACTGGCCGCCACCGGCCGCCGGACGGAGGCCCGGGACCTGTTCGCCCGGGTGGTCGGGCTCGGCAACGACCTCGGCCTGCTCTCCGAGCAGTGGGATCCGCGCGCCCGGCGCCAACTCGGCAACACCCCGCAGGCGTTCACCCACGTCGCGCTGGTCAACACGGCCTTCACCCTGAACGAGTCTGCGTAGGGCGGGCGGGGGCGGTTCGCGGCGCGGCAGGGTTCCGGTGGCGACTGCGCCCGGCGGGCACGCCCTATAGTGCGGGCGTGGACCCCAACCACTACCGGTTCCGCGACGCGTGGCGGCTCACCGCACCGGCCGACTCCGTGTACGCGGTGCTGGAGGACGTCCGGAACTACCCGCTCTGGTGGCCCGAGATCCGCGCCGTCCGGGAGGACGACCCGGACTCCGGCACGGTGGTGGTGCGCGGTTACCTGCCGTACCGGCTGGTGATCGGCCTGCGGACGGTCCGGCGCGATCCGGCGGCGGGGGTGCTGGAGGCCGCCATGACCGGCGACCTCACGGGCTGGTCCCGTTGGACGGTCGCCCCGCACGACGGCGGCAGCCTGATCCGGTTCGAGGAGGACACCCGCCCCGGCAAGGCCCTGCTGCGCCGGCTCGCCCTCCCGCTGCACCTGGTGTTCCGGGCCAACCACGCCGTGATGATGCGCCGCGGCCTGCGCGGGCTGGCGGCCCACCTCGGCTCGGCCCCGCCGCGCCGGGCGGCGCGGGGGTGACTCCCCGGGGGACGGCTCTCACCCGGTGAACAGCCAGCGGCGCAGCAGCCGCGTCACCACCGGCAGCGCCGCGTAGGTCATCAGCGCGCTGATCAGCGGCGCGGTCACCAGCGGGCGGACGGCCACCGGCAGGCCGGCGAGGTGCGGGTTGAGCAGCAGGCTCGCCGTGACGGTGAGCGGGGCTATCGCCACCGTCGAGGCGACGGCCATCTTCCAGCGCACCGGCGGCCGTCCCTTGGCCGCGGCCGGGGTGGTGGCGAACCAGCCCTCCATGCCGAGGATCTCGTGCCGGTGCACCTCGTGGTGGTGCCCGTCCGCCTCGGCGAAGCAGGCTGCCCGCGCCGGGGAGTCCTGCCAGGAGCGGAACGCGGCGGTGTCCCGGAAGTGCAGCAGCAGGTGCCAGGGGTCGTCCGGGCCGGCCGGGCGCAGCAGGCCGGTCCCGAGGTTGCCCTCGTGCGCGGCGGCCGCGGCGAGGATGCCCTTCGCCCAGACCTCGAACGCCGCCTCGTACCCGGGCTCCACCCGCCGGGCCACGAACAGCGTGATCTCGTCGCCCTGTTGTCCGTGCTGTCCGTCCGCCGCCATCCTGCGCCCCTCCTCCTGCCGGTGGCCGTCCGGCCCGCCGGTGGCCGCCCGTCGTGCGGTGCCCGACCGGCATGCCAGGCCCGCAGCGTAGGCGCAACGTTCCGGCCGGTGCCGCACCGGGGGTGCCGCCGCCCAACAGGACGTGATCATCGTCCAGCCGGCCCCGGCCCCCTGCCCGGCCGGTTCGGGCGATCCTCCGAAGCGACCGCCCGTCACCCGCCGCTACCGCACGGCCCGGCGGCCCGCTACTGCATCGGGCCGCTACCGCAGCCGGCCGGGGGTATCCGGGCCGCGGGGCGGGAAGACGGGAGGAACGGCGGCCACGGCCCGCCCGGTGGCCCTGACCGCCGCCGTTCCCCCACCCGCTCCCCACGCGTTCCCCCTGGAGGCCGCATGACCAGCCAGCCGGACGAGTTCGGCTTCGACCGGCCCTTCGACCGCACGGGCACCGGGAGCAGCAAGTGGGCGCGGGCCGGGCGCTCCGCCGACCCCGCCGGCGTGATCGCGATGGGGCTGGCCGACATGGACCTGCCCGGACCGCCGGCCGTCGCCCGGGCGCTGGAACGCCGGGCACGGCACCGGGCGTACGGGTACACGGTGTGCGATCCCGCCGACCGGGAGCTGGTGGCCGACTGGTACCGCGTGCGGCACGGGGTGACGGTGGACCCGGCGTGGGTGGTGCTGCTGCCGTTCGGTCCGCGGACGGCCGTGCGGCTGCTGCTGGAGGCCGCGCGCCCGACCGGGCCGGTGCTGTTCCCGACCCCCGAGTGGGGCGGCTTCGCCCAGCTGTGCCGGGCCGCCGCCCTGCCGTACCGGGAGGTGCCGCTGGAGCAGGACGCCACGGGCTACCGGCTGCCGCTCGCCGCCCTCACCGGGCACCTGGCCGCCCTGCCCCCCTCCGCCGCCGGACCGCGGCGCCCGGACTCCCACCACCGCCCCGGCGCCCCCGGCGTCGTGCTGCTGAGCAGCCCGCACAACCCCTCCGGCCGGGTCTGGACCGCGGCCGAGATCCGTGCGCTGGCGGAAGCCACGGCGCGGGCCGGCGCCGTGCTCGTCTCGGACGAGGTGCACGGCGACCTCACCCATCCGGGCCACCGCCACCCGGTGGCCGTCGACGCGGCGGGGCCGTACCGGGAGCGGACGGTCACGCTCAACTCGGTCGGCAAGACCTTCAACGCCCCGGGCATCCCGAGCAGCTTCGCCCTGGTGCCGGACGCCGCGCTGCGCGAGCGGTTCACCGGGGTGATGGCGGGCTACGGGCTCTGGGAGGGCGGGCTGCTGGAGCAGGAGGTACAGCGGGCCGCGCTGCGGCACGGCGGTCCGTGGCTGGACGCGCTGCTGGCGCACCTGGCGGCCGCCCGGGACCGGCTGACCGGCCTGCTCGGCGGCGCCGTCCGCTCCGCACCGCAGGCCTCGTACCTGCTCTGGGTGGACGCCGCCGCGCTCGGCCTGCCGCGGGTGGGGGCCCGGGCGGCGCTGCTGGAGCGGTGCGGGCTGGAGGCCTCGGACGGGGCCGACTTCGGGCCCGGCGGCGAGGGCTCGCTGCGGCTCGACTACGCCCTGCCTGCACCGGACCTGGAGGTCGTCGCGGAGCGGCTGAAACGGCTCCGAACGACCTGATTCACCCGGTTGCCACCCCCTCCGAGCTGCGAGGACGCTCTCTTCACGAGATGTTCGCGGAGCGGCCCCGCATGGTCCGTAGCAGACTGGGCAGGGTAGACCGGGCCGCAATCGTGATCCCGAGGATGGTGAGTCCGGTGATACCCGTTCGCCCGACCAGCTCGACCAGCCCGCCGGAACGGCAGAGCGCCGGACCGCCCCCGACCGGGGTGTCCCCGCTCACCGAATCGGCGGCGCGCAGCCACATGGCCGGCGTCTGCTTCAAGATCGGCCCTCCCCGGCTGGTCGGCGTCGAGGTCGAGTGGTTCGTCCACGACGACCGATGTCCCACCGACCCGGTCCTACCGGAGCGGCTGCACGCCGCACTGGACGCACTGCCCCTCGGTGGCCCCGACGGCACGTCGCTCCCCTCCGGAGCCCGCCTCACCCTCGAACCCGGCGGACAGGTCGAGCTCAGCTCCCCGCCCGCCGACGGCCTCGTCGCCTGCGTCGCCGACACCCGGCGCGACCTCGCCGCCCTGCGGGCCGCCTTCGCGGCGCAGGGCCTGCGCCTCACCGGCACCGGCACCGATCCCCTCGCCCGCCCGCGGCACATGGTGCTGGACCACCCGCGCTATCTGGCGATGGAACGTTTCTTCAACTCCGCCGGGCCCTGGGGCCGGATCATGATGACCGGCACCGCATCCGTCCAGGTCTGCCTGGACGCCGGCGACGCGAGCGGGCCGCACGCGGTGGACCGCCGCTGGCGCCTGGCCCACCGGCTCGGGCCGGTGCTGGTCGCCGCCTTCGCCAACTCCCCGGTGCTGGACGGGAAGCCGACCGGCCACCGGTCCACCCGGCAGACCGTCTGGTCCCGGATGGACCCCACCCGCACGCTTGCCCCCGAGCCCGACCACGGCGACCCGTGCGAGGCCTGGACCAGGTACGTCCTGGACGCCGAGGTGCTCTGCATCCGCCGCCCCGACGGGCTGCCCTGGACGGCGCCGGCCGGGCTGACCTTCGCCGACTGGCTGCGCGGCGCCGGCGAGCGCCCGCCCACCCTGGCCGACCTGGACTACCACCGCACCACGCTCTTCCCGCCGGTCCGCCCGCGCGGCCACCTGGAGCTGCGGATGATCGACGCCCAGCCGGGCGACGGCTGGATCGTCCCCGCCGCCCTGGTCGGCGCGCTGCTGGACGACCCGGTCGCCGCCGACGCCGCACTCGCCGCCCTGGAGCCGCTGGAGTGCGCCGACGGCCCGCGCCCGCCGCGCAGTGACGCCTGGCGCCGCGCCGCCACCCTGGCCGTGGCCGACCCCGAGCTGCGCCGCGCCGCCCTCGCCTGCTTCGCCGCCGCCGACGCCGCGCTGGGCCGCCTGCCCGGCGCCGAGCGGCTGCGCACCGCCGTCGCCGCCTTCGCCGAGCGCTACCCCGCGCGCGGCCGCTGCCCGGCCGACGACCAGCTGGACGCCCTGCGCTCCGGCACCCGACGCACTCCCCCGGAGGAGGCCGCACCATGATCGACGACGCCCGCCCGACCGGCGCCCCCGCCGCCGGCACCCCCGCCGGCGCCCGGCCGTCCGCCGCCCGGCCCGCCGCCGACCTCTCCGCGCCCGGACCGGACACCCCGGTCGAGGCCCTGCGCGAGGCGATCGCCGCCGAACTGCAGGCCGCCCGCGTCCGGACCGCCGCGCTGACCGACTGCGTCGAGGACACCGACCTCACCGCCCAGCACTCCCCGCTGATGTCGCCGCTGGTCTGGGACCTCGCGCACATCGGCAACCAGGAGGAGCTCTGGCTGCTGCGCAACGTCGGCGGCCGGGACCCGATGCACCCGGAGATCGACCCGCTCTACGACGCCTTCCAGCACCCGCGCGCCGAGCGGCCCACCCTGCCGCTGCTGCCGCCCGGCGAGGCCCGGGCGTACGCGCACGACGTCCGCGGCCGGGTGCTCGACCTGCTCGACGCCAGCCCGCTGGAGGGCGTGCCGCTGCTGGACGCCGGGTTCGCCTTCGGCATGATCGCCCAGCACGAACAGCAGCACGACGAGACCATGCTGATCACCCACCAGCTCCGCAAGGGCGAGCCGGTGCTGGCCGCTCCCCCGCCGCCGCCCGCCCCGGCGGACGCCGCCGCGCTGCCCGCCGACGTGCTGATCCCGGCCGGCCCGTTCACCATGGGCACCGACACCGAGCCCTGGGCGCTGGACAACGAGCGCCCCGCGCACCTGGTCGAGCTGCCCGCCTACCGGCTGGACACCGCGCCCGTCACCAACGGCGCCTACCTGCGGTTCATCGCCGACGGCGGCTACGACGACCCGCGCTGGTGGGAGCCCGCCGGCTGGGAGCACCGGCAGCAGGCCGGGCTCACCGCCCCGCTGTTCTGGCGGCGCGAGAGCGGCCAGTGGCTGCGCCGCCGCTTCGGCGTCCTGGAGCCCGTCCCGCTCGACGAACCGGTGCTGCACGTGGGCTGGTACGAGGCCGACGCGTACGCGCGGTGGGCCGGGCGGCGGCTGCCGACCGAGGCGGAGTGGGAGAAGGCCGCCCGGCACGACCCGGCCACCGGCCGCTCCCGCCGCTACCCCTGGGGCGATGCCGCCCCCGCCCCCGCCCACGCCAACCTGGGCCAGCGGCACCTGCGCCCGGCCCCGGCCGGCAGCTACCCGAAGGGCGAATCGCCCTACGGCGTCCGGCAGTTGATGGGCGATGTGTGGGAGTGGACGGCCAGCGACTTCCGGCCCTACCCCGGCTTCTCGGCCTGGCCGTACAAGGAGTACTCGGAGGTCTTCTTCGGGCCCGAGTACAAGGTGCTGCGCGGCGGCTGCTTCGCCGTCGCCCCGGTCGCCTGCCGCGGCACGTTCCGCAACTGGGACTACCCGATCCGGCGGCAGATCTTCGCCGGGTTCCGCACCGCCGCCGACGTGGAGGCCGGCTGATGTGCCGCCACCTGGCCTACCTGGGCGCTCCGGTGGCACCCCGGCAGCTGCTGGTGGAGCCGCCGTTCGGACTCCACCGGCAGTCCTGGGCGCCGCGCATCCAGCAGTACGGCACGGTCAACGCGGACGGCTTCGGCCTCGGCTGGTACGCGGACGAGGACGCGGTCCCGGCCCGGTACCGGCGGGCCGGGCCGGTCTGGGCGGACGCCGCCTTCGCCGACCTCGCCCGGGTGATCCGCACCCGGGCGCTGGTGGCGGCCGTCCGCTCCGCCACCGAGGGCTGCGCGGCGGGCGAGGAGGCCGCCGCCCCCTTCGCCGCCGAGCGGTGGCTGTTCAGCCACAACGGCGCGGTGGCCGGCTGGCCGGGCAAGCTGGACGCCCTGGCCGCGCTGCTGCCGCCGGCCGAGCTGCTGGAGCTGGTGGCGCGCACCGACTCGGCGCTGCTCTGGGCCCTGGTGCTGCACCGGCTGCGGGCCGGCGCCGGCCTGGGCGACGCGCTGGCCGGCACCGTCGCGGACGTGGCCGCGCACACCACCGGCCGGCTCAACCTGCTGCTCACCGACGGCCGCGCGATCGCCGCGACCGCCTGGGGCGACACCCTGCACCACCGGAGCCTGCCCGGCCTCGGTGTGGTGGTCGCCTCCGAGCCCTTCGACGACCACCCGGACTGGACGGCCGTCCCGGACGGCTCGCTGCTGCTGGCCGGCCCGGAGGGCGTCACGGTCCAACCGCTCTGACCCGGGTAGGCGCCCGGAACAGCGCCCGCGCCGCCGGCCACGCCGAGCCGGCCGCCTCATGCCCTCTCCTTCACCTTTTGAACAGAGGATCCATCGCCCCATGAGCACCTTCGACGTCACCCGCCTGCTGCCCGCCGACCACTTCAGCACCGCCCTGCGGCACGACGTGCAGCTCGGTCTGACCTCCGAACCCAAGTGGCTGCCGCCGAAGTGGTTCTACGACGCCCGCGGCAGCGAGCTGTTCGAGGAGATCACCCGGCTCCCGGAGTACTACCCGACCCGCGCCGAGCGGGCCATCCTGACCGCGCGGGCCGGCGAGATCGCCGCCGTCACCGGGGCCCGCACCCTGGTGGAGCTGGGCTCCGGCTCCTCCGAGAAGACCCGGCTGCTGCTGGACGCGCTGCGCGGGCGCGACACCCTGGACACCTACGTCCCGGTGGACGTCAGCGAGAGCGCGCTGACCGCCGCCGGGGAGGCGCTCGCCGACGAGTACCCCGGGCTGTCGGTGCACGGCGTGCTGGCCGACTTCACCGCCCGGCTCGGCCTGCCCCCGGGCGGCGGCCCGCGGCTGGTGGCCTTCCTCGGCGGCACCCTCGGCAACCTGCTCCCGGCCGAGCGGGCGGCCTTCCTGCGCGGCCTGCGCGCCGCCCTGGACCCGGGCGACTTCCTGCTCCTCGGCACCGACCTGGTCAAGGACCCGCGGGTGCTGGTCGCCGCCTACGACGACGCGGCCGGGGTCACCGGCGAGTTCAACAAGAACGTGCTCGACGTGCTCAACCGGGAGCTCGGCGCCGACTTCGACCCGGCCGCGTTCGAACACGTGGCGCTCTGGGACCAGGAGCAGGAGTGGATCGAGATGCGGCTGCGCTCGCTGCGCTCGCAGACCGTGAAGATCCCGGCGCTGGACCTGCCGGTCCACTTCGACCGGGGCGAGGAGCTGCGCACCGAGGTCTCGGCCAAGTTCCGCCGCGAGCGGGTCGCCGATGAGCTGGCCGCGGCCGGCATGCGGCTCTCCCACTGGTGGACGGACGACGAGGGCCGGTTCGGGCTCTCCCTGGCCGAGCCTATTTGATTTTTCACCTTACTAATGAGCAAAGGGACTTGAAGGGCATCCCGTGTACAACACTTGAACATTGACGCGTTACGATCGCGACGACCGAGCTCAGCGCCGAGTACCAGTCGAGCACCAGGAGTCAAGATCGTGAGCGTCACCCAGCAGCCCGCGGAGCCGGGGGCGGCGGAGGCCGGGTCCTCCGGCCGCCTCGGCTTCGTCGTCTTCATCACCGCCGCCGCGGCCCTCGGCGGCTTCCTGTTCGGCTACGACAGCTCCGTGATCAACGGCGCCGTCTCCGGCATCCAGGACAGGTTCGGCGTCGGCGACGGCGTGACCGGCCTGATCGTCTCCTCGGCGCTGCTGGGTTCGGCCGTCGGTGCCGCGCTGGCCGGCCGGTTCGCCGACCGCTACGGCCGGATCAAGGTGATGAAGGCGGGCGCCCTGCTGTTCGCGGTGAGCGCCGTCGGCTCGATGCTGCCGTTCTCCGCCTGGGACCTCGCCTTCTGGCGGGTCCTCGGCGGTGCGGCGATCGGCATCGCCTCGGTGATCGCGCCGACCTACATCGCCGAGGTCGCGCCGACCCGCTACCGCGGCCGGCTGGCCTCATTCCAGCAGGCGGCGATCGTGCTCGGTATCGCCATCTCCCAGCTGGTCAACTGGGTGCTCGCGGACGCCGCCGGCGGCGACACCCGCGGCCACCTGCTCGGGCTGGAGGCCTGGCAGTGGATGTTGGGCATCTGCGTCGTGCCGGCCGCGGTCTACTTCGTGCTCTCCTCGACGATCCCCGAGTCCCCGCGCTACCTGATCTCGGCCGGCCGGCTGGACGAGGCCCGCACCGTGCTCGCCGAGGTCGAGGGCAAGGACGCCGACACCGACGCCAGGATCGCGGAGATCCAGGGCCTGATCGCCTCCGACCACCGCCCGCGCTTCCGCGACCTGCTCGGCGGCCGGTTCGGTCTGCTGCCCGTCGTCTGGGTCGGCATCGGCCTGTCGGTCTTCCAGCAGCTGGTCGGCATCAACGTGATCTTCTACTACTCGTCGATCCTCTGGCAGTCGGTCGGCATCGACCAGAGCAACTCGCTGCTGATCAGCTTCATCGGCTCGGTCATCAACATCCTCGGCACCGTGGTCGCGATCCTGCTGGTGGACCGGATCGGCCGCAAGCCGCTCGCCCTGATCGGCTCGGCCGGCATGGCCGTCGCGCTGGCCGCCTGCGGCTGGGCGTTCTCCTCGGCCACCGGCAGCGGCGACAACGTCTCGCTGCCCGACCTCCAGGGAACGGTGGCACTGGTCGCGGCCAACGCCTTCGTGCTGTTCTTCGCGATGTCGTGGGGCGTGGTGGTCTGGGTGATGCTCGGCGAGATGTTCCCCAACCGCGTCCGCGCCGCCGCGCTCTCCGTCGCCGCCTCGGCACAGTGGATCGCCAACTGGGCGATCACCGTCTCGTTCCCCTCGCTCTCGCGCTGGAACCTCTCGGCGACCTACCTGGCGTACGCGGGCTTCGCCGCACTGTCGATCCTCTTCGTGGCCCGCTTCATGAAGGAGACCAAGGGCGTCCGCCTGGAGGACATGGGCTGAGCCACCGGCCGACGCTCCACGACGCCGGCCCGGTCCGGCCCGGCCACCCCGACCAGAGGCCGTCGCCGGTCCGACAGTCGGACCATCGGCCCCCGCACCATAGCGCCCCGGGCGCGGGTGCGGGGGCCGAATCGTTCACTCCCTGCGGCGGGCCGTGCACCTCCGGTACTCATGACCGGCAGGAGGGATGTGTCCTTGATCTTCAACCGGCTTCGTACCCGCAGCACCCACAGCAGCCGCCGGCCCGCTTCGGCGCCCGCCGCAGCGCCGGCGTCGGCACCCGCCGCCGGCTGCCCGTACGCCCACGCGCACCCCGCCACCGACGCCACCGGGCCGGCCCGGGCGACCGCCGCCCGGCCCGGGCCGACGGCCGCTCCGAAGCCCGCGCCGACGGCCGGTTCGAGGCCCGCGCCCCGGCCCGACCTGCTGCCCGCGGTCCGGCAGCCGACCGGCCACGCCACCGGGCGGCTCACCCCCCACCCGGCCGAGCCGTTCACCGACCCCGGGGAGGCCGCCGCCTTCGTCCGCCAGTTCCACCACGAGCAGCCCGCCGCCGGCGACCCGGCCGAGCGGCTGCGCGCGGTGCTCGACGAGATCGACCGCACCGGCACCTACGAGCACACCCCGGCCGAGCTGGCCTACGGCGCCAAGCTGGCCTGGCGCAACGCCGCCCGCTGCATCGGCCGGCTGTACTGGCACAGCCTGGTGGTGCGCGACCTGCGGCACCTGGGTTCGGCCGACGACATCGCCGCCGAGTGCTTCGAGCACCTGCGCACGGCGACCAACGGCGGGCGGATCCGCCCGGTGGTCTCGGTCTTCGCCCCCGACCGGCCCGGCCGCCCGGCCGCGCGCATCCTCAACCAGCAACTGGTCCGCTACGCCGGCCACCCCGCCGCGGACGGCGGCTGGACCGGCGATCCGGCCGGCGCACGGCTCGCCGCCCGGGCCCGCGACCTCGGGTGGAAGTGCGGCCGGGAGCGGTTCGAGGTGCTGCCGCTGCTGGTCCAGGAGCGGCCCGGCGAACGCCCCGAGTGGTACGAGCTGCCGGACGACACCACGTTGGAGGTCGAGCTCACCCACCCCGACCACGACTGGTTCGCCGAGCTGGGGCTGCGCTGGTACGCGGTGCCCGCGATCAGCGACATGACGCTGGAGATCGGCGGCGTCCGCTACCCCACAGCGCCGTTCAACGGCTGGTACATGGGCACCGAGATCGGCGCGCGCAACCTCGCCGACGCCGACCGGTACGACATGCTGGCGACCGTGGCCGGGCGGCTCGGTCTGGACACCTCCAGCGACCGCACGCTCTGGCGGGACCGGGCGCTGGTGGAGCTCAATGTGGCGGTGCTGCACTCGTTCCAGGAGGCCGGGGTGACCATGGCCGACCACCACACGGAGTCGGCGCGGTTCCTCAAGCACGTTGCCCAGGAGCAGCGGCTCGGCCGGCCCACCCCGGCCGACTGGAGCTGGATCGTGCCGCCGGTCTCCGGCGGGCTCACGCCCGTCTACCACCGGTACTACGACCCGGTGGACCTCGCGCTGCGGCCCGCGTTCACGGCGCGCGAGCCCTGGTGACGGCCGCCGGCCGGGCCGCGGTCACCGGCCGGGCCGCGGTCACTTGCCCGGCCGCCGTCGCGCTCGCCGGCCGGCTCGTGGCCGGCCCGGCCGTGTCGGCCCGGTCTCCGTCGCCGCCCGCGTCCTACCGGTCTCCCCCGGCCCGCCGGGCGCCCTCGACCGTGCGGTCGAACCTGAGCGCCAGCCCGTCGAGGAGCGCCTCCAGCCCGGTCTCGAAGGCGCCCTCGTCGATCGCCCCCCGGTGCTCGGCGAGCCGGTGGGCCTCGCCGAGGTGGGGGTAGTCGGCCGCGTCGTACAGCCCGGCGTCCTCCGGGAAGCCCGCCGCGAACGAGGCCAGCGCCGAGCCGGTGACGAAGTACCGCATCAGCGCGCCGATCCGGGTGGCCTGCCCGCGCGGCCAACCGGACTCGACCAGGCAGCCGAAGACGGCGTCGGCCAGCCGCAGCGCGTTCGGCCGGCGTCCGGGGCCCTGGGCCAGCACCGGGACGATGTTCGGGTGGGCGGCCAGGGCCGCCCGGTAGGAGCGGGCCCAGGCCCGCAGCGCCTCCGGCCAGGGCGCCCCCGGGGTGAACATCGACAGGTCGACCTCGCCCATCACGCTGTCCACCACCGCATCCAGCAGCTCGTCCTTGGTGCCGAAGTGGTTGTAGAGGGACGGCCCGCTGACGGACAGCTCGGTGGCCAGGCGCCGGGTGGAGAGCGCGTCCAGCCCCTCGGCGTCGACGAGCCGGAGCGCGGCCGTGATGATGCGCTCACGGCTGAGCAGCGGGGTGCGCGGGCGGGCCATCGGCGCGGTTCCTCCGGTCGGGTGAGGGTCGGGGCGGCTTCCCGCGTGTCTGCCTGCGGGTCGCCAGGGGATGGGGATCGATTCTGGCAGGTGGCCCTTCCCAGCGGAGCCCCGTCGGGGCTACAGTCCCCCCATAAAACTTGCAGCGCTAGTTTAACGGGGTCTCGATGAACCTGGAGCTGTCCGAGGAACAGACCGCCGTCCGCGACCTGGCGGCCTCCTTCACCGACCGCGAGATCGCCCCGCACGCCGCCGCCTGGGACCGCGCCGAGTCCGTCGACCGCGCGATCATCGGCAGGCTCGGCAAGCTGGGCTTCCTCGGCCTCACCCTGCCCGAGGAGTACGGCGGCAGCGGCGGGGACCACCTCGCCTACTGCCTGGTCCTGGAGGAGCTGGGGCGCGGCGACTCCGCCGTCCGCGGCATCGTCTCGGTCTCGCTCGGGCTGGTCGGCAAGTCGGTCAACGCCTACGGGACGGAGGAGCAGAAGCGGGAGTGGCTGCCCCGGCTCACCTCGGGCGAGGCGCTCGGCTGCTTCGCGCTCACCGAGCCCGGCACCGGCTCGGACGCCGCCAACCTCACCACCCGGGCGGTACGCGACGGCGGCGACTGGCTGATCAGCGGCAGCAAGACGTTCATCACCAACGGCACCTGGGCCGACGTCGCCCTGGTGTTCGCCCGCACCGGAGGCGACGACCCCGAGCGGCAGGGCCACCGCGGGGTGACCGCCTTCCTCGTCCCCACCGGCCTGCCCGGCTTCACCCGCACCGAGATCCACGGGAAGCTCGGCCTGCGCGGCCAGGCCACCGCCGAACTCTCCTTCGACGGCGTCCGGGTGCCCGACTCCGCCCGGCTCGGCGAGGTCGGCAAGGGCTTCACGGTCGCCATGGCCGCGCTCGCCAAGGGCCGGATGTCGGTCGCCGCCGGCTGCGTCGGCATCGCCCGGGCCTGCCTGGACGCCGCCGTCCGGTACGCGGGCGAGCGCGAGCAGTTCGGCAAGCCGATCGCCTCGCACCAGCTGGTGCAGGAGCTGCTCTCCGACATCGCGGTCGACGTCGAGGCCTCCCGGCTGCTCACCTGGAAGGTCGCCGACCACATCGACCGCGGCCTGCCGTTCGCCACCGAGTCCTCCGTCGCCAAGCTCTACGCGAGCGAGGCCGCCGTCCGGGCCGCCAACAACGCACTCCAGGTGTTCGGCGGCTACGGGTTCATCGACGAGTACCCGGTCGGCAAGTACCTGCGCGACGCGCGGGTGATGACGCTCTACGAGGGCACCAGCCAGATCCACAAACTGCTCATCGGGCGCTCGCTCACCGGCGTCAACGCCTTCTGAGCGGCCCCGCTCCACGCTGTTCCGTTCTTCCGCTCTTCCGCTCTTCCGCTGTTCTGATAAGGAGCCCGACGACGTGCGTCCTGTCTACTTCGCCGCAGCCCGCCGCACACCCATCGGCCGGCTGCGCGGAGCGCTCGCCACGGTCCGCCCCGACGACCTCTCGGCCACCGTGCTGCGCGCCCTGCTCGCCGACGTGCCCGCCCTCGACCCGGCCCGGATCGACGACGTCTACTGGGGCGCCGCCAACCAGGCCGGCGAGGACAACCGCAACGCCGCCCGGATGGCGGCGCTGCTGGCCGGCCTGCCCGACACCGTCCCCGGAGCCACGGTCAACCGGCTCTGCGCCTCCGGCCTGGAGGCCGTCACCCTGGCCGCCCGGGCGATCGGCTCCGGCGAGGCCGATGTGGTGCTGGCCGGCGGCTGCGAGTCGATGACCCGCGCGCCGTTCGTCCTCCCCCGCCCCGACGAGGCGCTGCCGCACCGGATCGAGACCTTCGACACCCGGCTCGGCTGGCGCCTCACCAACCCCCGGATGGCCGACCTGCACGGGGTGCTCTCCATGGGCGAGACCGCCGAGGAGGTCGCCTCCCGCTACGGGATCACCCGCGAGCGGCAGGACGCCTTCGCCCTCCGCAGCCACCAGCGCGCCGCCGAGGCCCGCAGATGCGGCCACTTCGACGCCGAGCTGGTGCCGGTCGAGCGGCCGGACGGGGTGACGGTCACCCAGGACGAGAGCATCCGCGAGGACACCAGCCCGGAGAAGCTCGCGAAGCTCAAGCCCGCCTTCCGCCCCGGCGGCACGGTGACCGCCGGCAACGCCTCGCCGATGAACGACGGCGCCGCCGGCCTGGTCCTGGTCAGCGAGGAGGCACTGGGCGACCTCGGCCTCCAGCCACTGGGCCGGTACGTCGCCGGGGCCTCGGCCGGCGTGCACCCGGACGTGATGGGCATCGGCCCGGTGCCGGCCACCCGGAAGGCGCTCGCCCGGGTCGGCTGGTCGCTCGACGACCTCGGGGAGGCCGAGCTCAACGAGGCCTTCGCCGCCCAGGTGCTGGCCTCCATGGACCAGCTGGGCATCGATCCGGAGCTGGTCAACCCGACCGGCGGGGCGATCGCCCTCGGCCACCCGCTGGGCGGCTCCGGCGCCCGCATCCTCACCACCCTGCTGCACCGGATGCGCCGCAACGGCACCCGGCGCGGGCTGGCCACCATGTGTGTGGGCGTCGGTCAGGGCACCGCCGTCCTCGTCGAGAACGTCAACTGAGCAGCACTGAGCATCGTCCGGAGGGAGAGTCCGTCGTGACTCGTTTCGCAGGCAAGGTCGCCGTCGTCACCGGTGCGGCCCAGGGCATCGGCGCGGCCACCGCGCGGCTGCTGGCGGAGGAGGGTGCGGCCGTGGCCGTCGTCGACCTCACCGCCGAGCGCGCCGCCGGGACGGTCGAGGAGATCACCGCCAAGGGCGGCACCGCGCGCGCGTACGGCTGCGACGTGGCCGACTACGACGCGGTGGAGGCGGTCTTCGCCGAGGTCGTGAACGACCTCGGCGGGGTGCACATCCTGGTGAACAACGCCGGGATCACCCGGGACAACCTGTTCTTCAAGATGGCCAAGGCCGACTGGGACACGGTGCTGACGGTCAATCTGACCAGCGCCTACAACTGCAGCCACGTCGCCCAGAAGTACATGGTGGCGCAGAAGTACGGCAAGATCGTCTCGCTCAGCTCGCGCTCCGCGCTCGGCAACCGGGGCCAGGCCAACTACGCCGCCGCCAAGGCCGGCATCCAGGGCCTCACCGCCACCCTGGCGATCGAGCTGGGCCCGTTCAACATCAACGTCAACGCCGTCGCCCCCGGCTACATCGCCACCGCGATGACGGCCGCCACCGCCGAGCGGGTCGGCGCCTCGGCCGAGGACCACCAGGCGGAGGTCGCCGCCCGGACCCCGCTGCGGCGGGTCGGCCGGCCGGAGGAGATCGCCTCGGTGGTGGCCTTCCTCGCGAGCGAGGACGCCGCGTACGTCAGCGGCCAGACGCTGTACGTCAACGGTGGGGCCCGCTGAGCCCGAACGGCGGGGCATAGCGCCTTTCGACTGACGATTCGTCATACTGTCGGCCCGGGTGGAGACTTACCTTCACCTGGGCCGGCCTTTACCTTTTCCGGTGGCCAAGCGTGACCATGCCGCAGGTACCAAATGACTATGGCATGATCATGCGGCTCTCGATGGGATGGCCGGAGCCACCCGACCGGACCCGGTCGGGCCCCGTATCCCAAGGAGTCCCATGGGCAGCCCCGCCACCCTCCGCCGCTCCCTGGCCCTGCTCGCCGCGGGGGCCACCGCCCTGACCGCCGGCACCGTCGCAGTACCGGCCGCGTCCACCGCGGCGTCCGCCTCCCTCTCCGGCGTCCACGTCCGCCCCGCCTCCGCCGGGCACCACAGCGCCGTCGGGCGGACGGCGCCCCTCTCCACCTCGGAGTGCGTCAGCCAGATCGGCATCCACTGCTACTCCCCGCTCCAGTACCGGACCGCCTACAACCTCGACCCGCTGTACCGGGAGGGCATCACCGGCAAGGGCCGGACCATCGTCATCGTCGACTCCTTCGGCTCGCCGACCATCCAGCACGACCTGGAGGTCTTCGACAAGCAGTGGGGCCTCCCCGACACCAAGGTCGAGGTGGTCAAGTGGGGCAACGTCCCGGAGTTCGACCCGAAGAACCCCGAGCACACCGGCTGGGCCGGCGAGACCACCCTCGACGTCGAGTACGCCCACGCCATCGCGCCCGACGCGCACATCATCGTGGTGGAGACCGGTGTCGCCGAGACCGAGGGGACGACCGGTCTGCCGGAGATGATGGACGCCGAGAAGGCCCTGATCAAGGCCGGCCGGGCGGACGTCATCTCGCAGAGCTTCGGCGCCACCGAGAACACCTTCCCCGGCTTCGACAAGGGCGACTTCAAGTCCCTGACCGACCTGCGCTACGCCTTCAAGGAGGCCGCCGCCCACGACGTCACCGTGCTCGCCGCCTCCGGGGACAACGGCGCCACCGACGCGCAGGAGAACGGCGAGGACCTCTACCCGTACCGGGTCAACTCCTGGCCGTCCGCCGACCCGCTGGTCACCTCCATCGGCGGCACCCAGCTCACCCTGGACGACGCCGGCAAGCGCACCGCGCCCGACAAGGTGTGGCACGACAAGTACGGCGCGGGCGGCGGCGGGGTCTCCGGCGTCTTCGAGCGCCCGTGGTACCAGGCCGGCGTCGCCGGCGTGACCGGCAACCACCGCGGCACGCCCGACATCAGCATGAGCGCGGCCGTGGACGGCGGCGCCTGGACGTACGAGTCCTACGACCCGACCTCGGTCGGCTGGCACCTCACCGGCGGCACCAGCGAGGCGACCCCGGTCTTCTCGGGCGTCGTCGCCCTCGCCGACCAGCTCGCCGGCCACCGGCTCGGCCAGATCAACTGGCGCCTGTACGGCCTCAGCCTGCTGCCGCCGAAGTGGAGCGGCCTGGTCGACGTGACGGAGGGCGACAACTCCTGGGAGAAGGTGACGGGCTACCAGGCCGCCAAGGGCTACGACCTGGCGAGCGGCCTCGGCACCATCGACGGCGCCAAGTTCGTCCACGCCATCGCCGGTCGCTGACCGGCCCCGGGCGGGCGGGACGTACCGGCCAGCCCGCCCTGGGAAGGTTCGTCCGGAACGCTCGCGCGCGGGAAGTCGACCTGGTCGACTTCCCGCGCGCGGGTGTGTCCGGCGGCGCCGACCGGACCGGACGGCTGCTCCCCTTCCGGCGGGTCAGGACTACGGCCGGGCGCCCTGGGCCGCGAGGTTGGCCAGGTGGCGTTCGGCGGCACGCAGCTTGCGGTTGTCCGTGCCGGGCAGGTAGGCCCGGAGCTCGATGATCTCCGGCGCGATGCGGATCGCATCCGCGCGGTCCGGGATCGCCCGCCAGCAAGCCTCCGCGTTGGTGGCAGCCCGCTGGGTCTCCGGGTGCTCCGGCCCCTGCGAGCGCAGCAGCGTCAGCGCCACCTCGCGGTAGATGTCGGCCGCCTCAGCCGTCCGCCCGGCCAGCCGGCACACGTGGGCGCGGACCTGCCGCACCTGGAGCACGGGCTCGGAGACGGTGCCGTGCTCGGCGATGGCCTCCAGTTCGAGGGCGAACGCGAGGTCGGTCGCGGCGGCGTGGTCCCCGGCGTCGGCACTGCGGACGATCCGGCCGATCACCTCTTGGTAGTCGGCCCGGGGCCGCCGGGCCGCGTCGTCCTCGGCCGGGGGCGCCTCGGCGGGGGCGGCGTCGTCGGGCTCAGCGCCGTCGGGCGCCGGGGCCTCGGAGCCCTCGTCGGCAGAGCCCTCGTCGGAGCGCTCGTCAGCGGGGGCCTCCGCCGCGGGGACCGCGTCGGAGGGTACGGCGTCCTGCGGAACGGCGTCCTGGGGCACCTCGTCGGCCGGCACTGCATCCACCGGCACCGCATCCACCGGCACCGCATCCGCCGGGACCTCGTCGGCCGGCGCCGCGTCCTGCGCGACGGCGTCCGCCGGAGCGGGCTTGGCGAGCCGGATGCCGTCCGTCAGCGTGGGCCGCCAGGCGTACGGCTTCACCAGGTCGACGGGCTGGGCCGGAGGCGGGGGCGTGGCCGGGACCGCCGCCTTCAGCAGGTCCACCGGCCCCTCGGACACCACCGGCGCCGGAGCCGGGGCCGCCACCGGAGCCGGCACCGCGGCGGGCGCGGCCGGCGGCACCGGCGGAGCCGCCGGCACGGGCGCAGCGCCTCCCGTCACCCCGGCGGCCGCCGGCTTGTCCAGGGTGACGGCCGGCCGGTCCGCGGGCACGGCGTCGCGCGGCACCGCATCGCGCGGCGCGGCGTCCCGGGCGGCGGGCGGCCGGGGCAGCACCGCGGCCGGGCGGCCCTCGAACGGGACGGGGTCGAGCTGCGAACCGTCCGTCCGGCGGGCCGTGTTGCGGAAGAACGGGCGGTTCGGCGCGTGCGTGGCCAGGATGACGACGTCCGGACGGAGCACCGAGTAGACCTGGTTGCGCAACTGCTCGGGGGCGAGCACGGCCTCCGCCCCCGGGCGGCCGCCGTGCAGGGCCTCGATCAGGGCACGGGTGAAGGTGCCGATCTGCTCCGGGTCGGGGCTGACCACCGCCCAGAGCGGGAGACCCTCGGTGAGCGGCGAGATGGTGCCCTGGAGGAACGGCAGGGCGCTCTGATCGGCGCTCAGGTCGGCGATGACCAGCGTCTGCCACTCGGCCGGCCGGTGGCGCAGTTCGCCGGCGATGGACTGCCAGGCCAGGCCGTCCTGCCGGACGCTGCCGGGCTTGGAGTCGCGCAGGGTGAGGTGCAGTTGGCCGCCGCGCTTGTCGGCGAGCAGGTGGCCGCCGAGATGGACCAGCAGCGGTCCGGGGTGCCGGGCGGCGGCGCGCAGGTGGGCGAGCACGGTGTGCGGGTCGCTGGCGCCGGGGAGGTGGACGGCGTCGACCGCGTCGGCGGCGAGCAGGACCTGCGGCGAGACGGCGGCCAGCATCGCGGAGAGCACGGGCGCCTGGGTCGGCCCGCCGCGCCCCCAGGTGCGGCGGCCGGAAGTGCCGTAGCCGCCCTCGACGACCAGGATCCGGCCGCGCGGTGCGGCACCGAGGCCGCCCGGGCCGGAGCCCGGGCCCACGCCGATCCCGTGCGCGGGCGTGGCGCCGGGCACGGTGAACGGCAGCGGTGTCGCGGACGGCGGAAGGTCCACCGCGGGCATACCCGTGACGGTCCATCCGGTCGGCGGCGTCGGCGGCGGCGGCACGGGGGGAGCCACGGGCGGCGCTGCGGGCGGCGCGGTCGGCGGGTCGTACAGGGCGGCCGGGCCGGGCACGTGCTCGTCGTACGGGTTGCGCGGTCCGGGCGGTACGGCGTCGCGCGGCACGGCGTCCGCCACGGGATCGGGGCCGCCGGGGACAGCCGTCGTCTCCGCCATCTCTGGTCACCGCCCCGCCCCGCCGCGCTGCGGCGTCTGCTGCCCTTGCCTCGTGGTGGCGGAGCCACCACAACCCGTGGGCGCCACCCTACGAGATCACGCCCCGCCCGAGCCAGGCCGGGTCCGCCCCGGACGGCACCGCCGGGGGCGCGGGTGACGGAGTGCCACCCGCGCCGTCAGGTCCCGGCCGGTCAGCCCGAGAGGAGGTCGCGGAGCAGGGCGACCGTGTCGGCGTCGAGGTCGCGGCCGGTGCGGCGGCTCAGGGCGTCGAGCCGGTTGACGGCGCGGACCAGTTGGTCGCGGGCGCCGGCCGAGGCGTAGGCGTAGAACAGGTCGCGGTGCAGCAGTTCGACGTCCGGGGCGACGGCGAGGCCGCGGAAGACGGCGGCCTCGGCGCTGCGGTGGTCGCCGTACTGGAGGCGGCGGGCGGCGAGTTCGTGCGCGGTGTCGACGATCGCGGCGATCATGTCCTGCCGCTCCGCCTCGGCCCAGCCGTACGAGGCGGGCGGGGCCTCCGCGAACGGGGCGCCCCGGACCAGCGCCAGGGCGTGGGCGAGCGCCGCGTCCGCGGTGGCGCTGGTGCTGCGCATGCCGCGCCGGTAGAGGCTGCGGAACTCGTCCCAGTCGCAGGTGACGGTCGGGGCGTAGGAGTAGCCGTCGGCGGTGTCGGTGGGCAGGAACGGCCGCCCCTCCGAGGAGGTGCCGAGCCAGCCGGCCAGGTCGGCGAGCTTCGCGGGCAGCGGGCTCTTGGCGTCGGCCGCGGTCGGGTGCGGGTCGAGGTGGGCCGCGCCCGGGTGGAGGTCGTGGTCGAGGGCGTTGTGGTCGGCGCCCGGACGCAGCGCCAGGTACGCGGCGAGCTCGGTGAGCCGGGGCAGGGCGCCGGGGTCGGCGGTACCGGCGGCGCCGGCCACGTCGACCGGGCCGAGCAGCCGGATCCGGGGCGCGGTGCGGCTGGCGTGCGCCTCCGGGGAGCGGAGGATGGCGAGCAGGTCGTCGCAGTCGGTGCGGCCCGGGATGGTGCGGGCCACCGGTGCGGTGGCGGCGGGGCCGGGCTCGGGAGCCGGGCCCGGCTCCGGGCGGCCCGGGGTGCGCGGGGCCGCGGCGGCCGCGGCGGGCGCGGGGTCGTGCGTCGGCGCCGGCTCGGACGTGGTGGCACGCTCGGCCGCCGCACGGTCCGGCGCGGCGCCCGCCTCGGGGGCCGGCGCCGACGCCGAGGCCGGCTCGGACGCGGGCTCGGACGCGGGCTCGGGCTCGGGCTCGGGCTGGACGGGTGCGGCAGGCGGCAGCGGCTGGACGGGGACCACCACGTCGCCCCGGGCCCCGGGCCCGGACGGGAGGCGGAGGTTCTGGGTGGTCTCCTCCTGGTCCGCCCCGCCGGCGGCCGGCGCGCCCGAGGGCGACGCGGCCTGCACCGCGGGCGGCGCCGGGTGGGTACTCGCGTGCCGGCCGAGGCCGTTGACCAGGAATCGCGCCGCCGGGCCACCGTTCGCACCGCTCGTGCCGTTCGTCCCGTTCACACCGCTCGCACCGTTCGCGGCAGCCGCGGCGGGCCCGGCCGGCGCCGCCGGGTCGGTGCCCGCGAACGGGCTGGCGCCCGTGCCGATCACCCGGGCGAGCAGGCGCGGTCCGGCCGCCTCCGCCCCGTCGTCCTCGTCCGCTGCGCCGAAGTCCCCGCCCAGACCGCCGCCGAGGCCCGCGAACGGCTCCGCGGCGGCCCCGACGGCCGCCAGCACCGGTACCGGGCTGGGGAGTTCGGCCGGTTCGAGGTCGATGCCGGGGCCGTCGAGGGTCCAGGCCGGCGCCGGGTGCTGGGTGGTGTCGTCGGCGGCCCGGAGGAGTTCGGTGACCTGCTCGTACTGCAGGCCGGTCAGGCGCTGCAGCTCCAGGCTGAGGTGCAGGCCCGGGATGGTGGCCTGGCCGGTGGCGGGCAGCGTCCAGCGGGCGACCGGGCCGGTGCCGCGTTCGGGCGCCCGGGTGATGACGGCGACGCAGGTCCGGGGGCGGGCGTCGAGCAGGCGGCCGAGCTCGGCGGGGATGCCGCCGCCGGGCTGCTGGGCGCAGAGCACGATCTCCGGGATCCAGGACTCGTCGGCCAGGCCCCGGCTGCGGGCCTCCCGCGGGCTGGTGGACTCGGCCGCGACCAGGGTGGCCCGGGCCTTGGCGGTGCGCGGCCCGAGGGCGGTGAGCGCCGCCTCCAGGGTGGTGTGCCGGTGGATCCGCTCGGCGGCCGGTCCGCTGATCGGCAGCTCTTCGGCGAGGTCGACCAGGTGCAGGTGCAGCCGGTCGGCGAGCGGGCTGTGGGCGAGCTCGACGGCCAGCGTGCGCAGCACGTCGCGGGCGTCGTCCGGGTGGCCGGAGAGGTGCAGCAGCCGGACGGTCTCCAGGTCGGCGAGGACGACCGAGCCGTCCGGCGCGGTGCCGAGGGTGACCAGCGCCGGGTAGGGTGCGGCGGCCTTGCGGGCCTGGCCGGGCGAGAGCAGCTCGGTGGAGTCGGCCGCGCACCACCAGATGTTCGGGGTGTGGGCGGCGCGGAACGGCGCGATCGGGGCGGCCGGGCCGGAGAGGTGCAGCTCGACGGTGTGGTTGGGGGTGACCCGGGCGGCGACGATGGCCGGCAGGTGCTTGCCGCCCCGGACGGTGTTGCGGGCCATGGTGCGCAGGGCGCGGTCGAGCAGGTCGAGGCCGCGGTCGTCCTGGCGGGTCTTCAGCTCGGCCTCGAACGCGGCGGCGGGTGAGGCCGGGAGGGCGATGCGGTGGCGCGGGCGGCGGGCGCGGAGCTGTCCACCGCGCTTGCGGGCGACCGTGCCGACCATGATGGCGGCGAGCAGCACGCCGACGGTGGAGGCGGCCAGGGCGACGGTGTAGTCGTCGCTGGGGGCGTCCTCCGCGTGCGCGGCGGGCGTCGCCGGGGCGTGGGCGGGCGGCGTCGCGGCGGTCGGGGCCGGCGCGGGAGCCTGGGTGGCCGGGGCCGGGGCCGGAGCGGGTGCCTGGCTCGCGGGTGCGGACGGCGCGGGTGCGGGTGCCTGCGTGGCGGGCGCCGGTGGCGCGGACGGCGCCGGCGCGGGCTCGGGCGCGGGCGCGGGGGCCGGGGCCGGGGCCGGGGCGGCCGCACCCGGCAGCGTCAGGACCATCCCCGGCACCACCACGTCCGGGTCGGTCAGCCGCTCCCCGTCCGGGGCCTCGACGCCCTTGTTCGCGTCGAACAGCTTCGGCCAGGCCTCGGCGTCCCCCAACTCCCGCTCGGCGATGGCCGACAGGCTGTCCCCGGCGGCCACCGTCACCGTGGCGTGCCCGGAGCCGGCGCCCCCGCCGGTCCCGGCCGGCGGCGCCGACGGTGTCGGGGCCGGGGCGGGCGCCGGGGCCTTGGCGTCGTCGGCCTTGGCGTCGCCCGGCATCAGCAGCTCCCAGCCGGGCTGGATCGGCCGCTCGGCGTCGAAGCGGGTGCCCGAGTCGTCCATCACCCGCCCGTCGTTGAGCTTGGCGATCTCCACCCAGCGCTCGCCGGAGCCGAGTTGGCGCTCGGCGATGGACCAGAGGCTGTCGGCGGGCCGGCTGTCCCGGACGGTGTAGCCGGGGTGCTGGTCGGCGGCGGGCGCGAGCGCGGGTGCCGCCTGGGCGGCGGGCAGCGCGGCGCGCGGAGTGCCGGCGGCCACCTCGGCGGGCGCGGCGGCCGGGGCCCGGTCGGGGGCGGCGGCGAAGGCCGAGCCGGCCACCGGGAGCAACGCGATCACCGAGCCGACCAGGCCGGCGGCGAGCCGCTGGCTCCAGCCGAAGGCCGGGATCCGCCGGGCGATCCGGCCGCGCAGCTGGGCCGGGATCTCCAGCAGGACGGAGAACGCGAAGCAGAGCCAGCCCAGCCAGCCGACCACGACCAGCAGCCAGAGGAAGAGCCGCCCGTCGTCGGGGCTGGTCAGCGCCTGCCCGATTCCGTCCGGCGCGACCTCGCCCATCCCGGCGACGGCCTGGGTGCCGTACAGCAGCAGGGCGGGCAGGCCGATCAGCAGGGCGAGCAGGGTGAACAGCGCCGCGAGGGCGGTGAGCACGGCGCCGCCCCGGCCGCGGCGCGGCGGCAGCGGTGCCGGCCGCCGGCCGGACGCCGGGGAGGCGGGCCCGCCGCGGGCCGGACGTCCGGCGCGGGCTTGGTCCTTGGCACGTGGCGCGACCATCAGTCGGTCTCCGCTTTCTCGACTCCGTGGACGAGGGTGGCACTCCCCTTGCCCGTGACCTTCTGCTTGCCGAGCTCCCCCAGCAGGGCCGGCCGGAACTCGGCCTTCACCGTGACGGTGACGACCGAGCCGTCGGCCGAGAACGTCACGCTCTCGGCCTGGAGGTGGTACAGGGCGAGGTAGCTGTTGGCGGCGTCCCGGACGTAGTCCTGCTTCACCCGGTAGCCCGCGCCCTGGAGGACGGCGGCCTCGTCGAGCTGCTGTCCCCCGATCCGGGCGGCCTCCTGGGCGTAGCCGTCGGTCCGCTCGGCGACCCGCAACCGGCCGGCCGCGTCCACCACGAGGGCGATGACCAGGATCAGGAAGGCCGCGCAGATCGCCACGAAGATGCCGATCGCGCCGCGGTCCGACCGGCCGCGCACGGCGCACCGCGCGCCTGCCGTCCGGGCGCCCCGCCGGCCCGCTCCCCCGGGTCTGCGCACCGCCGCGCACCCCTCCCGCACGTTCCTCTCCCCACCGGTCCCCGCCGGAACCGCTCCGCCTCGCACCTGCCGTCCCCCGGGAGCCCTCCGCTTGCGTCTCCCCCGCCCGGACGCTCCCCAATCCCCGCCCCGAGACCTCGCCCGCACCGGGCGTCTCACCCGCCCCGGTAGCGGTCGACCACCGAGACGAAGTGGCCGGTGAGCCGCTTCGTCCAGGGCATCCCCGGCCCCGGCAGCAGGTCGTTCAGCGGCACCTCGCACACCACCGTCACCTCGACGGTCACCAGCGGGGCGCCGTGGGTGACCAGTTCGCCCTGCTTGACGCCGGCCTCCCAGTGCCGGCAGGCCACGCCCTGCTGCCGCATGGTGTCCAGGGCGGCCTTCTTCACCAGCTCGTCCATCCCGTCGACGCTGCGCGCCAGCGAGGCGGTCCGGGCGGCCGAGCGGGCCGCCGACTCCACCGTGCCGGCCGAGGTCTGCACCCGGCCCGCGGCGGCGGTGGCGAGGATCAGCGCCGCCACGGCCGGCAGGACGATCGCCGCCTCGATCGCGACCCCGCCCGCGTCCCGTCCGTGCGCCGACCGGGCGGCCCGCCGGGCGGCGAACCGGCGCCCCCACGCGGCGGTCCGGGCCCGGGCGTTCACGGCGCCGCCTTCGGCGGGACGAACCGCTCGCGCGGGCCCTCGGCCGACTGGACCACGGTCGGGTTGAGGAACGGGACCACCGACGGGGCGGTCAGCCGGACCGTCACCCGGACCAGGACCGGGGAGCTGCCGTCCGTCCGCACGTCGTACCCGCGGACGTCCTGCCGGTCGAGGAAGTCCTCGGCCTGCGACTTCGCCGCCGCGTTCTTGACCTCGTCGCGCTGGTTGCCCTGCACCCGCCCCGCGTCGACGCCCTCGCGGGCGGCGGTGAGCGCGACCTGGCGGTAGTACCACACCATCGCCACGTCGACGACGAGCAGGATCATCACCAGGACGACCGGGAAGACGATGGCCAGGCTCAGGCTCATCGCTCCCCGGTCGCCTCGGCGACGGGGCCGTTCGATCACGTGGCCGCACCCGCTCCGGGCATGTTCGGGTCCTGCTCGACCTTCTTCACGACCTTGTCCTTCAGCGCGTACAGGGCCACCGCGACGGCCCCCGCGACGAAGACCAGCGCGATGATGGCGAGGGCGAGCTCGATGCTGATCGCACCGCGGTCGCCGCGGGCCCGGGCGGCCTTCACCCGGCCGACCCGGAACTGGAAGAGCAGCAGGGCGAACTGGACGGGCAGCAGGGTCGGCCGGAGCAACCGGCCGGCCAGGGACTTGAGCTGCTGGGACATCAGGGGACTCCCGGGGTTGGGTGCGGTGTCGTCCGCTCGCGGTGCCGCATCGACGTCAGGCGAGCATCTGGTGGAGGGCGGGGAAGACGATCAGGACGGTCATCAGCAGGGTCAGGGCGGCGCCGGGCGCGACCATCCGCTCGCTGTCGGCGTTGGCCCGGGCCAGGTCCTCGGCGAGCAGCTCGCCGCGCAGGCCCTTGGCCCGGGCCCGCAGGGTGTCGTAGACGGCGGCGCCGTCGGTGCCGGAGAGCCGCATGATGTCGGCGACGTCCTGCAGCGGCGTCAGCCCGAGCTCCACGGCCAGCGCGTCCAGCCCGGCCCAGGGCGGCAGCCGGTCGGTGGCGGCGCGGTCCAGGGCGTCCCGGATCCGGCCGAAGACGGTGCCGCGGCCGACCGAGGCGGCGCGGCGCAGCGCCTCGGCCGGGCCGAGGTCGGCGGCCCGCTCCAGCGCGACCAGCTCCAGGTAGGCGGCGATGCCGTGCAGGTACTCGGTGCGCGCCTCCTTGGCCTCCCCGCGCACGATGGCGTCCGGGACGAACCAGAACAGCCCGGCCAGCAGCGGCCCGACCAGCAGCGGCAGCGCGAACGGCAGGCCCATGTCCAGGAGCGCCGCGGTCGCCCCCAGGTAGGCCGGCAGGACGAGGCCGACGAGCGCGAACAGCAGCTTGTGCGCCATGAACCGGGCCGGGCTGCGGCCGATCAGCGACAGCTCGCGGTGCGGGATGCGCACCCCGCGCAGGCCGAGCGACCGCTCGCCGATCCGGTCGAACCAGCGGGGCCGCTCGTCCGGGTCGGCCACCCGCTCGGCGGGCGTGCGGTGCAGCCGCTCCAGCGCCTGGCCCAGGTCGGGCGGGGCGGGCCGGAGTTCGGAGACCAGCAGGGCGATGCCGCCGGCCGCGAGCGCGCCGGCCAGCACGGACCAGGGGGAGATCACCGGACCTCCCCGAGGAGTCGGCGCTCGCCGCCCGCGTCCCGGCCCTCGCCGTCGTCCGGCGCGGCCGCGGTCCGGCCGCGCCGCCCGGTCCGGCTGCGCCGGTCGGCCTCCAGCAGCCGCGGCACCGGCGGGTGCGAGGCGAGCGCGCGCATCCAGGCGATGATCGCCACGAACAGCCCGGCGACCACGGCCAGCACGATCTGGCCCAGCGCGGTGCTGTACGGCCGGGTGTAGTCGGTGCTGAACGAGCCGATCGAGACGACCAGCACGATGATGCCGACCAGCCAGCGGATGGTGGTCCGGTGCTTGGCCCGGTCGGCCTCGATCGTGCGGCGCTGGCGGACCTCCTCGCGGACCGACTCGGCCATGTCGGAGAGCGCCCGGGCCAGACCCGGGCCGCTGTCCCCGGCGCGCAGCAGCAGCGCCGCGAGGACCTTGTCGGCGGTGGCGTCGGCGATGCTGTCCGCGAAGGCTCGCAGCGCCTCCTCCGGGCGCCAGCGGGCCTGCAGTCGGGCGGCCAGCTCGGCCACCTCCTCCTCGATCGCGGCGGGCGCCGTCCGGCGGCTGGTGACGATGGCCTGGTTGAGGCCGACGCCGAGCAGCAGCACGTCGGCGATCCGCTGGGTCCACTCGGACAGCGCCTCCAGCCGCTCGATCCGGTGGGTGTCCGGGCGGGTGGTGTCGAACAGCCAGGGCAGGCCGAAGACGCCCAGCGGGACGAGCAGCGCGGTGAGCGGGATGCCGGTGAAGAGCCAGCCGAGCGGCGCGCCGACCAGGGCGGCCGGCAGCTGGACCCGGCGCAGCCGCACCATCCGGGCCGGGGCCGCGCCCGGGGCGCCGTACCAGAACACGTGCAGCCGGCCGGCCAGCGGGTTCCGGTCCGCCCCGGCGTCCTCCTCGACGGGCTCGCTGCCGCGGGCCCAGGCCACCAGGGCGACCACGCCGAGCGCGACCAGCAGGCCGCAGAGCACGAAGAGCAGCGTCATCGGGCGCCTCCGCCGATCCGCAGCTGCAGCGGCTCGGCCCAGCTGCCGAAGCGCGAGCCGAGCAGGGCCGCGTCGAAGCCGGCCCGCCGCAGGTCGTCCAGGCAGTTCGGCGGGGTGTGCGGGACGGCGCGCGGCTCGCCCAGGTCGGGGCGCGGGCCGAAGACCGTGTTCAGCGCGGGCCTCCCGCTCTCGCCGAGGCCGGTGACCTCCAGGACGTGCGAGACGAACCGGTGCCGGCGGCCGCCGACCGCGGTCTCGTCGACCATCGAGACGTGCACGATGAGGTCCACCGCGTTGGCGGTGAGCCGGTAGGCCAGCGCGTCCGTCATGTGCGAGCCGTACTCGAGGCAGAGCTCGGCGATGCGGTCCACCACCATGTGCGGGCCGCGGGCGTGCAGGGTGCACATCGAGCCGCCCTCGCCGTTGGTCATCACCCGCAGCATCGGGACGACCTCGCCGGAGCGGACCTCGCCGACGATGATCCGCGACAGCGTCATCCGCAGCGCGGCCGGGATGAGGTCCCCGATGCTCAACTCGCCCGCCATCCGGCCGTCGACGCGCTCGCCGTTGCCCTCGCGGGCCTCCATCGGGACGACCTGGCGCAGGTGGCCGAGGGTGTGCAGCCAGAGCTCGAACTCCGACTCCAGGGTGCCGATCCGCTCGTCCGGCGGGATCTCGGCGGCCATCGCGCGCAGCAGGCTGGTCTTGCCGACGCCCTGGGTGCCGGTGATCATCACGTTCTTCCGGGCCCGGATCGCCGCCGCCAGGAAGGCCGCCAGGGTGGAGTCCAGGGTGCCGAGGCGCACCATCTCGGGCAGCGTCGCCGAGGCCACCCGGTGGCGGCGGATCGCCACGTACGGGCGGGGGGTCACCTCGGTGAGCGCCTGGAGACGCATGCCGCCCTCCAGGCGCAGCGCGAGCGTCGGACTGGCGGTGGAGAGGCTGCGCTCGCCGCCGCCGTGCTGGCGGGCGAGGTCCTGGAGCAGCTCGATCAGCTCGGCGTCGCTGTCGGCCACCGGCGGCACCTGGCGCAGCGGCTGGTGCACGCGGGAGACCCAGACGTCGTCGCAGCCGTTGATCAGGATGTTCTCGATCTCCGGGTCGTCCAGGTAGGGCTGGAGCCGCCCGGCCCGGAAGAGCAGGTCGAAGACGGCCTCGGCCAGCGCGCGGTCCTGCTCGCGGGTGGGCGGGATGCCGTGGGTCTGCGCGTAGGCGTCGGACCAGCGGGCGACGGCCTCCTCGATCAGCGCCCGGCCGCGCTGGCGGCGGGTGGCGCGGTCCGGCTCGGTGCCGGAGGCGGCGGTCAACCGGGTGATCTGCTGGTGCAGTTCGGCCGCGACCTGGCGCTTGAGCTCGCGGGCGACCTGCGGGTCGACGGCCGGCCGGGTGGCGGCGCCGCGCAGGTCGAGCGAGGGCAGCTGGGAGGGGACGGCGGTGGGGCCCGCGGCGCCGCCGGGCACGCCGGCGACCGGCCCCGGCGCGACCGGGCCGGTCCCGGTGAACCCCGGTGCGGTGACTCCGGCTGTGAAGTCCGGTGCGCCCACGCCCGGTCGGGCGCTCGGCGGCGGCGACGGCGACGGCTGCGGCTGCGGCTGCGGCTGCGTCCAGGGCAGCGCGGCCGGGTCGGCCGCCGGGTGCTGGTGCAGGGGGCTACCGCGCACGGAGCACCTCCCCGGGTGCGGTGGGCGACTGCCGCGGCCCGTGGCCGGACGGCGGCTGGTCCTGGCGGTACTGCTCGGGCTGCACCCGGCCGTAGGGCCGGCCGGCGGCCTGCGGGTCGCTCCCCCGGGCAGGGCCGTCCTGCGGAGCCGCGGGCTGCGGGCCGTGCTGCTGCGCGTGCTGCGGGCCGTAGTGCTGTCCGTACTGCTGGGCGTGCTGCGGGCCGTACGGCTGCGGGTGCTGAGGGTCGTACTGCTGCGCGTGCTGCTCGGCCGCACCCGGACCTGTCTGCGGCGACGGCTCCGGCGACGGCTGTGGCCAGTGCGCGGCGGGCGACGGCTGCGCCGCGTACGTCGGCGGTACCTCCTGCCCGTACGGCGCCCCCTGCGCGTACGGCGGCTGCGGCTCCTGCGGCCGCCCGTGCACCGGGAACGGCGCGGGCGCGGCCGGCTGCGGCGCCAGCCCGGCGAGCGGCGCCACCGGACCGGTGGTGATCACCGGCGCGGCCGGCTGCGGCACCTGCCCGTAGAGCGGGGCGGGCTGCGGCGACGTCTGGGCCGGCTGTGGTGGCGCGTAGGCGAGCGGCTGGCCCCCCGGACCGGGTGCGGGCGCGGCGGGCAGCTGCGCGGGCGCCGCCGTGGGCGCCAGCCGCTGCCGGCGGCGGCGCACCAGTAGCTGCACCTCGTCGGCCGCCGACCGGGCGGTGCGCATCAGCTCGGAGCGGATGAACCGCCGGTCGGTGGTGTCCCCGCCGTCGGAGAGGATCCGCGCGGTGCGCACCGCGTGCGGCAGCAGGCCGATCACCGGCAGCCCGAACTCGCGCGAGACCTCCGCCCCCGAGTACGGCCCCTCGGCGACCAGCAGCAGGCCCAGCGCGTCCGCCCCGGTGCCGGCGGCGGCCAGGTCCTCGGCGAGCGCCGACAGCCGCGGCCGGGCCGCGCTCAGCCCGCGCAGGGTGGTGCGCACGGTCACCGCCACCGCGTCCGCCCGGCGGGCGAGGACGGCGCTGGCCCCGGTGGCGCCGGAGCGGCCGAGGTCGAGGATCACGTCGTAGCCCTGCGACTCCAGCCCGTGCAGCACCTCGATCAGCGGCTCCCAGGTGTAGGCGAGCCCCGGCGCCTGGGACGGGTCGGTCAGCCCGGGCAGCAGCAGCCGCTCGGCGTTGCCGTCCGGCGAGAGGTCGATCAGCTGCTCCCAGAGCGTCTGGGCGAGCAGGCCGCGCCGGTCGGCGACGGCGAGGTTGCGCAGCCCGTAGACCGCCTCGACCCGCCCCTCCAGGGCGCCCGCCAGCACCGCGCCGCCGTCCGGGTCGCACTCGACCAGCAGGATCCGGCGCCCGGGCTGGAGCGGCCAGGCCAGCAGCAGCGCCAGCGCCGCCGTGGTGGCGCCCGGCGCCCCGGGCCCGCCGGCCACCGCGATCACCGCCATCTCAGGCCCCACCCGCCCCGGACGGCGCGGCCGCCGTACCGCCCGGCGCTGCGGGCGCACCGGACGCCGCCCCCGGTGCGGCGCCGGACGCACCGGCCGACGGGGAGGCCGCGGGTGCCCCCGAGGGTGCGCCGGTCGCCGCGCCGCGCGGCGCCAGCACCACCTGGATCCGCTGGCTGGCCACCCAGGCCGCCAGCTTGGCGGCGTCGGCGGACGGCACCGCCACGTCGACCACCTGGCTGCCGTCGGTGTCCACCCGGCCGACCGTGATCACCACGGCGGAGAGCGACTCCGGCCGCCCGGTGTCCGGGGTGTAGACCACGACGATCGGCACCCCGGGCTGCAGCCTGGTCGCCGGCAGCTGGGTCCGCTTGGCCGAGACGCCCACGATCAGCTGGTTCGGCTGGACGCTCAGCGACTGCGCCAGGTGCGCCTTGGTCAGCATCTCGCCGCGCTTGAGGTCGGTGGCGGCCCGCATCCCGACCGCCTTGCTCCGGTCCGCCGCGTCCAGCGGCTTCAGCGCCGGGTCGGTCGCGATCCGCGCCACCACCAGGTCCGCGTCGGTCAGCACCTGCCCGTACGGCACGTCATGGGCCAGCGCCAGCACGGCGACCCGCTGCCCGGTGCTGTTGTAGAGCACCGCGCCGCCGAGCCCGCCGGCGGCGATCAGCGCGATCGCCATCGCCAGGACGGCCGGCCGCCGACGCCGGGCGCGCAGCGTCCGGCCCGGAGCGTGCGGCGTCGCGCGCCCCTGCTCGGGCAGCACCGCCGCCGCAGTCCCGGACGTGCCGGCTCCCGGCGTCGCGAATGTACGGTTCTCCACCGGATTCCGACCTCTCCTGCGTCGTGCGGTTCTCGCTGCGTACGGACGTTGCGGACGTGCTGCGCCGGCCCCGGGCGACGGTCTCCCGCCGCCCGCCGGTCAGTTGAGGACCTGCACCTCGCCCACCCTGAGCTTGAGGTCGGTGAAGAGCGACATGTCCTTGGGATCGACCTTCTGGTTGCTCCCGGTCACGGTCACGTAGCCGCGCCACCGCGTGGTGACCGTTCCGGTGAAGGTGCCGCCCTGCTTGCCGCCCGAGCCGGTGGTGAACACGTGGCCGCAGGTCGGCGACTTCGCCGCGCCGTACTTGGCCTCGTACGGCGTGCCGCCGGCGTTCGGCCCCGCACAGACGACCGCCGGGCCGCCGTCGCCGAGGTCCCACTCCACCGACTCCAGCTTCGGGGTGACGGTCACGCTGATCGCGCCCTCCGTCACCGTGACCGGATTCAGCGTGGTCGCGTTCTTGAGCCAGAACCAGACCGGGACGCCGACCACGGACGTGCCCTCGGGCGCGACACCCGGCTCGGGGAACGGGAACGTGAGGGCGTCCCAGATCTCCTTGGCCTTGGTGCCCGGGTTCATCGGCGGCGGCGCGGCCGGCGCCTGGGCGAAGAACGTCGGCTGCGGTGCGCCGAAGGTGCCGTCGCTGTAGGCGCAGGTGACGTCGTAGATCGCCCCCTCCGACGGCTTGTGCCCGGCCCAGACCGGGTCCTCCGCGCCGGGCTGCGGGCTGGTGGTGCGGTAGTAGCAGCCGTTGGAGCTGCTGAACCAGCCGTAGACGGGGTCGTGGCAGGCCATCGGCACGCCGTTCCACTGGCACACCTGGTCGCCGCCGCCACCGCCCCCGCCGCCCGTGCCGCCGCCACCGGGGCTGGGCGTGCTGCCCGGGGTGTGGACGCCCGTGCAGATCACGTTCACCGCGCACTGCGTGACGTCGCCCCCGCCGCCGGCAGGCGGTTCGTCCGCCAACGCGGTGCCTCCGGGGGAAAGCAGCAATCCGGCGAACAACAGCGCCGGGACCGGGATTCGCCGTACCGGTTTCAGCATGTTCGGTCCACCTCCTGCTTGAACTCGGTTACCAGCCAACGCGCCTGGTACTTCCGCACGGAAACGGTCGCGATGTAGCGGGTGAGCCGCTTCGGCGGATCCTTTACCGCGCGCGTCGCCGCATCCGCCTGATGCCACCCCGAGACGTCCAGGCAGTCCTCGATCACGGCCGTCTGCGGATCGGCCTTGAGGTCCACGCTCTTCAGCACGGGGGAATTGCCCGGGCTTCCGATCATTACCAGTTTGGCGTCGTGCAACTGGCGGAGATTGACGAGTGATCCGCTCAGCGCCTTCCCGGAGGAGAAGGCCTCCAGCCGGGAACCGTCCGAATCCGTTCGGCCGAAGTCCTCGACCTGCGTCTGCCACCAGTCCTGATACGTCCTCAGCACCAGCCGCCCGGCCGCTCCTTCGGGGCCGTCGGTCGGCGCGATCCGGTCGTTTGCGGAACCACCCGAAGGAGTTAGCGGCGCAACTCCCGCAACAGTGGGCGCAGTCGTCCCGAGACGATCGACCGAACCGGCGTCACCACCGCCCGCACAGGCACTCAGGAGCAACGCCGAAACCAGCCCGGCGCCCCCCACCGCCCCAGTGCGCACCAGATTTCCGCGCCGCCACATCGCCCCACCTCGTCGCGACCGACCCCGTAGGTGGTCCGTGGTCGCCAGAAGATTTCCGCCGTCCCGCTGGTGTGCCGCGAGAGCATCGATTCTTCGCCATCCCGCCCCTGCACGGCAACACCCCGAGCCCCCTGACCTTACGTGGAAGGCGGATCCGTCGGGGCACTTTCGCGCCACAGGACGGCCAACAGTTCTTCGGAAAGCGACAATCCGGCCAATGCGCCCCGAACGGCGGCCCGATTGCGCATCAGCAGGCGCCCGCCATGCGGCGGTACGAGCAGGCGTGCGCCCGGCGTACCGGCACTCGGGGCGGCGTCCGGCCCGCCGTCGAGCAGGGCCGCCACGGCCGGCTGGAGGTCGATCGGGGAGACCACCGCGGGCGCGCCCGGGAGGCCGTGCCGCAGGACGGTGGTGAGCGCGTGGCTGAACGATCCCTCGGCACCGGGCAGGACGGCGTCCCGGCCCCGTCTACCGGCGGTGAACCGGCCGACCCGGCCCCAGAGCGGGACGCGCGGGTAGCTGAGCAGCTCGCCCGCACCGTCCTCGCCGCCGCCGCGTTCGAGCGCCGCCCAGGTGTCCCGGTCGGCGACGGCGTCGACCAGCAGCAGCGCCTCCTCCTGGTCGCCGTGGACCATCGCGCTGACCACCCAGTCCCAGGCCAGGCCGCGCCGGTAGGCGTTGTCGGCGGTGGAGCCGCCGGTGACCAGGGCCAGCCGCCGGCCGCGCGGGTCGGCGACCAGCTGGCCGACCAGGCAGACCACCAGCCAGCGGCCCGGCCGGGCGGCCGCCTCGCGCACCGCGGTGAGCATGGTGTTGGCGTCCGCGGCCGGGTCCACCGCGGTGACCCGGCAGCCCGCCGAGCCGGCGTCGAAGCACATCCCGGGCAGCACCTCGGCGAGCAGCCGCGCGCCCTCGGCCGCCCGGGCCGAACCGCCGAAGCCGCGGTCGGGCCCGCCGTTCGCCCCGATCACCACCAGATCGACCCCGCTGACCACCCGCATCGCCCCCTCCTCGCCGGCCCGCCGTCGCCGGGACCGCCCACCGCTCCGTCTCACCGCCTCGCCGCCGCCGGCCGGGGCACGTCCGCGGCGAACCGCGGCCCGACCGGCCGTGCCCCCGGCATGTTCCACCGCCGCGGGCCGGCACCGGCCACCGCCGCACAAGCTACCGCCCCCCGGGCCGCCTCCCCGGCCCGTAGAGGGGCTCCCGACCCGGGCGCTCCGGGACCATGGGCCCTATCGACCCGCCGCCGGGGCGGAGGACGATCGGACCCATGGACCGTGACGACCGTGTGGAGACCCTGAGCGAGGCCGAGTGCCTGCGACTGCTCAGCACCGTGCCCGTCGGGCGCGTGGTGTACACCGAGCACGCGCTGCCCGCGGTCCTGCCGCTCTCCTTCGACCTCGCACCGGACGGGCGTCTGCTGCTGGCCGTGCGCCGGGACAGCACCACCGCGCGCGGGTTGGACGGCACCGTCGTCGCGTTCCAGGCGGACCGGCTGGACCCGGTCACCCGCACCGGCTGGAGCGTGCTGGTGCACGGCCGGGCGGACCTGCTGCGCGACCCGGAGCAGATCCGCCGGGCACTGCGCTCCGGCCTGCGGCCGTGGGTCGGGGACCCGGACCCGCTGTTCGTCGCCCTGGTACCGGAGCTGGTCACCGGCCGCCGCCTGCTGCCCGCCGGCCGTACGGTGACGCGCTTCTGACCGCCCGCCCGCACCCCGGGGACGGCCACCGCCCGTTCCCCCGCATTCCGCCCGGCTCCTGACAGGTGACCGGCAAGTAGGCATACTCTGCCGAGTCCGCACCCCACCTGCCACCAGGAGCGCACCGTGACGATCTTCGCGTCCCTCGCCGACCTCACCGCCGCCGTCGGCACCGAGCTGGGCACCAGCGAGTGGCACACCGTCGACCAGTCCCGGATCGACCTGTTCGCCGAGGCCACCGGTGACCACCAGTGGATCCACGTGGACCCCGAGCGGGCGAAGGAGAGCCGGTTCGGCTCGACCATCGCGCACGGCTACCTGACACTGTCGATGATCCCGGTGCTGGCCAAGGAGTGCTACGGCGTCGAGGGCGTGCGAATGGCGCTCAACTACGGCTCCGACAAGGTGCGGTTCCCCGCGCCGCTGCCGGTCGGCACGGCGATCCGGGCGACCGCGGAGCTGGTCTCGGCCGCCGAGGTGCCCGGCGGCGCCCAGGTGGTGGTCCGCTTCACCATCACCAGCGCCGAGAGCGCCAAGCCGCACTGCGTCGCCGAGGCGATCACCCGCTTCTACGCCTGACGCCGGCGGCCACCCCGCCGGAACGGGCCGGGCGCCGTTCGCGGCCCCGGCCCGGGCGCCGTTCGCGGCCCCGGCCCGGCCGCCGTTCGAACCCGCCCCGGCGCCGGCCGCCCCTGCACCCGTACGCCGAACGGCCCGTGGCGGGCCGCCCACCAGGTCCGGACGGCCCACTGCGAGTAACCTCCGACGAGATGGTTGTCGTACCTCAGCGGCCCCACCGCCCTGGGTGCGCGCCCCGGCATGTCCGGTAGCCGTAACCGTCCTTGGAGGTGCCGTGCCCCGCTCCGTTCCGTGGTACTCCCGCGTCGCCGGTCTGACCTCGCCGTCCGCCACCGCGTCCGCGCCCTCCGCCGACCGGACCGGACCGGGCCTGGCCGGCCTCTCCCGGGCGGCCTGGCACCGGATCCGCACCGACGCCTTCGGCGCCGACCCCCGCGGCGAACGGCTCGCCCGGATCCACCGCTCGCCGCAGTTCGCCGACGGGGCCTTCCGCAACCCCCTGCCCACCCGCCGGCTGGTCTACGAGCGCACGCCGCTGGAGATCACCCGCGCCCAGCTGGCCGCCGACAAGACCCGCCGCATGCCCGCGGCCGCCGTGCCGCTGCACCGGCTGCTCCCGGTCGACCTGGCCGCCCCGCCCGCCTCCGGCCTGCGGCTGACCTGGCTCGGCCACGCCACCGTGCTGGCCGAGCTCGACGGCCGCCGGGTGCTGTTCGACCCGGTCTGGGGCGAGCGCTGTTCGCCGTTCGCCTGGACCGGCCCCAAGCGGCTCCACCCGGTGCCGCTGCCGCTCGGCGAACTCGGCCCGGTGGACGTGGTGGTGGTCTCGCACGACCACTACGACCACCTCGACATGGCGACCATCCGCGCGCTCACCGGCACCGGCACGGTCTTCGCCGTACCGCTCGGCGTCGGCGCGCACCTGGAGCACTGGGGCGTCCCCGCCGGGCGGATCGTCGAGCTGGACTGGTGGGAGTCGGCCGAGGTGGCCGGGCTGACCCTGACCGCCACCCCGGCCCGGCACTACTGCAGCCGCGGCCCGCGCACCAGCGCACTGTTCCTCTGGGCCTCCTGGGTGGTGGCCGGCGGCGGGCACCGGCTCTTCCACAGCGGCGACACCGGGTACTTCCCGGGCTTCGCCGAGATCGGCCGCCGGCTCGGCCCGTTCGACGCGACGATGATGCAGGTCGGCGCCTACTGCGACTACTGGCCCGAGGTGCACATGACGCCCGAGGAGGGCGTCCGGGCCCACCTGGACATCGGCGGCGAGCTGCTGCTCCCGATCCACTGGTGCACCTTCAACCTGGCGCCGCACCCGTGGGAGGAACCCGCCGAGCGGGTCGTCGCCGCGGCCCAGGCGCTCGGTGCGCGGCTGGCGGTGCCCCGCCCCGGCAAGCCGTTCGAGCCGGTCGACCCGCCCGCGCTGCGCCTCTGGTGGCGGGCGGTCGCCGCCCCGCCGAAGGACGACTCCGGACTGGTGGTGCCGGCCGCCCCGGCCACCGCACCCGACCGTCCGCCGGCCCGGCCGGTGGCGACGACGGAGGACGACGGCGTCGCGGTGTGACGGCCGGACGGGCTCCGGCCCGCCCGGACGCCCGTGGGGCCCGGGGCCCGTCGACCCCGGGCCCGCGTCGGCCCCGCGTCGGCCCTGCTCGGCCGGCCCCGCTCAGCCGGCCAGGACGTCGCGCAGCGAGCGCGCCTCCTTCACCAGCCGGCTCGACCCCGGCCGGGCCGCCACCGCGTCCACCTCCGCCACCGGCCCGCGGGCCCCGCAGCGGCGCGCGGCGTCCGCCGCGACGGCCAGCACCTCACCGGCGCCCCGGGCGGGCTCGCCCGCGAGCAGGGCCGGCAGGACGGGCGCCAGGACCGACCAGACGGTCGCGTACGCGCCGGTCGCCGCGGCGGCGGCCAGCGCCTGGCCGAGCCGGTTCGGCTTCACCGTGCCGCGGGCGACCAGATCGCCGAGCTCGCGGCCGAGCAGGCCGGCGTCCAGGTCACCGCGGGCGGCGAGCACCAGCAGGGCGTCCACCGCGGCCGTGCGGTCGTCGGGGAAGCGCGCGCCCAGGCCGTAGGCCACCGCCAGGTGCACCGCGATCCCGGCCCGGCCGCCGGCCTCGGCGAGGACCGGCAGCAGCGCCCCGGCCCCGCGCTCCTCCCGGTCGGCCACGGCCGCGAACCGGTCCAGCCAGCGGGCCGTCTGCTCCTCCCGGTGGTGCGGGAGCACCGCCACCCAGTGCGCCGTCGGCCAGTACCAGCCGTCCTGCCTCCGGGCCCGGGCGATGCTGGGCTCGGTGGCCTCCAGCAGGGCCCGGAAGTCCCCGCCCAGGCGTTCGCCGGCCGGCCCCTGCGGCCCCGCCCCGACACCGGGCTGGGCGACGAGCACCCGGTCGATGTCCTCCCACGAGCGCTCCCAGTAGTGCGGGCCGTGCAGCCGGCCGCCGCCCGCCCCGGGGCCCGGAGCGAAGACCACCCGGTCCGAGGGCAGCGACGGCAGCCCGCCGTCGCGCAGCCACTGCGCCACCCACCGCCCGGCCGGCGAGGCCAGCCGGCCGGCGTCGGCGAGCACCGCCGGGTCGGCGGTCGGGGCGAGCCGCAGCAGGGCCGCGTGCAGGTCCGCCGTCCCGGGCCGGGCGCCGGCCGCCTCGTACACCGCGATCCGCTCCACCAGCTCGGCCGGCGCGATGGCCCCGGTGGCGTCGGTGGGCGTGGCGAGCAGCAGCGGCGGCCGGTCGGCGGTGACCTGCTCGGCGGCCTCCGTGAGCCGCGCGGCCAGTACGTTCGCGTACGGCGTGTTGTGCGGGCCGCGCAGCACGTCCCGGCCCTTGTCGCGGAAGACCACGCCCCGCCGGTGCGGGTCGACCTTCCCGGCGATCGCGGCGGCGACGTACAGGACGTCCTGCGGGCCGCAGTCCCGCCAGCGCGCGACGTCGTCCCAGACGTGCACCCGCAGCACCGGCTCCAGCGCCCCGGCGAGCGCCGCGTGGTCCAGGTGGGCGTGCCGGACCAGGCCGTCCAGGGTGCGCTCGAAGTCGGCGACGCCCGGCGCGACGCCCGCCAGCAGCGCCGACAGCTCCTCGGCGACCTCGGCCGGCGTGGCGATCGGCGCGCCCAGCGGCCGCGGCACCGGCGCCGGCGCCGGCGGGAGCAGTTCGCTCCACCCGGCGTCCGGGTCGCCGTCGTCGCCGACCGGTGCGCCGAGCAGTCCGCCGGCCCGCGCGTGGTGGGCCGGGTTGAGCCCCTCGGCGGCGAACCGCAGCTCGGGCAGGACGGCCTCGCCGGCCTTCGCCAGATGCCGGGCGACGACGTTCAGCGCCCGCTCCTGGAGGTCGGTGTCCGGGTGGGCGAAGGCCTCGGCCGCGGCCAGTACCACGGGGCCGGCCCGCTCCGGCGCGCGCTTCGCGGCCCTGTCCAGCCAGCCCAGCTGGGCCCGGACGAGCTTCTTCTCGGTCCGGAACAGCACCACGGCCGAGGCCTCGGCCAGCAGCTCCGGCTCGACCAGGCCGCGCTCGTCCAGGCCGGCCAGCACCTGCTGGGCGTGGCCGGCCACCGCCGGGAGGCCGTCCAGCATGGCGACCAGGCTGCGCGCGTGCCCCCGGTACTCGGCGTCGTCCGGGGCCAGCGCCGTCAGGACGGCGAGGAAGGCGCGCTGGTCGGCGGGCTTGCCGCCGCGTACCAGCCGGGCCAGGCAGCGGTCGAGCAGCTCGGCGCGGTCCACCGTGCCGCTCGTCGCCAGCATCGCGACGGCCGCCGGGAAGGCGTCCCCGGGCCGGTCGGTGTACCGGGCCTCCAGCTGCCAGCCGACGTCCTCCAGCTCGAACACCCGGGGCAGCAGGACCGGGGTGAAGGCGTCCTCCGCCATCAGCTCCTGCAGCGTCCGGGGCCGGCCGCTGCGCCCGGACGTGCTGCCGAGCCGGTCGAGCCACTCCGCGGTGAAGGCGTCGGTCGCGGGCACCGGGCAGCCGGTCCGGCGGACCACCTCCTCGATCAGCGGGTAGAGGTCCCAGCCCCAGCGCGAGCCGCGCCGGGCCGCCAGCCGGGTGGCCACCTCGACCTGCCACTCGACCGGCTGCGCCCGGACGACCTCGGTGAGCGCGGGGTGCCGGGCCCCGAAGTGCTCGGCGAAGTCCCGCCCGTTGATCCAGGTGGCGGCGCCGGCCGGGCCGGCGTGGCAGCCGGCCCCGGCCACCAGCAGCGCCCCGCTGCGCGCACTCGCCTCCTCGGACCACTGGCCGCGGACCTCCTTGCGCAACTCCTTCAGGGCCGGCAGGCAGGCCCGGCGCTCGGCCGGCCCGAGCGCCGCCACCAGGGCCGGCACCTGGGGCGTCCGCCCCTCCCGAACCGCCGTCAACAGCTCCTCGACGCCGTTCACGCGACCGGCTCCTTCCCGTTCGGGGCGGTCGAACCGCCCATGGCACCCGCGGCGACCGCCGCACCACCCGGGGCGTTGCGCTCCCGGACCATCCCGACCGCCAGGGCGTGCTTGCACGGCCCGCGCCCGCCCCGGTACTTCGCCCACCAGAGGCAGGTGCAGCTGATCCGGCCCGCCCCGTCCGTCCGCACCCGCTGGATGTGGTCGTCCACGGTGACGGTCGCGAGCGAGCCGTCGCCTTCCAGCCGCACCGCGCCCGCCGCCACCAGCGCGTGCGCCGCCCGCAGCCGCGGGTTCCGGGCCTCCGCCCGGCCCGCCTCGTACGGCAGCTGCCGGTGGAAGTAGGCGGCCTCGGCCGTGTCGTAGCCGATCTGCCCGGCGGTGCCGAGCCTGGTCAGCGCGGCCCGGACCCGGGCGGGGGTGAGCCCGGACTGCTCGGCCAGCTCGGCCACCTCGATCCGCGGCTCCCAGGCCAGCAGGACGGCGACCAGGTCGGCGTCCTGCTCGGCCGTCGCGGCGGCCAGGGCGCCGAGCACGCCGCCCTCGCCGGAGAAGCCGCGCGAGGCGTCCGGCGACAGCGTGAGCGTCAGCCGCATGCCGGGCAGCACCACCTCCCAGGCCGAGGCCGTCGGGCCGTCACCGGGCACCGCCGGGCCGTAGACCCGCAGCGCCAGCGCGTGCCGCAGCACCCGCTGCAGCGCCGCGAGCCGGTCCGGGCCGGGCAGGCAGACCGCGCCGGGCACCGGCCGGGTGGTCGGGCGCAGCGTCCGGCCGGCCGGGACGACCCACAGGGCGGTGCGGGCGCCGGCCCGGCCGCCGCCGCGCGGCAGCGAGCGCAGGAAGCGGACCGCCTCGGCGGCGGGCAGCTCGGCGCGCAGGTCGAACCCGGCGGCCGTCACCTGGGTCTCGGCGAAGCCGCGCAGCCAGCGCTCGGGCAGCGGCACCTTCTTCTCGACGACCGGGCCGTCGAAGGTGGTGACCTCCAGCGCGTCCGGCCCGACGGCGAGGTGCAGCGGCTCGGCCGGGCCGATCCGGGTGAGCGCCTCCCGCAGCGGGTTGTTGACGTCGACGTTGGTGGTGCCGTGGCCGATCTCGTCACCGTCCAGCCCGGCCTGGAGGACGTCGAGGCGGGCGTAGACGCCGCAGCAGCCGGAGAAGGACTCGAACCGCAGCCGGTCGCCGTTGGCGGTGACCACCGGGTCGAGCGAGGCGCGCAGCTGCGGCTGGTAGTAGCGGGCGGCGGCGACGTCGGCGACCGCGAGCAGGGCGGCGGCGGCCGGGGCCGGGTCGGCCAGGAAGCCCGCGAAGAAGCGCGGATTGGCGACCGCCCCGAGCGGGGTGGCGCCGCCGGAGGTCTCCAGGGCGAGGCGCGGTCCGGCGGCGTCGGAGAGGACGGCGGACGGGCGCAGATAGGCGTACGCGTGTGCGGCTTGCGACATGCGGAGCACGCTAGGCGCGGCCACTGACAACCCGTCGGCCACGGCCGGGACTGGAACAGGTTCTATGCCTGATGTTCGCCCGGAATGGTTACCCAGGTCACACCGTCGGACCGTTGGCTTCTGCCACTATGGGCCTGTGACCGACGTGACTGAACAGGAGAGACGGGCCACCGACACCATCGGCCCGTTCGCCGAGCTGCTGCGGATCGAGCGGCTGGACGAGAACACGTTCCGGGGCCAGTGCCACGCCGGCGCCCCGATGCGCGCCTTCGGCGGCCAGGTCGCCGCGCAGGCGCTGACGGCCGCCGGGCGCACCGTCGAGCCGGACCGCCCGGTGCACTCGCTGCACGGCTACTTCCTGCTCCCCGGCGATCCGACCCGCCCGATCCGCTACGAGGTCGACCGGGTCCGCCAGGGCATGTCGTACGCCACCCGGCGGGTCACGGCGGTGCAGGGCGACGCGGCGATCTTCACCCTCTCCGCCTCGTTCAAGCGGCCCGAGGCGGCCGCCGACCGGCACCGGGAGGTGCCGCCGGTCCCCGGCCCCGAGGAGCTCCCGGACGCGTTCTCGCTCTGGGACGAGGCGGCCCGCGCCGAGCTGGCCCGCTCGGGCGGCTTCGGCTCGCTGGAGCTGCGGTTCGTCCCGGCGGACGCCCCCGGGCTGCCGCCGGCCGTCCCGGGCATGCCGCAGCAGTACGTCTGGCTGCGCACCGGCTCGCCGCTGGACGACGACGACCCGCTGCTGCACGTCTGCGCGCTCACCTACCTGTCGGACCTCACCCTGGCCTCGACCGCCGGGCTGCACGTCCAGCCGAACTTCTTCCAGCGACGGGAGCCGCCGCGGCTGATGATGGCCTCGCTGGACCACGCGATGTGGTTCCACCGCCCGTTCCGGGCCGACGAGTGGCTGCTGTTCGCCCAGCGCAGCCCCTCCTCCTCGGACGGCCGGGGGCTGTCGCTCGGCGAGTTCTACGACCGGGAGGGGCGGCTGGTCGCCTCCGCCGTCCAGGAGGCGCTGATCCGCGACCGCGGCGCCCGGCCGCGCTGACCGGCGGCCGGCGGCGGCCGGTCGGCCGGGCCCGACCGCCCCGGGAACGGTCCGGCGGCACCTGAGGGACAGTCGCCGAGCCGTCCCCCCACCGGAAGGGGGACGGCGGGCGAACGCGGGGCGGCCGGTCGGCGTCATACTCCTGAGCGGCCCCGGGCCGTATCATGGTGCGGGTGACCAAGGTTGACCTGTCACCACGACCGGTGGAGGCGATGTCTCCGCGTCAGCTGGAACGCCGCGAATCCCTGATCGCGGCCGCACTCGCCCTGGTGAACGAGATCGGCGTCGAGCGGCTGCAGATGAAGCAGGTCTGCGAGCGCTCGGGAGTCGCCCTCGGGACGGCGTACCGCTACTTCTCCTCCAAGGACCACCTGCTGGCGGCGGCGATCGCCGAGTGGCACCGGCTGCTCCTGGCCGACCTGGTGGCGGAGCTGCGCGGGCCGCGGGCCGGACTGGGCGCCACCGACCGGGTGGTGCGCTTCGTCCGCGGCGGGATGCGCGCCTACCAGCGCCAGCCCGAGCTCGCCAGACTCAGGGTGGCCGTCGCCGCCTCCACCGACCCGTTCGCCAGCGAGGCCCTGCAGGGCATGGCCCGGGCCGACAGCGCCGCGCTGCAGGCGGTGATGGCCGAGGTGCCGGCCGCCGCGAGCGACCTGGTGCGGCACATCGTCGGCCACGCCTGGCAGGGCGAGCTGACGGCCTGGGTGACCGGCCGCACCACGCTCGGCGACGCCCGGCGGCGGCTGGAGGACGTGGTGCGGCTGGTGCTGACCCCGTACGAGACACCGTTCCCGGCTCCCTACGAGGGCCTGGCGGAGGTGCGGGCGGACCTCCGGTCCGAGGTCCGGCCGACCGTGTGAGCCGGTCCGGGGCGCGAGCCGGCCGCCGGCTCGCGCCCCGGGCTCAGACGGCCGTCACCGGGTGGACCACGACGGCGTCGAACAGGTAGCCCTCCCGGTTGAACGCCGCCACCTCGGGCTGGGTGCTGCCCAGCCGGTCGGTCGCGCGGGCCCGCAGCTCGTACCGGCCGGGCCGCTCCGGGCGCCAGTCGAAGCTCCAGCGCGTCCACTCGTCGCGGCGCGGCTCGTCCCGCAGCTCGGCGCCGTACCACCGGCGGCCGCCGTCGGTGCTCACCTCCACCCGGCGCACCGGCGCGGCGCCCGACCAGGACCGCCCGTGCAGCCGGTGCGTACGGCCTGCGTCCAGCACCGCGTCGCGGGCCAGCTCGAAGGCGCTCTTGACCACCTGGCCGGTGATCGGCGCGCTGCCGCCGGCCGGGTGGCCGGGGCCGAAGAGCCGGTAGAAGTGGGTGTTCCAGGGCGAGTGGAGCGGCCGGTCGGCCACCTCGATCGTGCCGACCCACTTGATCGAGGCGATCCCGACCCAGCCCGGCACCACCAGCCGCACCGGGGCGCCGTGGTCGGGCGTCAGCGGCTCGCCGTTCATCTCGTGGGCGAGCAGGACGTCGTCCAGCGCCTTGGCCACCGGCAGCGGGCGGCGCACCCGGCCGAAGTCGACGCCGCCAGCGGTGTACTCCGGGTCCAGGCCGCTCGGCAGGACGTCCACCGCCTCCGGGGTCAGGCCGGCCAGGCGCAGCACCTCGGCCAGCCGCACGCCGCGCCACTCGGCGGAGCCGACCCCGCCGAGCGCCCACGGGGTGCCGGGCACGGCCTGGTGCTGCTGGCCGGCGAAGAAGCCGCGGCCGTTGCCGGCGCACTCGATCAGCGCGCTGATCCGGGTGGCGGGCAGCTCCCGCAGGTCGTCCAGGCCGAACTCGACCGCCTGCTCGGCGGTGGGCGTGCCGCGCAGCCCGCTGCCGAACAGCCGCAGGCGCCAGGAGGCCGGGTCGATCAGCGGGGTGGAGGTGTGGTTGCGGACGAAGAACCGCTCCACCGGGACGTGCCGGCCGACCGTGCTGCGGCCGTCGGTGCCGCGCAGCGCGTCCCACCGCATCTCGGCATTGCTGCCGTGCGGGACGAACCACTCGGCGGGCAGCGGCTTGACGATCCCGGCCGCGGGGGAGGTCGCGGCCTCGTCGGCGCGCTCTCCCCCGCCGCCGGCCGGGCGCCGGACGGAGTACGACATACGTCCATTTTCCGGCCCGGCCGACGCCCGGCGAGTGCGCCACGACGGCGCCGTCCGGCCGGGTGGGGCATATCCGACAAGCCGACGCCCACCTCCCATCCGGACTTCACCCACGCGTAGCGATCGTTAACGCCGCCCTGGAACGCTCTGTGACATGAACGCCCACCCTCCGGCGACCTCCCAGGATCCGCGCTTCCCGCTCCCCCAGCGGCACCGCCGCTTCCTCGCCTGCGCCGCCGTGCTCGCCTCCGTCGCCCTGGGCACCCTCGGTGTCGGCGCCACCGTCGAGACCGTCCGGCACGACACCGCGGCGACGACCACGGCGAGCAAGTGATGTGACCTGGGCCACATCGACGCGTGGTAGGGTCGCCGGTATGGCCACGACCAAGAAGTACACCGTGACGCTGCCCGAGGAGCTGGCCGAGGAGATCCGCGCCAAGGTCGGCCCCGGCGAGTTCAGTCGCTACGTCACCCAGGCGATAGAGCGCCAGGCCGAGCGCGATCGCCTGGGCGAACTGGTGGACTGGTGGGAGGCCGAGTACGGGCCCGTCACCGACGAGGAGCAGGCCCAGGCCGAGGCCGCCCACCGCGCTCTGGTCGCCCGGCACGCTGCTCGCCGGGCCCGCCTCGTCGAAGAGGAGCGTCGGGCGAGTTGACCAGCACCTCCGTCTACGTGCTGGACTCCGAGGGCCTGTCACAGGCCGCGCTCGGGAACCGCGCGATGGGCGCGCAGTTGCAGTACGCACAGCGCCACGGCATCCCGGTCGTCACGACCACGATGACGCTCGTCGAGGCACACCACGCTCGCGTCAACCAGGCCGCCTGGAAGTGGATACTGTCCCGGATCGTCGTGGTCCCCATCACCCAGGACGTCTCCGACCAGGCAATCCATTTGCTCGCCGAGGCCGGCCTGCACGGACACAAGTACGCCATCGATGCCGTACTCGCAGCCGTCGCGCTCCGACAGCCCGGGGACGTCACCGTCTTCACGTCCGACGTGGATGACATGGAACGGCTCTGCGGCAACCGCCTGGTCGTCCAGCCGATCTAGGTCCCGTGGTCAAACTCCCGCTTGCCTGGCGCGTTCGCCGGTGGGGGACGGGACGGTGACCGCCGGGTCGCGGCGGGAGTGGCGGCCGGTGCCCGGGGCCGGCAGGAGGTCGGCCGCGGGGGCGTAGCGGGCGGCGGGGGCGCGGAGCAGCCAGCCCGGCGGGCGGGTGCCGCGGGGGGTGGGGGTGATCAGGCCCATCCGGTGCAGCAGGTCGAGTGCGTCCCGCCGCAGGGCCGTGCGGTCGGCGAGGTAGTCCCGCCGCCAGCCGGCCGGGAGGCCGTACTCGTCGGCGATGTCGCCGAGCACGCCGTCTATCAGCGCGTCGGGAACCGGGACGACCGGCACCGCCGGCTCGCCGCCGGTGGCCTCGGCGTCCTCGGCGTCCTCGCCGGGCAGCGGGCGGACCTCCTCGACCAGGCGCTCGACCAGCAGCAGCGCGGCCTGCGCCAGGGTGCCGGGACCGGGCAGCACGAGGTCGGTGAGCTCCTCCGCGGGGTCGAGCAGGGCGACGCCCTCGGCCCGCGACTCGGCCTCCAGGCCCAGGAACTCGGCGAGGGCCGCCGGACCGCTGTGGCGGTGCTCGCGGAGCCAGGCGCGCTGATCCTCGGACAGGTCGGCGACGAGGACGGCCGGGGTCTCGGCGAGGCGGCGGCGGACGGCGGTGCCGGGTTCGGCCTCCGCGGCGCGGCGGATCAGGTCGGCGGCGTCGGCGGCCAGCGCGGGCGGCCCGGCGGGGACGGCACGGGCCAGCTCCCGGTCGACCGTCAGGACGGCGTCCTCGTCGGCCGGGTCGGCGGGCACGCCGGTGAGCACCTGCCAGTCGGCGAGCGCGGCCAGGGCCATGGTGAGGTCGCCGGGGGCGGCGGCGGGGACCGGTCCGGGCGCGGCGTGCATCGCCGCCCGCAGCCGGCCCAACGGCAGTTGCTCGGGGGCGTCGACCAGCAGGGCCAGGACGAGGGCGAGCTGGGCGTAGCCGCCGGGGGTGAACGGGGCACCGGTGGCCGGGTGTTCGAGCCGGCGGGTGGCGCCGGGGCCGAGCCCGGCCTTGCAGAGGCGGGCGTGCCAGGGACCTACCACGAGGCGGTAGCCGAGCAGGGTGTCGAAGCGCTCGGCGAGCCAGTCGCGGTGACGACGGATCAGCGGGAAGCCGTCGGCGTGCGGGCCGGAGGCGGTGACCAGCGGGTGGGCGAGCAGCAGCCGGGCGGCGATCCGCTGCTCGGCCGCGGCGGCGGAGCGGTCCTGCGGGCCGGCCCCCGCGGTCGCGCCGGCCGGCCCCGGCGCCACGGCCGCGGCGCCGCGGGACCGCTCGGGCTTGCGGTGCCGCCCGGGGCTGCCGGGCTTGGCTCCCGAGCGGACGACGGGCAGGGTGTCGGCGTCCCGCCGGGCCCGGCGCGGACCGCGGGCCGGGCGGGTCTCGCGGGCGCGCAGCGCGGCGGCCGCGTGCGCGGTGGGGCCGTGCCACCAGCTGACGTCCACCGCGGTCCCGGCGCCGGCGGTGGCCTGCGCGGGAACGGCCGGCGCGGGGGCCGCCTCGGCGGGGGCGCCGAAGTGCCGGGCGGGGTAGAGGCCGAAGGAGGCGGCGCAGAGGTCGTCGGCGGTGCCGGGATCGGCCTCGGCGAACCACTGGGCGAGCCGGAGCAGCCCGGGGTCGGGCGAGAGCCCGTCGGCGGAGTCGGCCGGCGCGGACCCCTGCGGAGCGTCAGGCCCGGCTCCGCGTACGGCGGCGACGGCGTCGGTGGTGCTCCGCCCCGCCCCGCCCGTGCGCCCGTCCGACGTGCCGCCGGCCACCTGCGTGGCGCCGGCCGCGTACTCCTGCTGCTCCATGTCGTGGACCAGACTAGACGGTGGGCGCCGCCCCCGGTGGCAGCAACTGCTCCTCCCGGCGAATTGACCTGCCCCGCTCCGCCGGTACCGGCGGCCCACCGCCGCCTCCCCGCGCCTCCCCCGGCGCCTCCCCGCCGCCGGGCGGATCCGCCGCCGCGTCACCGCCCGGTCGGCACCGGGCCTACGCACCGGTAACAATGTCTTCCAGCGGCGGGCCCGGCCGGCCGGACAGGCCCTAGGGTTGTCCGGCCGAACGGGCCCGCCGTGCCCGCGCACCGCCCCATCCACCCACCCGGAGGACACCGCCGCATGAGCATCCGTACGACCACCCGCGCCGTTCTCGGCGGGCGCCTGCGCTCCGCCACCGGGCTGCTCGCCGGCTTCGCCGCCACCTCCGCAGCCCACCTGGGCGCGATCCTCACCGAGACCCCGGTGCTCCGGCACGCCACCAAGCCGGCCCTGATGCCCCTGCTCGCCGCACACAGCGTCACGGCCGCCACCGAGGCCGGCCGGGAGGCCCCGAAGCTGCTGGCGCCGGCGCTGCTGTTCAGCACCGGCGGCGACGTACTGCTGCAGCTCGGCAACGACACCGCCTTCCTGGCCGGCATGGGCTCGTTCGCGGCGGCGCACGTCTGCTACGTGACGATGTTCGTCCGGCGCGGGGCGCTGACCGACCGGCGGCGGGCGCTGCTGGTGGCCGCCGCCTACGCGACGGCCTGGGCGACGATGATCGGCCGGCTCTGGCCGGACCTCGGCGACCTGCAGATCCCGGTGGCGGGGTACAGCCTGCTGCTCGCCTCGACCGCCGTCACCTCGGCGGGCCTCGGCTGGCGGACCGGCCTGGGCGGGGCGCTCTTCCTGCTCTCGGACACGCTGATCGCGACCAAGCTGGCGAAGTGGCAGGAGCTGCCGGGCCACCAGTTCTGGATCATGGCGACGTACGTCCTGGCCCAGTACCTGCTGGCGAGCGGCACCCTGCGGGGCGAGGAGGCGCCCACCGCCGAGCCCGGCGCCACGCGGCCCGTCCTCCGGCCGACCGCCCGGCCCGCCACGGTCTGACCCGCCGTGCCGGAGGCCCTTCAGGCCGAGCCGGCGCCGGTCCGCCGCCGCAGCAGCCAGAACCCGCCGATGCCACCGGCGACCAGCGCCGCGCCGCCGGCCAGCTCCGCCGGATTGGCCGCGACCGAGCCGCCGAGCCCGGTCTTCACGGCACCGTGCGGGGCCACCTGCTGGCTGCCGGCGCCGGACTGGCCGAGCGAGCCGGCCCACTCCCCCGCCGCCTGGCTCCACGACCCGAGGCTCTCCGCGGGCGAGGAGGCGGCCACGGTGGTGACGGTCACGCTGGTCGAGAAGACGGCGCCGTCCGGGCAGGTGCCGTCGACCTTGTTGTCACCGCTGTTCTTGCCCGCCAGCCGGGCGGAGCCGGTGTGCTTGCCGTCCGAGCCGAGCGTGAGGGTGGCCGGGCCGCCCTCGAACGCCGAGGAGTGGGCGGTGATGGTCTTGGCGCTGGGCTTGTCGGACTTCTCGCAGGAGACCGTGACCGTCACGGTCTGACCCGGTGCGGCCTGGGACGGGCTGACCGTGGCGGCGCCGTCCTTGGCCTGCGCGGTGGGAGCCGTCAGGCCGGTCAGCACCGCCGCGCCGATCAGGGCGGCGGCGGCCGTACGCGTGGGGCGCATGCCGGAACCTCCGGGATTCTCGGGCGCAGCCGGGGACTCCAATGTCCACGTGATCGAACAACTACACCCAGTCATTCACCGACGGTAGGCACCCGCCCCCCGTCCGGCCACCGCTCTGGACCGTTCGGGGGACTCGCCGTCACAGGTCGCCGTCACACGGAGTGATCCGGTCCGGGTCAGAGGTCGAGGTCGACCACGACCGGGGCGTGGTCGGAGGTGCCCTTGCCCTTGCGCGCCTCGCGGTCGACGTAGCTGTCGGTGACCGCGTCGGCGAAGGGCTTGTTGCCGTAGGTGAGGTCGATCCGCATGCCCCGGTTCTTCGGGAAGGCCAGCTGGCGGTAGTCCCAGTAGGTGTAGGGGCGGTCGTACTTGAGCGGGCGGGGCACGACGTCCTGGAGGCCGGCCCCGGCGAGGGCGGCCAGCGCCTCGCGCTCGGCGGGGGTGACGTGGGTGAGGCCCTCGAAGGCGGCGACGTCGAAGACGTCCTCGTCGGTGGGGGCGATGTTGAAGTCGCCCAGGACGGCGAACGGGCGCGGGCCGGCCGCGTCCTCGGCCGCCGCCACCCGCAGCGCCTCCAGCCACTCCAGCTTGTAGTGGTAGTGGGCGTGGTCGACCTCGCGGCCGTTCGGCACGTAGACCGACCAGACCCGGACCGGGCCGCAGGTGGCGGCGATGGCGCGCGGCTCGACGTCGGGCAGCAGGGCGCCGTCGGCCAGGTAGCCGGGCTGGCCGGGGAGGTCGCGCACGACGTCGTCGAGGCCGAGCCGGGAGACGATGGCGACGCCGTTCCAGCGGCCGGTGCCGTGGGCCGCCGTCTCGTAGCCCAGTTCGCGCACCTCCTCGTACGGGAAGGCGTCACTGGCGCACTTGAGCTCCTGGAGGCAGAGCACGTCCGGCTTGGCGCTCTCCAGCCATTCCAGGAGCTTGGGCAGCCGCGCGGTGACGGAGTTGATGTTCCAGGTGGCGATGCGGACGGTCACGGCTTGCGGCCTTCCCGGTGGCGGTACGGACGAGGGGCGGGCGCCCGAGCGGACGCCCACCCCGAATCTACCGAACGGCACCGACAGACCCGGCCGGCGTCAGGGGGCGGGCCGCACCACCGCGGCCGAACCGCCGCCGCGCCGCACCGGTTCGGCGGCGGCCACCCAGCGGCCGTCCGGCAGCCGTTCGACGCCGGTGGCCGCCCCGATCTCGGGCGTGCTCGCGAACACGTGGCCGAGCGCCTCCAGCCGGGCGCGCTCGGGCAGTGCGAGGAAGTCCGGCTCGGCCTGGGTGGCGGCCGTGTTGCGCTGGCTGGCGCGCGGCGCGGCGATCGCCTGCTCCAGGCTGAGGCCGCGGTCGAGGCGGCCGAGCAGCACCTGGAGCGTGGTGGTGATGATGGTCGCGCCGCCGGGCGAGCCGGTCGCGAGCAGCGGCTCGCCGTCGCGCAGCACGATGGTCGGCGAGAGCGAGGAGCGCGGGCGCTTGCCGGGGCCGGGCAGGTTGGGGTCGGGCACCCCGGGGGTGAGCGGGGTGAAGTTGAAGTCGGTGAGCTCGTTGTTGAGCAGGAACCCGCGGCCGGGGACGGTGATGCCGCTGCCGCCGGTCTGCTCCAGGGTGAGCGTGTAGGAGACGACGTTGCCCCAGCGGTCGGCGACGGTGAGGTGGCTGGTGCTCAGCCCCTCGTACGGCTCGGCGGCGGGCGCCACGCCGGTGTCGGCGCAGCGGGCGGGGTGGCGCGGGTCACCGGGGGCGAGCGGGCTGGTGAGGGCACGGTCGGGGCTGATCAGGCAGGCCCGGGAGGCGGCGTAGCGCTCGGAGAGCAGCTCCCGCACGGGGACGTCGTTGAAGGCCGGGTCGCCGACCCAGCGGTTGCGGTCGGCGAAGGCGATCCGGCTGGCGTCCAGGAAGTGGTGGTAGTACTGCGTGCCGTCGTACCGCCCGACCTCGCCGTCCTCCAGGATGCCGAGCGCCTCGCCGACGGTGGTGCCGCCGGAGCTGGACGGGGCGATCGAGTAGAGGTCGTAGTCGCGGTAGGCGACGTGGGTGGGCTGCTGCCGGCGGACCCGGTAGGCGGCCAGGTCGGCGGCGTCCACCTTGCCGGGGCGGGCGTTGCGGCCGGAGGCCGGGTCCACCGGGGGGTGCTGGACGGTCTTGACGATGTCGGCGGCGAGGTCGCCCCGGTAGAGCGCGTCGGTGCCCTCGCGGCCGAGCTGCCGGTAGGTGGCGGCGAGGTCCGGGTTGCGGAAGGTGGAGCCGACGGCGGGCAGCGCGCCGCCGGGGAGGAAGAGCTTCGCCGTGTCCGGGAAGTCCTTGAACCGGGCCTGGTTCAGCGCGGTCTGGTCCTGGAACGTCCGGTCGACGGTGAAGCCCTGCTCGGCGATCCGCTCGGCGGGCTTCAGCGCGTCGGCGAAGGAGCGCCTGCCCCAGAGCCCGACGGCCGTCTCCCAGGTGGCCGGGGCGCCGGGCACGCCGACGGAGAGGCCGCTGGTGACGGCGTCGGCGAAGGGCAGCGGCTTGCCGTCCTCCAGGAAGAGCGAGGTGTCGGCCGTCCGGGAGGCGGTCTCCCGGCCGTCGATGGTGGAGACCCGGCCGGTGGCGTGGTCGTAGTAGACGAAGTACCCGCCGCCGCCGATCCCGGCCGAGTACGGCTCGGTGACCCCGAGGGCGGCGGCGACGGCGACGGCGGCGTCCACCGCGTTCCCGCCCTTGCGCAGCACCTCGATCCCGGCCGCCGTGGCGTCGGCGTCCACGCTGGCCACCGCACCGCCCCAGCCCACCGCCTCGGGCACCTTGGGCGGTGGTTCCGCCGCTCCGGCCGGCCCCGCGGCGGAGCAGACCAGGGCGGTGGCGAGCAGGATCGGCGGGGTGATGCGGGCCAGAGCTCTCATCCGAAGGGCCTCCCGAGTCGGCGTCAACTCCGTTGTTTCACAGGAGGCATGGCCCGGACAACAGGGCCGCACCGGTACCACCGCGCAGTTGACGCTCCGCCCGGGTCCCGGCGCACGCCGGAGCAGCAAAGGGGCGCCCGCCACCGGGCGGGCGCCCCCACGGGCCAAGCCGTGCAGACCGGCCCTACGGCACGCTGCGCTCCACCCGGCGGCGCTTGATGGTGCGGAAGCGGCGGGCCACCTGGCGAGCCAGGTCGGCGGCGCCGACCAGGCCGGCCTCGTTGCCGAGCGCGGCGTGCACGATGGTGGACTCCGGGCGGAAGCCGCGGCCGGTCAGGGTCCGGCGGAAGGTGTCCCGGGCCGGGGCGAGCAGGAGGTCACCGGCCTCGGAGACGCCACCGCCGATCACGAAGCGGCCCGGGTCGAGTGCGGCCGCCAGGTTGGCGATGCCGACGCCGAGCCAGGTGCCCACCTCGTACAGCAGCTCGGTGGCGGTCGGGTCGCCGGCCCGGGCGGCCTCGGTGACCAGCGGGCCGGTGATGCCCTCGGCGGTGCCGCCGGCCCGGGCCAGCAGCGGCTGGACCACCGGCGACTCCTCGGCGACCAGCTCCCGGGCGTCCCGCACCAGGGCGTTCCCGGAGGAGTACTGCTCCCAGCAGCCGCGGTTGCCGCACGGGCAGCGGTGGCCGCCGGGCACCACCTGCATGTGCCCGAACTCCCCCGCCAGCCCGTACTTGCCCCGGTCGACGTAGCCGTCGCGGACCACGGCGCCGCCGATCCCGGTCCCCAGGGTGAGCATCACCATGTGGTCCTCGCCGCGCCCGGCGCCGAACCGCCACTCGGCCCAGGCGGCCGCGTTGGCGTCGTTCTCGACGATCACCGGGAAGCGCAGCCGCTCGCTGAGCGCCTCGCGCAGCGGCTCGCCGCGCCAGTTCAGGTGCGGGGCGAACAGCACCGTCGAGCGGTCCGCGTCGACCCAGCCGGCCGCGCCGACGCCCACCGCGTGGACGTCGTGCCGGTCGGCGAGTTCGAGCACCAGCTCGACGATGACGTCCTCGACCACCTTGGGGCTCTTGCTCTTGTCGGGGGTGTCGGTGCGCACCTTCTCCAGCACCTTGCCCTCGCCGTCCACCACGCCGGCGACCACCTTGGTGCCGCCGATGTCGACGCCGATGGTGGGCAGCCGCAGGACGCCGGCGGGGAGGGCTCGCCGGCGGCGCTCGGCCCGCGGGCCGAGGCCGAGCAGGTTGGGCAGGACCGGCGGCCGGGTGCCGGCGTTGGGGCTGGTCACGGCTGCGGACGCTCCTCACGGGGTTCGGGGGCGGGGTCGGTGGGTCGGCCCAGCTCGTGCGAGAGCTCGGCGAGGTCGGAGCCCCCGGCCATCTCGGTGGTGAGCTGCTCCAGGCCGATCTCCGCCCGGGGGTGGCTGCCGGCCGTCCGGCCCCGCTTGAGCAGGGTGAAGTGGTCACCGACCAGGTACGCGTGGTGCGGGTTGTGGGTGATCAGCACCACCCCGAGGCCGGCGTCACGGGCGGCGGTGACGTACTTGAGCACCACACCCGACTGCTTGACGCCGAGCGCGGCGGTCGGCTCGTCCAGGATGAGCACCTTGGCGCCGAAGTGCACGGCGCGGGCGATCGCCACGCACTGGCGCTGGCCGCCGGAGAGGGTGCCGATCGGGCGGTCGACGTCGTGCAGGTCGATGCCCATCCGGGCGAGCGCCTCGCGGGTGGTGGCGCGCATGCCGTCGGTGTCCAGCCGCAGCCCGCCCCAGCGGCGGTGGCCCTGCTCGGAGCCGAGGAAGAAGTTGCGCCAGACCGGCATCAGCGGGACGACCGCGAGGTCCTGGTAGACGGTGGCGATGCCGCGGTCGAGCGCCTCGCGCGGGGAGTCGAAGCGGACCTCCTCGCCGCCGACCGTGAAGGTGCCCTCGTCGTGCTGGTGCAGCCCGGCGATGATCTTGATCAGGGTGGACTTGCCGGCGCCGTTGTCGCCGAGCACGCAGCTGATCTCGCCGGCCCGCAGGCTCAGCGAGACGTCCTCCAGTGCGCGGACCGTGCCGTAGGTCTTGCCGACCCCGTCGAGCGCGAGCAGCTCGGTCATCGCGGTCCCCTCTCGGCGCGGCGCTTGACCCAGGAGTTCAGCAGGGCGGCGAGCAGCAGCATCGCACCCAGGAAGAACTTGAACCAGTCGGGGTTCCACTGGGCGTAGACGATGCCCTTGCCGACCATGCCGAAGATCAGCGCGCCGAGTGCGGCGCCGACCACCGAGCCGTAGCCGCCGGTGATCAGGCAGCCGCCGATCACCGCGGCCACGATGTAGATCAGCTCGTTGCCGACGCCCTCGCCGGACTGCACGGTGCCGAAGGAGAACAGCAGGTGCTGGCCGAGCACCCAGGCGCAGAAGCCGACCCCGAGGTAGAGCACGGTCCTGGTCCGGGCGACCGGCACACCGACCGCGCGGGCCGCGGCCGCGTCGCCGCCGACCGCGAAGATCCAGTTGCCGAAGCGGGTGCGCAGCAGCACCCAGCTGCCGACCGCCACCAGGCCGAGCCACCACCAGACGGTGGCCCGGATCGTCAGCCCGCCGACGGTCACCTCGGAGGCGAACAGCCACCGGCAGGACGCGAAGCCCTCCATGTCGGAGATCGGCTTGGTCGAGACCGTGCCGGAGACCAGCTTGGTGACGCCGAGGTTGGCGCCGGTGAGCATCAGGAAGGTGCCCAGGGTGACGATGAAGCTCGGCAGCCTGGTGCGGCCGAGCATCCAGCCGTTGAAGAAGCCGATCGCCAGCGTGACGGCCAGCGAGACCAGCACGCCGACCCAGGTGACCGCGGTCAGCTGGTAGCTGACCATCGACGAGGTGAGCGCGGCGGTGGTGACCAGCACGCCGGCCGAGAGGTCGAACTCGCCGCCGATCATCAGCAGCGAGACCGGCACCGCCATGATGCCGATGGTGGACGCCGCATACAGCACGGTGCCCAGCGAGGAGACCCGCAGGAACGGTTCGGCGACGGCGGCGAAGACCAGGAAGACCGCCACCGCGGCGATCAGCGCGCCCAGCTCGGGCCGGGCGAGCAGCCGCCGCACCGCGGCCGGCCGCTCCTGGACGAGGACGTCGGTGCTCAACGCGTCCCCCTCGCAACGTACTCGGCGAGGGCGTCGGCGTCGTTCCGGGTGAGGATCTGCGGGCCGGTCAGCACCGGCTTGCCGCCGCCGAGCATGTCCAGGTTGGAGCGGTAGAGCCAGAGCAGGTCGACGCCCTCGTACCCCTGGAGGTAGGGCTGCTGGTCGACGGCGAAGCCGACGGAGCCGGACTTCAGCCCGGCCACCACCGCCTGGCCCAGGTCGAAGGTGTCCAGCTCGACCGGGCGGCGGGCGTCCTGGACGGCCTGCAGGCCGGTGGCGGCCATCGGGCCGGAGAGGGTGAGCACGGTGTCGATGGCCGGGTCGGCCTGGAGCTTGGCGGCGACGGCGGCGCGCGCGTCGGGCATGTTGACGCCGTCGACGTAGAGAACCTGGAAGGCGCCGCCGGCCTTGCTCCGGGCCCCGCCGCAGCGCTGCTCCTGGCCGACGTTGCCCTGCTCGTGGATGACGCAGAGGACGCTCTTGCGGCCGCGGGCGGCCAGCTCGGCGCCGGCGGCCTGGCCGGCGGTGGACTCGTCCTGGCCGATGTGGGTGAGCGCGCCGAACTTCGCGGAGTACTCCTGGCCGGAGTTGATGGTGATCACCGGGATGCCGGCGGCCTTGGCCTTGCCCAGCACGTCGGCGAGCGCGTCGCCCTTGGCGAGGGTGACCAGCAGGCCGTCGACCTTCTGGTCGATGGCGGCCTGGACGAGCTGGACCTGGTTCTGGGTCTGCGCGTCGTTGGAGTACAGGAAGGTGATGTTGTCCTTGGCGGCGGCCTGCTCGGCGCCCTTGCGCACGGTGTCCCAGAAGGCGTCGCCGGCGCCCGCGTGGGTCACCATGGCGACCTTCCAGCGCGGGGTGGTGACGGCGCCGCCGGCGGCGGCCGCTGCCTTGGCGCGGGCCTGCTCGGCGCGTCTGCCGCCGGTGCTGCTGCAGCCGGCCACGGCGACCACCACTGCCAGGGCGGCGCAGACGGGCCAGAACCGGCGGGAAGGGCGAAAGCGGGTTGTGCTCATCCCCATAGTCTCGCTGGCCCACGAGCGCGCGATTGCACCGCCTCGCCCGCCACCGGAGTCCGGACGGGCGGTATCGTGCCCTGTCGGGGGCAATCCTGGGCGCCCGCTGGGCGCATGGTCCGGGCGCGGGCTGTCAGGGTGGCAGACTAGGGCGAACCCGGAAAGGGATCATCACGGAAACGTGATGTTCCTCTCAGGTTCCGCACAGATTCGGACGGCAACCGATCCCCGTTCGAGGCCGTCCAATGCCATTGGAGTGCGTTCGGGCGAGTGGGGCCCGAGCGGCTTGCGAACCCGGATACGAGAATTTGATGCAACTGACAGGCACGCCATTCCTCATCTGCACGGTGATCCTCGTGCCGATCTCCATCGCGGTGGCGATGCTGTGCTGGGGTCGGGTGCGCGGGCCCCAGCCGGTGCGGATCCTGTCCCGGCTCGTCATGATCGTGTTCTGCCAGATCACCGCCGTGGTGATGGTGTTCGTCATGGTCAACAACGCCAACCTGATCTACGGCAGCTGGGAGGACCTGCTGGGCACCGGCAACCACGTCCGCGCGGTGCCCTCGATCCCGCCGGCCGAGCAGCCGGTCCCGGCCGCGGGTGGCACGGCCGGTGCGCAGCCGACCGCGGGCGGGGACGCCGCGAAGCCCAAGCTCACCCAGCAGTTCCGCGGCGTCAACGACCCGGCCGTCCCGGGCGACGTGCAGAAGACCGACCTCAAGGGCCCGGTCTCCGGCGTCGACGGCGAGGTGCTGGTCTGGCTCCCGCCGCAGTACAACGACCCGGCGTTCAAGGACAAGAAGTTCCCGGTCGTCGAGCTGATCCCGGGCTACCCGGGCTCCTCGTCCACCTGGTACGGCACGCTGAAGGTCTCCGAGCAGCTCAAGCCGCTGATGCAGCAGGGCAAGGTGGCGCCGTTCATCCTGGTCTCGCCGCGCACCCTGCTGCTCGGCGGCCACCAGGACGCCGGCTGCACCGACATCCCCGGCAAGATCAACGCGGACGCCTGGCTGACCCGGGACGTGCCGCAGATGGTCATGGACAACTTCCGCGCCGACCCGTCGCCCGAGCGCTGGGGCATCGCCGGCTACTCGGCCGGCGCCCACTGCGCGGCCAAGCTCTCGCTCGCCCACCCGAACCGCTACCGCGCCGGCGTGGCCCTGTCCGGCTACAACGACCCGGCGGTCGAGAAGGACTCGCTGGTCGGCAAGGACGCCAAGCTGCGCGAGGCCAACAACCCGGTCAACATCCTGAAGAGCGCCCAGCAGCCGCCGAAGGTCTCGCTGTACGTCTCCGGGAACAAGGGCGACGGCTTCGAGGACGGCCAGGCGATCGCCGCCGTGGCCAAGGCCCCGACCACCGTCCAGGTCCAGGAGGCCACCGGCCCGCACACCACCGACCAGTGGAAGGCCCTGGTGCCGGGCGTCTTCGAGTGGCTGACCGGCGTCATCCCGGTCCAGTAGGAGCCGGTCCAGTAGGTCCCGGTACGTCAGGACGAAAGCCACGAGGGCCCGCCGCGCAGTGCGCGGCGGGCCCTCGTGCATTGCGGTGCCCCGGGGCGCGGTGGCCCCGGGGCACCGCGCCCAGGTTCTAGACGGCGTCGGCGTACCAGATCCGGCTCGGCGGGTCACCGGCCTCGGTGTCCGCGCTGAACCGCTTGGGCGTCCCCGGGCGCAGCGCGGGCCTGACCACCTGCCAGAGCCGTTCGACGGCCTCACCGGTGAAGCCGTCGAACTCCGGCACCGCCTGGAGCAGCACGGCGCCGTCGGCCAGCTCCTCCACCCGGTGGAACCCGGCGGCGCCGATGGCCTCCGCGCCGCCGAGCTGCTGGACGATCTCCCGGGGAACGACCATCAGCCACTCGTACCCGCGCAGCAGCCGCCGCGACTGCGGCAGTGTCATCCGGGGCAGCGGCGGACCGACCCGCTCCTCGTGCTCGGTGCGGCCCAACGTCCGGTCGTACCCGATCTGCGCGTAGGAGGGGTCGAGTTCCTGCGAGTAGTCCCGCAGCAGCCCGCCCCACCGGTCCTGGCCGTCCGGCCCGAAGCGCCCCTTCGGGGTCAGCGCGCTGAGCCTGATCCAGTCCTGGCACTTCTCCTCGCGCGCGGCGGCCATCCGCAGCACCGGGTCGCCGGGCATGCCGTGCTCGTCGAGCCGGTAGAGGGCGGTCTCCGCCAGCAGGATGTCCTCGCCCAGCCACTTGCGCAGCAGGGGCAGGTTCTTCCTGGTGAGGATCCGGGTGCGGTGGGTGATCCGACCGTTGCCGCGGTTCACGGTGTCCGCCGAGAAGAAGCCCCAGAGCGCTCCCGGCGGGCCGCACGGAACGGACTTGGTGAGCGACTCCGCGACCAGATCGGTGGAGTCGAGGACCGCCTGGAGGGACTCCCCCTCCAGGCGTTCCGCACCCTCGACCAGCCAGCGCCACGCGAGGTCGGCGAACGCCTCGGCGTCGCGGTACTCGGTGTCGATCTCGCATCGGATGGTGTGCATTGCTGTGTTTCGCTCCTTGAAGTCCCGCCCGGCCACGCCGGTCAGGGCGAGGCGGTGCCGGCGGTAAGGCAGTAGGCGATGAACCCCAAGATACCGACCACCACGACCTCGGCCGTGCTGGTCTGCTGCTGCTGCGTCATGGTGGGGTAGTTGAACGTGAGCCCTCCCCCGTCGAGGCTGCCGCCGACGGCGTGCGGCATCGCCTGGGGTGTGGCCGGGACCTCGGGCCCCAGGGTTCCGCTCTTGATCGGACGCGTCGAGGTCCATCCGGGCCGTGTGCCGTACTGCTCCTTGGGAACCGGCATGGCCTGGGGGACGGGCACCGGGTGCGGGACCCGTTGGGGCTCGCCGCCGCGGTTGTCCTCCTTCGTCCACTTGTAGGTGATGATGCCGTCGGCCTTGCCGTCCTTGGCGGTGATGAACTCGGCGGGGTTGCCGATGTTCGGCACCGGACCGAGTTCGGCGCCCAGCTTCCCGCCGCGCTTCACCGTCCGGGTGTCGCCGGCCTCGATCAGCATCTCCTGCAGCTTGTCGATGTAGCGGGCGAGCTGCGCCGGCCCGTCGGCCTCCGCGCCACCGCCCTCGTGCTTGACCTCCCAGATCAGGACCTCGTCCTTGCCCCACTCCACGATGTCGGCGTAGCCGGGCTTCCCGTTGCCCTTGGCCGAGCCCTCACGGATGAAGACGTCGTTGTCGAAGTCGTTGTAGGGGTGCCGGGCCTTGAGGTAGGTGGTAGCCATCAGGACGGCCGTGTCGTGGCGCGGCGTCCAGACCTTCCACCACTTCTCCTCCTCGGGCTCCGGGTCGGAGCCGAGGTCCGGCTCCTCCTCGCCGCTCGCGGTGGCCTCGGCCTCGCGCTTGGCCCGCTCCTGCTGCATCTGCCATTCGCGCAGGTCCGGGTCGTACAGGCCGGACGGGTCGCAGCGGTTGACCGGGTCACTGTGCGAGTAGCCGTAGGTGTTCCACTGCTGCGGGTCGTCGGGGACGAGGACCGGGTCCGGGCTGACGAACCGTCCGGTGGAGGGCTGGTACTGGCGTGCCCCCAGGTTGGTCAGACCGGTGACGTCGTCCTTGGTGCCTCCGATGAACCCCTTGTCACCTGCCCAGACGCCCGCCGCGGGCTGGGTGCCGCGGGGGTTGCCGAAGGGGTCCATCGGCCGGCGGGTGACGGCGAGGCTGGTGGCGTCGACCGTCAGCAGGCCGCTGTTGTGGTGGTCGGCCAGCTGGATGGTCAGGCCGCCGTTGCCGACCCGGACCATGGTGAGGCCGCCGGGCACCGGGTAGGAGCGGGTGCCGGTGAGGGTCTTGGTGACGGTGTCGTAGGTGACCTGGTCGCCACCCAGGCTGATGGTGGTCTTCCCCGGGTTGCGGCGGACCAGCTGGTTGCCGTCCGCGTCGTAGACGTAGCTGGTGACCTGGTTCGGGACGGTCCACTTCTGGCCGGCCGGCACGGTCGTGGCGCAGTCACCGAGCACCAGGTCGGTGCCGTTGGTGGTGACGTCGCCGGGGACGGCCAGGCAGCGGGCGGCCGCCTGGTTGAGGACGGTGCCGTCGGCGCGGGCCGTCCACTTCTGCGCGGCGCCGCCGTCGCAGGGCTGGAGCTGGACGGGCGAGCCGGCCGCGGTGCCGATGGCGGTCACGCACTTGTCGAAGGCCTTGAGCAGGCCGCCGCTGACCGCGAAGCGCTGTCCGCCGCCGGTGTTGCAGGTGTAGATCTGCGCCGGGGTGCCGTTGGCCGAGCTGCCGCCCTGCATGTCCAGGCACTTGCCGCCGATGCCGGTGATCGGGCCGGCCTGGGCGAAGCTGTCGAGCTTGCCCTCGGTGTTCCAGGCGAGGTCGGCGGTGCCGGCCTTGGAGGTGTAGATCGAGGTGGTGTTGCCGGCGGCGTCGTACCTGTCGCTGCCGGAGACCGTGGTGCTCGCGCCGACCTTGGTTCCGGTACCCGTCAGTGCGTGCGGACCACCGCTGCCGTTTCCGGTGTTGACCGTCCCCGCGTTCGGGAACGTCTGGGTGGTGACGGCGTCCTTGGTGGAGTCGCCTCCGATGTCGTGCTGGACGAACCGGGTGCGGTTGCCCGTGACGTCGTAGCCGTACTCCTGCCAGTAGGGGTTGCCGCCGCCGACCGTGGTCAGCGAGGGCGCGACGGCGCCACTGGTCGGGCTGGTGTTGGCACACCGGCCCTGGTCCAGGGTCTGGTGCTCGGCCGGGTCCGGGACGGTGACGCGCCCGGTGTCGCTCCAGGCGGTGGTCAGCCGGCCGAGGCTGTCGTAGCCGAAGCACTGCAGGTCGCGGGCGGCCGGGTTGTTGTCGGGGGTGGTGCTGATCGAGGTGACGCGACCGGAGTCGTCGTAGGTGTAGCCGGTCTGCTGGACCGCGCCGGAGGTGGAGGTCTGCTTGTCCAGGAACTGGTTACGCAGCCGGCTGGTGGCCTGGTCGTAGTCGTTGGTGACGACGACCTGGGAGGCCCAGGGGTTCACGGTGGAGCGGATCACCCGGCCGAAGGCGTCGTACTCGGTCTGGGTGTCGTAGGTGGTGGCGCCGGCGTACTTGTACACCTGGCCGTAGTCGTTGTACGAGTACGCGAGGTCGTCCACCGGCAGTCCGCCGACGGCGGGCAGCAGACGGGACTTCACGTTGCCGGTGATCTTGTCGAAGGTGCTCGACGCGGTGTAGGTGAAGGTGCCGCTCTGTCCGACCTCGCTGCCCGGGATCGTGATGGTCATCCCGGTGGCGCGGTAGGCGTCGTCGTAACCGGTCGCCGCAGTCGTGTAGGCCTGCCCGGAGGCGCCGCCCACGTAGCGGGTGGAGGAGCTCGGCTTGCCCTTGGCGACCGTGTCGTAGGCCCAGCCCGCGAGCTGGTTGGCCGGGGCGACGCTGCCCTCGTACTCGCCGGTCTTGCGGCCGGTCAGGTCGTAGGTGAAGGCGAGCTTGCGGCCGCGGTTGTCGGTGGTGGTCGCCACCCGGGAGGCCTGGTCGTAGGTCTGGGTGACCGTGCCGGTGTCCGGGTCGGTCGCCGAGATCTGCCGGTCCCGCAGGTCGTAGCTGTACGTCCAGCGGTTGCCGGCCGCGTCGGTGCGCGACTCGGGCTTGCCCTCGGGCGTGTAGCCGTAGCTGGACACCACCGCGTCGGCGCGGTTGCCGGTGGCGGTCGGCGTGTTGTACTGCCACCGCTCGACGGTGCGGCCACGGGCGTCGGAGACGGCGCTGGTCGGCCAGGTGCCGGCGGGCGGAACCAGGTCGACCCGGTCCACACCGGCGTAGGCCGTGGTGGACCGGCTCTGCTCGACACCGAGCGACCAGGAGGCCACCACGGTGGCCCGGCCCCGTCCGTCGTAACTGGTCCGGGTCTGGGAGGGCACGGTCGAGTCGGCCGCCTGCACCACGGTGCCCGTGGGACCGGAGGCGTTGTTGTACCAGGCCGCGTCGGCGGTCTTGACCCGGCCCTGCGAGTCGTACAGCGTCTCGGTGATCAGCCGGCCGGTGAAGGCCGGGTTCTCCGGCGACGCCTGGCTCTGCCGGGTGCGGCCGAAGCCGTCCAGGATGTCGATCTTGCGGGTCTGGACCGGGTTGGCCAGGTCCTTCTTGAGCACGAACGTCGTCACCGAGGACGGCGAGCCGGCCGTGTTCGAGAGGTTGTACGCGAAGCTCAGGTTCGGGTTCGGGTTGGCCCCCGGCGTGCGGCCGGCCAGCCAGACACCGGTGAGGCGCCCGAGGGCGTCCCAGACCTGCGTGCTGGTCTTGTTGTTCGGGTCCTTGACGGTGAGTGTGTTGCCGCGGCGCGGGTCGATCGTGGTGACGGTGTCCCAGGTGACCCCGCTGAGGCCCGGCGCGGGCGCCGAGGAGGTCAGCGTGGACGGCAGCTCGCCGGCGGCGGCCGCGGCGTAGCTGGTGCGGGTGGTCGCGCCGTTGGGGTGCTGGGCGTCCTTGACGGTCAGCGCGGTGACGGACTCGACCCGGCCGTACTTGTCGAAGGTGGTGCTGGTCGTGTCGGTGAAGGTGGCGCTGCCGTTGGCTTCGTAGCGCTCCAGCTCCTGGGCGCCGCTCGGGTTGGCGGCGGCCGCGGCCTGGCCGAACGGCAGGTTGTCGTACAGCACGCGGCTGCGGGAGGCGGTGTTGCCGGGGCCGGCGCCGGCGGTGCACGCGTCGGTGCCGGAGACGGTCAGCGTCTCGGCGGCCAGGTCGGTGCGCTGCGGGTCGGGCCCGGTGGCGTAGGACGTGCGGGTGCACAGGTCGGGCAGGCCGTCGGCCTGGTCGAGCACCGTGCTCGTGCGGTTCGGGTGGTCCGGGTCGCTCACCGTGGTCTTGGTGGTGGTGCGCCAGGTCTGGTCGGCCTTGAGCCCCTGGGTGGTGACCGTCCGGGTGGTCGCGGTGTAGCGCGCGACGAGGTCCGGCAGACCGTTGCCGCGCGGGTGGGTCGCGGTGGCGACCTCGCCCGAGGCGCCGTTCACGGTCCGCGCGGCGACCTTGCCGTTCTCCTGGTCGAACACCTCGGTCTGCAGGACCTGGCCGGCCAGCCAGTCGACGTCGACGACGTCCCGGCCGAGCGCGTCGGTCAGGTGCACGCTGCGGGTGCCGCCGCCGATCCGGGCGTCGCCGTCCATGCCCTGCCGGTAGGTGGTGCGGGTCTGCGTCCGGGGACCGTCGTTGCCGCTGCCCGCCGTGACGGTGACCGCCGCGAATCCGCGGAAGTCGCCCCAGGTGCGGGCGTTGGACTCGGTGAACTCGCTGTCGTCGCGGTGCCAGCCGGCCCGCTCGTAGGCGTACTTGGTGATCTTCTGCGGAGCGTCGGTGGCGGTGTCGTTCTCCGTCAGCGAGGCGACCGTGTAGTGGTTGAACCAGTCCAGCACCGGGGTCGCGTCGGCGACCGAGCCCGGCGGCAGCCAGCGGACGGGGTAGCAGCCGAGGCTGTTGTCGTCCTCGGCGGCCGGCATCACCTTGTTGATCCGGGAGCAGGCCGGCAGGTTGTAGTCGACGTTGAGCACGCCGCCGAGCTCGTTGTGGATCTGCTGGATGCGCGGGCGGTTCATCAGCGGGGGCGCCGGCACCAGGTCGGTGCCGTCCACCCGGTTGGGCAGCATCACCGGGGTGAAGCTGACCAGCGGGGAGCTGAGTTCGGGCGTCGCGGTCCTGCCGGTGCGCTTCACCGAGTCCAGCCACAGCGCCTTCTGGCTGGTGGCGTCCTTCGGGTCGGGGAACGAGTGCTTCAGCTCGTAGGCGTCGACGTCCTTCCAGGCGTTGTTCACGCGCACCTGGGTGGTGATGCCCGACAGGCGCTTGGTGGTGAAGTAGCTGGGCCCGTAGTGGGTGCAGGTGCCGTCCTGCTTGCACTCCTGGTCCACCGGCACGTCGGGCCAGTTGTTCTTGTTGGCGACGGTGCGCTGGGCGGGGTCGCAGTTCGCGGTGTCGAGGCAGCGCTCGGCGGTCGCGAAGGTGATCCGGGCGGCGGGCTGCAGGGCGCCCTTGGCGGCCACCTGCTCGTCCAGACGCTGCCCGAACCCGACGGAGGCCGGGAGGTTGGCCCGGGTGTACGCGGTGCGGGTGCCGTTGCCGCTGTTCTGGGCGCCGCCGCGGGCGTACCAGTTGGTCTCCGGGGACCAGGTGAAGGTGGTCAGGTTGCCCTTCGGGTCCACGATGTAGTCCAGCGAGAGCCGCTGCCACATCTGGCACCAGGACGCCTTGCCCTGGGCCGAGTCGTAGCAGGGGTCGCCGCTGGTGGGCGAGTAGACCGGCACGGTGGAGACGGAGTTGGACGCGGGGTCGCTCTTGTCGCCGCCGGGCAGGTGGTTGAGCCCGAAGTAGTAGACCGTGCCGGAGCTGTCGGTCACCTTGGCGTAGGCGCCGTCCCGGGCGTCGTTGCCGGCGCCGGAGCCGAACTCGACCTTGGTGCCGTCGTCGTCCTTCGGGTGCCAGACGCCGGTCGCGGCGTCGGTGGTGGCACCGGTCGAGCCGGCGTTACGGTCGCGGACCAGCTGGCCGGAGTGCGAGCCGAGCGAGAGGGTGGCGTTGAAGCCGGCCCAGCACTGGTCGCCGGAGTTCTTGATGCCCGCCTTGTCGCAGGGCTTGAAGGTCCGCTCGATGAAGCCGGGGTTCAGCTCCCAGCCGTCACCGACCCAGGACGCCTGGGCGTTGGTGGCGGAGGTCTTGCCGTCCACCGACGAGGAGTTGTACGCGAGCGCGACCGTGGGCGCCGCGCCGCCGAGCGACGGCGGCACCTGGATGGGGTAGCTGTAGGACAGCGCGCCGGACGCACTGCCGGCGGCCCAGGCCGAGGAGGGGTTGAGTGCGGAGGCGGCGTAGTCGCCGCCGCCGCCGGCCGGCGCGGTCTCGGCGGCCAGCAGCAGCGGAGCGGCGGCGGGGGCCGGGGCCGAGGCCGGGCGGGCACCGGTGGTGAAGGCCGCCCGGACGGCGCCACCGGTCTTCTCCGGGGCCGCAGCGGCGGGCGCGGCGGCGGGCGCGGCGGGCAGCGCGAGGTCGGCGACCAGTCGCTTGGCGGCGGCGTCGTAGTGGCTCGCCACCGGGGTGCGGACCTGGCAGGCGGGCACCTCGGGGGTGGTCGCGGCGCACGCGGGCAGCGTCACCAGGCGGCCGCGGGAGGCGAACTCGCCCCCGGTGGCGGCGTCCAGCGCGGCCACGTCCATACCGACCTGGACCGGCGCCGGGGCGGTCTGCTCCTGCGGTGCCGAGGCGGCGGGGGCCGCGGCCGCCGGCTGTGCGGTGAGGGTGAAGAGCAGGCCGTTGACGCCGGCCGCGCGGGCGCTCGACGCGTCGCCCTGGACGACGGTCACCGCTGCGGGGGTGTCGGCGGCCGCGGCCGCGCCGGTCTTCGGCGCCACCCAGACCGGCAGCCGGCCGGCCTTGGCGGGCGCCTCCGGGCGGGCACCGGCGAGGTCGGCGGTGGCCGCCTCGCGCTGGGCCGGGGCCGGCGCGGGCGCCTTCCCGGCGCGCTCGGGCACCGGGTAGTGCGGCGCGATCGCGGCGGCCTTGGCGGCATCGGTCACGGCGACCGACTGGCTGCCGGGCAGCGGTGTGCCGGGCGGCTGCCAGACCTTGGAGAAGTCCGGCTTGGCGGCGGCCTGCGCCGCCGGGCCGAGCAGCGAGCCGGCCACCGCGAAGACGACCGGCGCGGCTGTCCACCGCCAGGGCCTTCTCCCGCGTTGTGGTCTGTCCGAATTTGACACGTTCCCACCCCGTTAGGTGCAAAAGGTATTTGAATGCTCATCAGAAATAAGCAGCCGGAACCTAGCAGTCCGGCGACCGGCTCTGCCAACCACTTGGGCAGGCCGCGGCGAGTGACCCATATCACTGCCGGGTCATCCGATCTGTTTCGCATCCAAACCCGGACAAGCCCGCTCGGCGAACGTTTGTCGACCGTCCGTCAGAGCTGCCACAGTGCGCCTGACCTCTGCGTATCCGCCCGTTCGCGGTGCGCGCCGAACCACGGGGGAGTTCCATGCCCACCACGCCCAGACCCAGACCCGACCGGCCGGCCCGACGGCCCGCCGCCGCCCTGGTCTCCTTCGCCGTCGCGGCCGGACTGCTGACCGTCAGTCCGCTCGCCGCCCACGCCGCCGGCGGCCCGTCCCCGGCCCCGAGCGTCACCGCCGCCAAGCCGCCCACCCGGCCGGCCCCGGACAAGGTCCAGGACGCCGTCGCCCGCGCCAAGCGCGAGGGCAAGGACATCCCCGTCCCCGAACTCACCGACGAATACACCACGGTGGTCGCCACGGCCGGCGGCAAGCTGCGCTCCGAGCAGCACCAGCAGGCCCAGCGCGCCAAGCGCACCGACGGCTCCTGGGCCGCCCTGGACGACACCCTCGTGAAGCGCGCCGACGGCACCGTCGCCCCCGCCGTCGCCGGCGGCGACCTGGTCATCTCCGGCGGCGGCACCGGCCCGCTGGCCACCATGACCACCCAGGACGGCAAGCAGCTCGCCGTCTCCTCGCCCTTCCCCGGCCCGCTCCCGGCGCCGGTGCTCACCGGCAACGGCGCACTCTTCCGCGACGTCGCGCCGGACACCGACCTCCAGGTCAACGCGACCAAGTGGGGCGGCTACACCACCGTCGTCGTGCTGCGCACGCCCGCCGCGGCGGCCAACCCCGCCGTGCGCACCCTCGTCTTCCCCACCGCCACCAAGGGCCTGGAGCTCGGCAAGAGCGCCGAGGGCGCGCTGACCGCCTCGGCCGACGGCGAGGCGGTCTTCACCGCCCCCACCCCGCAGATGTGGTCGGCCAAGGAGGCCCGGACGCCGGGCGCCCGGGCCGCCGCCAAGTCCGCCGCCGCCGAGCCCTTCGCCGGCTCCGCGCCCCGCGCCCAGGGCGCCCCGAAGGCCGCCGCCGAAGCGCCCGCGGCCGGACAGCCCGCCGCCGAGGCCGGCGCCGCGACCCGCACCGCGCCGGACGCGCCGAGCACGGCCGCCGGACCGGGCGCACTCGCCACGGTCGCCGACATCCCGGTGGCGGAGGCGAAGGTCCACGACAAGGGCGGCAAGGCCGAGGGCGCGATCACCCTCACCCCGAGCCCCGACCTGCTGGACGGCCCCAGCACCTCGTACCCGGTCTACGTCGACCCGTCCTGGGGCCGGGACGCCCGCGGCAAGCAGCACCACGCCTGGGTGATGCAGGCCCACACCACCACCGGCAACTTCGACCGCACCGGATCCAACGACCGTGACCGGCCGGGCTCGGGCTACCAGGGCTGGGAGTCCCCGTACGGCATCGAGCGGGCGCTGTTCGAGTTCGACCTCAACGGCTACGCCGGCGCCACCATCAACTACGCCAACCTGCAGATCAAGCAGTACATATCCTCGGACCACTCCTGCTCCACGACCTACCCGGTGAACCTCTACCGGGCACGGGAGTTCGACTCCTCCGTGTCCTGGGGCAACCACCAGATCCGGGAGTGGATCGACGGCAAGAACGTACCGGGCAACGGCACCCTGAACGAGTGCTACAACGACATCCCGGTCGACTTCAACATCACCAACGCCCTGCGCGACGGCATCCGCAACACCGGCGTGCCGCTCGCCTTCGCCGTCCTCGGCCAGGAGGGCAGCGGCCAGCGGATGGGCTTCAAGCGGTACTCCTACGACGCGACGCTGAGCAGCGAGTACGACTTCCCGCCGCGGGTGCCCACCAACGAGCGGGTCACCCCGGCCCCGCACCGGGTCACCACCTCGGACACCGACGCCTGCGCCGACGTCCCGGTCTCCTCGTACGGCTACGTCACCAACACCACTGCCACGCTGCGCTCGACCGTCAGCAGCCCCAACCAGGGCCAGCTGACCGAGTACCTCAGCATCTGGGACAACACCACCGGCGGCAACGTCGTGAACAACGGCTGGTCCGGCTTCGTCGGCACCGGCAGCGAGGCCGCGTACGACCTGCCGGTCGGGCTGCTCCAGAACGGCCACCACTACGGTTGGTTCGCCCAGGGCGACGACGGCCTGCTGCGCGGACCGTCCGGCACCGTCTGCCACTTCGCGGTCGACCTGACCCCGCCGGTGTTCGGCTTCGGCGCCTTCACCGACCCGGCCACCCAGTTCCCGCCGGCCGGCAACGGCCAGACCACGCAGCTGAAGCTCGGCGACACCGGCCACATCCCGGTGACCGCCTCCGACCCCAGCCCGGGCGCCGGCCTGATCTCCTCCGGCCTGGCCTGCGTCCAGTGGAGCTACGAGCCGCAGCTGGCCAACGCCGAGCAGAAGTGCGCCCCCGGCGGCTCGCTGACGATCACCGACATCGCCACCAAGCCCCCCCACTGGGGCACCAACGTCCTGTACGCCCGCGCCGTCGACGAGGCCGGGAACTCCTCGCAGACCTACTCGTACGCCTTCTACGTCCCGTGGGCGCCCGGCCCGGTCGCCTTCGGTGACACCACCGGCGACGCCCGCCCGGACATCCTGCTGGCCGACACCGCCGGCAACCTGGTGACGCACGGCCGGGCCACCGATGCGGGCAACGCCAGTGTGCCGCCCACCGGCACCGCGGCCCCGGCCGCGCAGGCGCCCGGCAACGACTCGCCGACGAACCCGCGGACGTGGAAGGACTACCGGATCTCGCACCGCGGCTCGCTCGACCCGACCACCAACCTGGACGACCTGTTCGTCCACAAGGACCAGAGCAAGCCCGGCGCCGGCGACGGCGACGACGCGCTGTACTACTACTCGGACACGCTCTCCGACCCGGGCCGCTTCACCCGCGGTACCTCGACCACCGTCGACCGGCCGGACTGCAGCACCACGTACGCCACCTCCTGCAACGGCCACCACGACGGCGGCAGCTGGGCCCTGGCCCGCCAGATCACCCCGATCGGCTCGGCCAAGGACACCCGCACCCCGAGCCGTCAGGTGACCGACGCCACCGGCGTGTTCGCGATCGACTCGGACAGCCTCTGGTTCTACCCGGTCAAGACCAACCACACCCTGGCGCCGCCGTCGCTGGTCGCGGCCGGCGGCTGGGACGACAAGGACCTGATGGTCCCCGGCAACACGCTGGCGATCGGCGCCACCACGGCCACCACCCCGGCCCTGTGGGTCCGCAACCGGACCAACGGCGACATCTTCCAGTACGCGCTGACCACCGCCGGACGGCCGGACGGCTCCACCACGGTGACCGCCCTGACGGCCAACCCGCCCACCAAGATCGGTTACGGCATCACCGCCGGGAGCTACCCGACGGTCGGCTCCGACGGCGACGTCACCGACGACCAGGTGCCCGACTTCTGGGCCGCCGACGCCGCGGGCAACCTGCACGTGTGGGCCGCCACCACCGCCGGCGGCAAGGTCAACGGCTTCACCGGCGAGCACATCCGCGGCACCACCCAGGCGCCGTACGCCCAGTGGCGGCTGACCGGCGACACCAACGCCAACCCGGCCGCGTTCAACGGCACCGCCAACGGCGTCGCCTGGACCGCCGACACCGTCGACGGCCACGCGACGACGGTGGCCTCGTTCGACGGCACCCGCAAGTCCGACCTCACCGCCAAGTACACCGTCGACACCCGCAAGAGCTTCACCGTCAGCACCTGGGCCTACCTGGCCAAGGACGACGCCGGCATGGTCGTCAGCCAGGAGACCACGCACGGCAGTGCGTTCATGATCTACGGCGACCACGGCACCTGGAAGTTCGGCATCGCCCGGGCCGACACGGCGAACGACTGGCCGTACGACTGGACCTCGGCCCAGAGCCCGGCCGCCGCGTACCAGCTCAACACCTGGACCCAGCTGACCGCGAGCTACAACGCCGACACCGGCCAGATGAACCTGTACGTGAACGGCAGCCTGGCCGGGACGGCGCAGCACGCCGCGTCGACCAGCCCCACCGCGACCGGCAGCCTGGTCGTCGGCCGCTACCGCAACAACGACGCGAGCAGCAACTACCTCACCGGCCGGGTGAGCAACCTCGCCGTCTACGACACCGCGGTCACCGCGACCACCAGCAACAGCCCGGTCCGCTTCGCGGCCCACTTCGGCCGCTGCATGGACGCACCGAACAACAACACCGGCAACGGCATGCACCCGCAGCTGTGGGACTGCAACAGCAGCGACGCCCAGCGGTTCAGCCTGAACGCCAACGGCACGCTCACCATCAACGGCCAGTGCGTGGCCGTGAGCGGCAACGGCACCGCGTCCGGCACCGCGGTCATCCTGTGGACCTGCCTCGGCGAGGGCGGCCAGCAGTGGCGCGCCCGGGCCGACGGCAGCATCTACAACCCGCAGTCGGGCATGTGCCTGGACGTCCCCTGGGCGAACAGCAACCCGGGCACCGTCTTCCAGCTGTTCACCTGCAACGGCACGCCGGCGCAGCGCTGGAGCATCCCGACCGTGAACACCCCCGTCCTGCCCGTCAACCCGTAGCAGGACTCCGGGCAGGCAGTGCGCCCCGTCGGCCGGCCGGCCGACGGGGCGCCGTCGTGTCAGGCCAGTTCGAGGGCCAGGTAGAAGTCCACCCGGTCCTCCAGGCGGGAGAGGTCCCGCCCGGTCAGCTCCTCGATCCGGCCGATCCGGTAGCGGAGGGTGTTGACGTGCACGTGCAGCTGGCCGGCGCAGCGCGTCCAGGAGCCGTCCGAGCGCAGGAACGCCTCCAGCGTGCGGACCAGGTCGGCCTGGTGCTCGATGTCGTAGGCGATCACCTTGTCCAGCAGACGGCTGCGGAAGGCGCGGCGGACCTCGTCCGGGACGGCGGCCAGCAGCAGCACGTGCGAGGCCAGCTCCTCGGGGCCGGCCACGCAGACCCGGCCGACCCGGGCGCCGGCGATCCGGCGGGCGTGCCGGGCTTCCTCCAGGGCGCCGCGCAGGCCGCCGGCCTCGGGGGCGGGGGCGGAGACGCCGAGGGTGATCCGCCCCTCGGAGCCGAGGCCGGCCTCCAGCGGGGCGAGCAGCTCACGCAGGGTGTCGGCGGGGACGGCGGCGTCCATCGCGGGCATCACCACGACCGCGCCGGTGCCGGCCCCGGCGACCAGGGCCCGGTCGGTGGTGCCGCCCAGGGCCTCCTCCAGGACGGCGCGCACCGCCCCCTCGGGCAGGCCGGTCCCCTCGGCGCTGAGCACCAGCCAGTTGCCGTCCGGCGCCTGGGGCTTCGGCTCGGGGGTCTCGTACCGGGCGGCCATCGCCGAGGAGGCGTAGAGGGTGCGGCTGATCTCGGCCGGGTCGGCGTCGCGCTGCAGCAGGGTGAGCACCTCGTCGGCGAGCCGGCGGCGCAGCCGGCGGCCCTCGTCGCGGCGCTGGCGCTCGGCGGCGACCAGCCGGGCCAGGTTCTCGGCGAGCTGCTGGCGCTTGGTGGTCCACTCGGTGACGTCGCCGGCCACCGCGAGCACCCAGTCGGCGAGCGGCGCCTCGGCGTCGGGGGTGGCCGAGGCGGGCAGCAGCGAGTACGAGCCGGTGAGCAGCCGGGCCCGGTGCGGGGGCCGGCGGCGCTGGCGCTGGGCGCCGAGGTGGGCCCGGACCAGCTGGTCGCGGTCCTCGGCGGAGAGCCGGTCGGCGGGGCCGGCGATCACCGCGCCGGTGGGGGTGAGCACCCAGCAGTCGAGGTCGAGGTCGCCGCCGAGCAGGTCGAGGACGGCGTCCAGCCCGCCGCCGCCGGCCGCGGAGACCAGCAGGCGGTGGCGGTCGACCAGGGCGGCCAGGTCGGCGGCGCGGTCGGCCGAGACCTGCCGGCCGATGAACTCGGTGACGGTCCCGAAAGCGATGTCGTCGGGTACCGCCAAGAGGGGCATCCGGTGCCGCCGGCAGGCGTCCACGAGGTCCTCGGGGACGGGGCCGACCTCGGCCTCGCCGGCCGCGAGGGCGACGGCGCCGCCGGCCACGATCGTCCTGACGAACCGCTCGGAGTCGGCCGGGCCGGTGCGCCAGAGCATGCCGGTGAGCACCAGCTCACCGCCGTGCAGGTAGCGGCCGGGGTCGTGCAGGTCCGTGGTCATGACACCGCTGACCTGCCGGTCCAGCTCTTCCTCCGCCGCGAGCAGGCGCAGTCGCGGGGCTCCGGGGGCGAGCAGGTCACGGACACGCATCCGGGACTCCTAACGGGCTGGGGGTGAGGGTGAGGGCCCGAGCGCTCGGTCCGGGCAGACAGTGTGCCCGAACATCAGTGCTCGGTGTTACGTACCGACGAGTGCCCGGATCACGGGCCCATAGCTTGGGAATCACGGCCGGATTACGGTCGTAGGTAGCGCCCCGTAAACAGCTGGGCTGCGCGATTGTCCTCCTTAGAGGAACGTACAGGATGCCGGGCGGCACCACAGCCGGGGCTTCATGCCATCGGTGACTCCCAGTGGGCCCCGTCACAGCGGTTCACTGGCCACAAGCCGCCGGACACATCCGGGTGACCAGGACGCAAAGCGAAGGCGACAAAGCAGTAGCACAGTCCGAACACCGGAAGCGGGCACTGTGCCCACCGTCCGGCAGCAACGACTTGAGGAGACACCCGCATGGAGTTCCTTCGGCCCGCTACCTGGGACGAGGCACTCGCGGTGAAGGCTGAGTACCCGACCGCGCTGCCCATCTCGGGCGGTACGGACGTCATGGTCGAGATGAACTTCGACGTGCACCGGCCATCCGCGATTCTCGACCTGAACCGCATCACCGAGCTCACCGAATGGTCGAACGACGGCAGCGTCGTCCGGCTCGGTGCCTCCGTCCCGTACACCCGGATCATCGACGAGCTGTCCGGCCCGCTGCCGGGCCTCGCGCTGGCGGCCCACACCGTCGGCTCCCCGCAGATCCGCAACCGCGGCGGTGTCGGCGGCAACCTCGGCGGGGCCTCCCCGGCCGGTGACGCGCACCCCGCGCTGCTGGCGGCCGGGCGCGACGTCTTCGTCGAGGCCGGCTCGGTGCGCGGCACCCGGATGATCCCGATCGACGAGTTCTACGTCGGCGTGAAGCGCAACAGCCTGGAGCCGGACGAGCTGATCCGGGCCGTGCACATCCCGGTGGCGGACGGCCCGCAGCAGTTCTCGAAGATCGGCACCCGCAACGCGATGGTGATCGCGGTCTGCGCCTTCGGTTTCGCCCTCCACCCGAGGAACGGCACCGTCGGCACCGGTATCGGTTCGGCTGCCCCCACGCCGCGCCGCGCCGTCGAGGCCGAGGAGTACCTGCAGGGCGTGCTCGCCGAGCGCGGGCTCTGGGAGTCCGGCGACCTGCTGGGCGCCGAGGTGATCCAGCGGTTCGGCGAGCTGGTGAAGGACGCCGCCTCCCCCATCGACGACGTCCGCGGCACCGCCGACTACCGGCGCCACTCGCTGGCCGTGATGGCCCGCCGCACCCTCACCTGGTGTTGGAACGACTACAGCAAGCAGATCAGGAGCGCGGCATGAGGGTCACTTTCACCGCCAACGGCAAGCCGGTCGAGGCCGACGACGTCTGGGAGGGCGAGAGCCTGCTGTACGTCCTGCGCGAGCGGGTCGGCCTCCCGGGTTCGAAGAACGCCTGCGAGCAGGGCGAGTGCGGCTCCTGCACCGTCTACCTGGACGGCGTGCCGGTCTGCTCCTGCCTGGTCGCGGCCGGCCAGGTGCAGGACCGCGAGGTCCGCACCGTCGAGGGCCTGGCCGAGGAGACCGGCGAGCTGGGCCTGGTCCAGCAGGCGTTCGTCGACGCCGGCGCCGTGCAGTGCGGCTTCTGCACCCCGGGTCTGCTGGTGCAGACCGACGCCCTGCTGGAGCGGGACGCCCAGCCGAGCGACAACGACATCCGCGAGGCGCTGTCGGGCAACCTCTGCCGCTGCACGGGCTACGAGAAGATCATGGACGCGGTGCGGCTGGCTTCCGCCCGCAAGTGCGCCGGTAAGGCGGTCTCGGAATGAGCGTTCGCACCATCCAGGGTCAGAAGAACCTCCAGAACATCAACCAGGCCAGCAAGGACGGCATCGGCGGCTCGCCGCTGCGCCCGGACGGCAACCTGAAGGTCAAGGGCGAGTTCGCGTACTCGTCCGACATGTGGCACGAGGACATGCTCTGGGGTATGGCGCTGCGCTCGCCGCACCCCCGGGCCAACATCCTGAGTGTGGACATCTCCGAGGCGCTCAAGGTGCCGGGCGTCTACGCGGTGCTCACCCACGACGACATCCCGGGCTCCAAGTACTACGGCCTGGAGATCCAGGACCAGCCGGCCCTGGCGATCGACAAGGTCCGCTACCACGGTGAGGCGATCGCGCTGGTCGCGGCCGACCACCCGGAGACGGCCCGCCGCGCGGTGAAGAAGATCAAGGTCGAGTACGAGGTGCTCACCCCGATCACCACCGAGGAGCAGTGCCTCGACCCGGAGACCCACGGCTACGTGCACGAGCCGCACGAGTACAAGTCCCACGGGTACGGCAACATCTGCCACGAGCAGAAGCTCGTCTCCGGCCTCGGCGTGACGGACGAGGTCCGTGCGATGGCCGACGTCATCGTCAAGGGCACCTACGAGGTCGGCATGCAGGACCAGGCCTTCCTCGGCCCGGAGTCCGGCCTGGCCGTGCCCGCCGAGGACGGCGGCATCGACCTCTACATCGCCACCCAGTGGCTGCACGTGGACCGCCAGCAGATGGCCCCCGTGCTGGCCCTGCCGGAGGAGAAGGTCCGGCTCACGCTCGCCGGCGTCGGCGGCGCCTTCGGCGGCCGCGAGGACCTCTCGATGCAGATCCACGCCTGCCTGCTGGCCCAGCACACCGGCAAGCCGGTCAAGATCGTCTACTCCCGCGACGAGTCCTTCTTCGGCCACGTGCACCGCCACCCGGCGCGGATGACCTACGAGCACGGCGCCACCCGCGACGGCAAGCTGGTCTTCGCCGACGCCCGGATCGTGCTGGACGGCGGCGCGTACGCCTCCGCCTCGCCCGCCGTGGTCGGCAACGCCGCCTCGCTCGGGCACGGCCCGTACGTGATCCCGAACGTCAAGATGCACGCCATCGCGCTGTACAGCAACAACCCGTCCTGCGGCGCGATGCGCGGCTTCGGCGCCGTCCAGGCCGCGTTCGGCTACGAGACGCAGATGGACCGGCTGGCCGCCGAGCTGGGCATGGACCCGGTCGAGCTCCGCCAGCTGAACGCGATGGCCGAGGGCGACCACATGCCCACCGGCCAGCAGATCGACTCGCCGGCCCCGGTCGCCGAGCTGCTCCGGCGGGTCAAGGACATGCCGCTCCCGCCGCCGCTGGACCTCGACCACCTGGACGTCCGGCAGATCCCGGGCGCGCTGTCCAACACCTCGCACGGCGAGGGCATCGTGCGCGGCGTCGGCTACTCGGTCGGCATCAAGAACGTCGGTTTCTCCGAGGGCTTCGACGACTACTCGACCGCGCGGGTCCGCCTGGAGGTGATCGGCGGCGAGCCGGTCGCCATGGTGCACACCGCGATGGCGGAGGTCGGCCAGGGCGGTGTCACCGTCCACGCCCAGATCGCCCGCACCGAGCTGGGCGTCGAGCAGGTGACCATCCACCCGGCCAACACCGAGGTCGGCTCGGCCGGTTCGACGTCCGCCTCGCGGCAGACCTACATGACCGGCGGCGCGGTGAAGCTGGCCGCCGAGGCGGTCAAGCAGGCGCTGATCGAGAAGGGCCGCCGGCGCTACGGCTGGGCCCAGAACGACCTGTCGCTGGTCGGCGGCAAGGTGGTCTCGGAGTCGGCCGGCGCGCTGGTCTCCATGGTCGACCTGCTCGGCGACGAGGCGATCGACCTCACCCGGGAGCACCACCACCGTCCGACCGTCCCCTTCGACAAGGAGACCGGACAGGGCTTCGGCCACGTCCAGTACACCTTCTGCGCCAACCGCGCGGTGGTCGACGTGGACGTCGAGCTCGGCCTCGTCAAGGTGGTGGAGCTGACCGCCGCCCAGGACGTGGGCAAGGCGCTCAACCCGCTCTCCGTGGTGGGCCAGATCCAGGGCGGCTGCACCCAGGCGCTCGGCCTGGCCGTGATGGAGGAGATCATCGTCAAGGACGGGAAGGTGCGCAACGCGTCCTTCACCGACTACCTGATCCCCACCATCCTGGACACCCCGCCGATCCCGGTCGACGTCCTCGAACTGCCCGACCCCAACGCGCCGTACGGTCTGCGCGGCGTCGGCGAGGCTCCCACCGTCTCCGCGACGCCGTCGATCGTGGCCGCCATCCGCAACGCCACCGGTCTGGCGCTCAACCGGATCCCGGTCCGGCCCGAGCACCTCACCACCGAGGCCCCGGAAGCCCTCTAGCCGGAACCTCCGCACACCTCCCCGGGGCGGCGACCGCCTTCTCCGAGCGCGAGCGAGGGGAACGGCGAGCACAGGCCCGCCGCCCCGGGGCAGCACCACCGAACGCAGTGAAGAGCACCGCCCATGCACCATCCGAAGCAATGCGAACGCACCACTCCGCTGCCTCTCCCACGCCGGGGCTCTGCAGCGGTGCCCACCACCCTCGCACTGCCGGCACTGCCACAGAGTGCGCCCAGTGAGTCGAATCGTCCCCCTGTGCCAACTTCGTTGACTGGCTGTCAGGTCGGCTCGCCCACCCCAACCCCCTTTGACACTTGGGAGTGGACATGACCAGGATCCCCACGGAGCCCGGCACCACTGAAGACAGACCCGCCGAGGACGACGCCCCCACGTCGGCCCCTGCGACTCCTTCGAAGAACGCGCTGGACGCGTACTTCAAGATCTCCGCGCGGGGATCGACGCTCACCAACGAACTCCGCGGTGGCGTCACCACCTTCATGGCGATGGCCTACATCATCCTGCTCAACCCGCTCATCCTGAGCGGTGCCGACGTCACCGGCGTCAAGCTGGACCACGCCGCGCTGACCACCGCCACGGCGCTCGCGGCCGCCGTCACCACCATCCTGATGGGCGTGGTGGGCAACGTCCCGCTCGCGCTGGCCGCCGGCCTCTCGGTCTCCGGGGCCGTCTCCGCCCTGGTCGTCCCGCACACCACCTGGCCACAGGCCATGGGTCTGTGCGTCATCTACGGCCTGCTGATCGTGCTCCTGGTGGTCTCCGGCCTCCGCGAGAAGATCATGAACGGCATCCCGCTGCCGCTCAAGCACGCGATCACCATCGGCATCGGCCTGTTCGTGACGATCATCGGCCTCTACAAGGCCGGCTTCGTGCACACCGGCGGCCCCACCCCGCTGTCGCTCGGCCCCACCGGCGAGCTGGCCGGCTGGCCGGTCCTGATCTTCTGCGTCACGCTGCTGTCGATCTTCGTGCTGATGGCCCGCAACGTCCGCGGCGCCATCCTGATCGGCATCGCCGGCGGCACCGTCCTGGCGGTGGTCGTCAACAAGTTGGCCGACGTGCCGGCCGACGCCTGGAAGAACTCCGTGCCGGTCTGGCCGGGCAGCCCGGTCTCCGCCCCCGACTTCAGCCTCTTCGGCGACGTCGACCTGTTCGGCGCCTTCGGCGGCAAGGGGATGGGCGCGATCAGCGCCTCCGTCGCGGTCTTCACCCTCGTCCTGGCGGGCTTCTTCGACGCGATGGCCACCATCATCGGTGTCGGCACCGAGGCGGGCCTGGCCGACAAGCAGGGCCGGATGCCCGGCCTCTCCAAGGCCCTGTTCATCGACGGCGCCGGCGGCGCGGTCGGCGGCCTGGCCGGCGCCTCCGGGCAGACCGTGTTCGTCGAGTCGGCCACCGGCGTCGGCGACGGTGCCCGGACCGGCCTCGCCTCCGCCGTCACCGGCGGCCTGTTCGCCCTGATGCTCTTCTTCTCCCCGCTCGCCGGCATCGTCCCGGTCGAGGTCGCCTCCGCCGCCCTCGTCGTGATCGGCGCGATGATGATGAGCCAGGCCCGGCACATCGACTGGTCCGACCGCGAGGTCGCCATCCCGGCCTTCCTCACCTGCGTCCTGATGCCGTTCACCTACAGCATCACCGCCGGTGTCGCCGCGGGCGTCATCTCCTACACGGTCATCAAGGCCGGCCAGGGCAAGTGGCGCGAGCCCGGCCCGCTGATGTGGATCCTGACCGCCGTCTTCGTGGTCTACTTCGCGCTCACCCCGATCAAGTCCTGGCTGGGCGTGCACTAGCAGCACCGCCGCCGTACGGGAATCGTTTCCCGTACGGCGGCACCACCCGTTCCGTCCGTTGAGGTTGAAGGAGCTCCCCGACATGCAGGACATCGCCGAGCAGCTGCAGGCCTGGCACGCGTCCGGGCGTTCCTTCGCCGTGGCGACGGTGGTCGGGGTCTCCGGCAGCGCGCCGCGCGATCCGGGCGCCGCACTCGCCGTCGACGCGGCCGGCGAGGCCGTCGGCAGCGTCTCCGGGGGCTGCGTCGAGGGGGCCGTGTACGAGCTCTGCCAGGCCGCGATCGAGTCCGGCGAGCCGGTCCTGGAGCGGTTCGGCTACAGCGACGAGGACGCCTTCGCCGTCGGCCTGACCTGCGGCGGCATGCTGGACGTCTTCGTCCAGCCGGTCGTCCCCGGCACCGACCCCGCGCTCGACGCCGGCATCGCCTACATCGCCTCCGGCACCCCGGTGGCCCTCGCCCGGGTCATCGCCGGCCCCGGCGGCCTGGTCGGCGCCACCGTCGCCGTCACCGCCGACACCCACCACGGTGCCCTCTCCCCCGCACCGACGACCGTGGCCAACCTGGAGCGCGCCGTCGTCGCCGAGGCCCGGGCCATGCTGGACGCCGGCCGCACCGGCCGGGTCGTCCTCGGCCTGGACGGCCGCCCGTGCGACGAGCACGAGCAGGGCACCGTCACCGTCTTCGTCGAGTCCTACGTGCCCGCGCCGCGGATGCTGGTCTTCGGCGCCATCGACTTCGCCGCCGCCGTGGTGCGGATCGGCAAGTTCCTCGGCTACCACGTCACCGTCTGCGACGCCCGCCCGGTGTTCGCCACCCGCAAGCGGTTCCCGGACGCCGACGAGGTCGTCGTCGACTGGCCGCACCGCTATCTGGACGCGCAGCTGGAGCGGATCGACGGCCGGACCGTGCTCTGCGTGCTCACCCACGACGCCAAGTTCGACATCCCGCTGCTGGAGCGCGCGCTGCGGCTGCCGGTCGGCTACGTCGGGGCGATGGGCTCGCGCCGCACCCACCGCGACCGGCTGGAGCGGCTGCGCGAGGCCGGCCTCACCGGGGCCGAGATCGGGCGGCTGCGCTCGCCGATCGGCCTGGACCTCGGCGCCCGCACGCCCGAGGAGACCGCCGTCTCGGTCGCCGCGGAGATCGTCGCCCACCGGCGGGGCGGCAGCTGCCTGCCGCTGAGCACCGGCGACGGGCCGATCCACCACGACGTGGCGCGCGCGGCGGAGGCCGCGGACGGCCCGGCCGCCGGGGACCCCCGGCCGCACGCGGCCTGAGCGGCGGGGCGGGGCGGCGCGCGGCGTCCGCGGTGTGCGGGTGGGCTCCGCCGGTCAGGTCACGACGTTGTAGGCCTCGCAGATCATCGGCGGGGTGGTGGGCATGCCGATCTCCTGAAGGATCGGCATCAGCACCGCCGCGAAGTGGTCGAAGGCCTCCCTGGACTCCCAGACGTCGGTGACGTGCCACCCCCCGCCCGGCGTCGGGCCCGCCGCGTGCAGGATCAGCCCGCGCACCGGCCAGTCCGACGGCGAGTTCAGCCCCGCTCCGCCGGTCAGCCGGTCCACGCTCTCCTGGTACTGCGCCTGGGTGGCCTCGGGAAACTCGAACACCACGATGACGGCCATGGGCTGCTGCTCCTGCTCGCTGGGCCGGCGGGTCGCCGGGGACGGCCGACTCCAGTGCAGCCCCGGCCCGGGCCCGGTCGCCAGCCGGCGCCCCCGCCCGGGTGACAGCGACCGCAGGCGACCTCAAGTGGCCTCAGGTGACACCGGGTCGCATTGCGGGCCCCTGGCGGCGGCGTGACGCTGGAGTCCGGCGGACTCACCGTGAGCCCCGGGAAAGGAGCAGCCGTCATGCGTGCCCTGCTGGAGATCGAGCTCGACACCGAGACGACCAACGCGCTGATCACCGACGGCACGGTCCGCGAGCGGTTCGAGCGGATCATGTCCAACCTCCGGCCGGAGGCGGCCTACGCGTTCGCCCGCAACGGCCGGCGGTGCCAGATCGTCGTCATCGACATCGCGGACGAGGCCTCGATCCCGTCCATCTGCGAGCCGTTCTGGCTGGAGTTCAACGCCGACGTCGACCTGCACCTCTGCATGAACCCGGAAGAGCTGCGCGCCGGGCTGGACCGGGTGGGCCGCTGAGGGGACGGCAGAGGTCCGCCGGGCCGCCGGCCGCCGACGGCAGCTGAGTCCGCGTCAGTCCGAGACCGCGGGCTGCAGCCCGAAGCCGACCACCACCGCACCGCTCACGGCCGTGGCGTCCTGCTCAGAGGGGCCGGACGTGTTCGGCCACGGCCCGGCCCTCCTGCTCCGTCGCGTCGTACTCCACCCGCTGGCCCTCGGTCAGCGCCCGGTCGCCCTCCCCCACGATCGAGTCGAAGTACACGTACAGCGCGGGCCCGTCCTCGTCGGGCGTGATCAGGCCGTAGCCGTGTTGCACGTTGTAGGACTGCACGGTTCCGGTGGCCATGGGTACTCCTTCGGTCGCTTGGGGTGACGACCTCCTGGGTACCACCCCCGGGCGCCGAACGAATGCTGCCGCGCCCGGGGGCCGTGCGGTGTCAGCGGTAGTTCGCCGGATCCAGGAACCCCTCGGTCCGCTCCGCGTCCAGCAGGTAGCGCCAGCAGTCCGGGCGGCCGCCGTCCACGTCGGTGAAGCCGTACTCCTGGGCCAGACCGCCGCTGGAGAGCGAGCGGCCGTTCCAGCGCGCCGCCTCCGGGTCGGTGGCCAGCGCCACGACCGCCCGTCCGACGAAGGCCGGCGACTCCGAGATGCCGAACTGCGGCTCCCGCTCGGTGGCCTCGCGCCAGGTCTCCTCGGTGACGCCGAAGTGCTCCAGCATCATCTCCGAGCGCAGCCAGCCCGGCGTCAGCGCGACCGCCGTCGCCCCGCGCGGGCCGAGCTCGTGCCCGAGGGCGAAGGCCATCCGCAGGATCGAGGACTTGGCGAGGTCGTAGAAGAGCGAGTTCCGGTACCGCGTCCCGTTGTACTCGGCCGTGCCGTCGGTCATCTCCACCACCAGCCCGCCCGGGCGGCGCAGCAGCAGCGGCAGCAGGAAGTGGTTGGTGATCGCGTGGGTCTCCACCGCCAGGCGCAGCAGGCGCAGCCCGTTGTCGAGGTCGTGCTCCCAGACCGGGACCTCCCACTCGAAGAGCTGCTCGCCGCCCCAGATGTCGTTCACCAGGATGTCCAGCCCGCCGTGCTCGGCCTCGATGCGCTTCGCCACGGCCGCCACCTCCTCGGGCACCAGGTGGTCCGCCCGGACGGCGATCCCCTGCCCGCCCGCGGCGGTGACCAGCTCGGCGGTCTCCTCCAGCGTCTCGGCCCGCCCGTACTCCGACCGCTGGCCCTGCGCGCTGCGCCCCGTCCCGTACACGACCGCCCCGGCGGCCCCCAGCTGCACCGCGATCCCCCGCCCGGCCCCCCGGGTCGCCCCGGCCACCAGTGCGACCTTGCCCTTGAGTGGCTGCCCGCTCATGCCCGTCCTCTCCTCGCGCCTCCCGTGCCCACCCATCCTGCCCCGGTTCCCCGCACCGCGGGCGCGATGTCGTCGGACCTCAGTCCGCCGTGCCGGGCGGGACGACCCAGCGGGTGGACTGACCGGTGACGGCCGCGATCATGTCGTAGTCGCCGTCGTAGTGCAGGACGGTGCGGCCGTGGCGTTCGGCCGCGGCTGCGATGACGAGGTCGGCCACGGACAGCGCCCGCCGGTTGCCGGCGGCGGTGAGGAGCGCCTGGACCTCGATGGCGCGGTCCCACACCTCGTCAGGCGTCGGCAGCCGGTCGAGGCCGCGCAATCCCTCGCGGATTCGGTATCGCAGGTCCGGGGGCCGTTCGGTCAGGTGACGTTGAGGCGGGCGGCGAGGCGGAGGAGGCCCGGGGAGAGGCGGCTCAGGAAGCGGGCGGCCTTGGCCTCGGGGGTGACCGGGACGACGGGGCGGCCGGTGCGGACGGCGTCGAGGATGGCGGCGGCCACCTTCTCGGGCGGGAAGCCGCGGCGGGCGTAGAGCCTCGCGGCGCGGGCCTGCTTTGCGGCCTGCTCCGCCGCGGTGGTGGCCGAGAAGGTGGAGGTGCGGGTGATGTTGGTGTTGACGATGCCGGGGCAGATGGTGGAGACCCCGATGCCGTGGCCGGCCAGTTCGGCGCGCAGGCAGTCGGAGAGCATGAAGACCGCGGCCTTGCTGGTGGCGTACGCGGTGAGCGCCTTGGAGGGCAGGTAGGCGGCGGCCGAGGAGACGTTGACGATGTGGCCGCCGGCGCCGCGGTCGGCCATCAGCGTGCCGAAGGCCCGGCAGCCGTGGATGACGCCCCAGAGGTTGACGTCCAGGACGCGCTGCCACTCCTTCGAGGTGGTCTGCAGGAAAGTCCCGGAGTGGCCGATGCCCGCGTTGTTGACCACCACGTCGGGCACGCCGTGGTCGGCCGCGACCTCCTTGGCGAAGGCGTCGACGGCGTCGCCGTCACTCACGTCGACCTGGTAGGCGTGGGCCACCGGGCCGATCAGGGAGGCGAGTTCGGCGGTGCGCTCGGCGGCCGCGAGGTCGAGGTCGCAGACCACCACCCGGGCGCCGTCCTCGGCGAAGGCCAGCGCGGTGGCCCGGCCGATGCCGCTGCCGCCGCCGGTGACCACGACCAGCCGGCCGGCGGCGGCCGCCTCGGCGGCCCTCCCGGCGTCGACGGCGGCGGTGAACTCGCGGACCATTCCGGCCACGGTGGATCCCTTCTCCAGCAGGGCGGACCAGTGGGTGGCGTGCAGCGAGCGGCGGGTGAGCCTGGGCACCCAGCGCTCCAGCCCCTCGGAGAGGAACGCGCCCACGTAGCGGTCCTTGGTCAGGGTGATCAGCTGGACCGGCACCTCGGTGGGCCGCTCGCGCGGGTTGCGCAGGGCGGGCCGCATGTTGGCCCGGTACAGCTCGATGCCGCGGACGGCGTCGCGCCGCAGGGTGGGCTGCGGGTGGCCGGCGCGCGGGGTGACCTCCTCCAGGTCCCGCAGCACGCGCGGCCAGGCGCGGGCCAGGCCGAGCCGCCAGACGCCGGGGGCGAGGTAGGGCAGGTGGAAGGCGGTGATGTACCAGGAGTGGACGCCCTGCGAGAGCAGCTGCTTGAGGTGGCGCGGGGTGGGCCGGCGGAGACGGTGGCGCAGCCAGTGGCCCATGTGGTCCAGGCAGGGCCCGGACATCGTGGTGTAGGAGGCGAGCCGCTGCTCGGCGCCGGGCGCGGTGACGGCCTCCCAGGACTGCAGCGAGCCCCAGTCGTGGGCCACCACGTGCACCGGCCGGTCCGGGCTGACCGCGTCGGCGACGGCGAACAGGTCGGCGGCCAGCTGCTCCAGCCGGTAGCCCTCGCGCGCGGACGGGACGCCGGACTCGCCGGCGCCGCGCACGTCGTAGCGGACCACGTGGTGGTCGCGGGCCAGGTCGGCGGCGACGTCGTCCCAGACCGCGTGCGTGTCGGGGTAACCGTGCACCAGCAGGACGGTGGGCCCGGTCGGATCGCCCTCCTCGAAGACGGCGAGCGGCAGCCCGCCGGAGTGGACGGTCCGGCGGCGGGGGGTCGTCGTCATCGGGTCGCCTCCTGGGCGGTCTCGGCCCCGGCCGGGACGGACGCGGGCGTGCCCGCCGCCGCGCTCCAGCGCCGGACGTGCGGCAGGTCGTCGTCGAGCCAGTACGCGTCGTCCTCGGTGACCACCAGCAGCTCCTCGAACTTGATGCCCACCTCGCGGAACCCGATGTGCGGCTCGACCGCCCACAGGCCCGGGGTCGGCGCGTGCCGGGACGCCCGGCCGTCCGCCCAGAGCGGGGAGCGGCCGTGCAGGCGCTCGCTGATCAGCTCGCGGCCGAGGGTCTGGAGTGTACGCACCCCGAAGCCGAAGAGGTTGACCCCGGCGGGACCGCGGGCGGTCATCCGGGTCACCTGGTGGCCGATCACCCGGCCCGGGTAGACCTGGTGCCGGTTGTCGTAGCCGTGCGCGGCGATCTGCGCGTCGACGGCCGCATACACCTCGTTCAGCGGCTTGCGGGCGCGGACCTCCGCCAGGATCAGCTCGCGGTAGACCTGGAGGTCGGCGGCGAGCCGGTCCCAGACCCGGTTCTCGCCGACCTTGCCGCCGTAGCCGATGTCGGCGGTGTAGCCGTCCACCACGGGGGCGCAGTCCAGCACGTACGGCATGCCCTCCTCCAGCCGGCGGCCGCCGGCGAAGAACTGCAGCGGCGTGTGGAAGTGCCGGAACGCCGTCCGGTCGCCGAACCAGGCGAACGGGACGTGGAAGAAGTCCTGCACGCCCGCACCGACCAGGCAGTGGCGCAGCTTGGCGGTGGCCTGCCGTTCGGTGACGCCGGGTTCGATCCAGGCGGCGACCTGCTCGGCGCAGTGGTAGGCGAGTTGCTGGGTCTCGCGGAAGCGGGCGAGGTCGTGCTCGGTGAACGGGAAGGTCGGGGGCTTCGCCACGGCGGGGGGCTCCTGTTCTGGGGTCCGGGGCTGCGGGGGCGGGGCTGCTGCGGGTCGACGGGCCTGACGCGTCGTCGAAGGGCCCTAAAGGTCGACGACGAGCGTCTCGCCCTCGGCGGCCCGGGAGACGCACGGCAGCAGGGCGCCGGCGGCGCGCTGCTCGGGGGTGAGGCGGCGGTCGCGGTGGTCGGGCGCGCCGGCGAGCAGGCGGACCTCGCAGGTGCCGCAGAACCCCTGGTGGCAGGAGTAGGGCAGGTCCGGGCGGGCCTCGCGGAGCACGTCCAGGGCGGACCGGTCGGCGGGGACGGCGAGCGCCGGGCCGTCCGCGCCGAGGCGGACGGTGAACGGCTCGCCGTCGGTGATCGGCGCCGCGCCGAACCGCTCGAAGTGCAGGGCGGCGGCGGGCGATCCGTCCAGCGCGCCCTGGACGGCGGCGAGCATCGGGGCCGGGCCGCAGCAGTAGGCGGCGGCCCCGGGCGGGGCGTACCCGAGCAGCTCGGCGCCGGTCGGCACGCCGCCGTGCTCGTCGTCGGTGCGCCGGTGGACCCGGCGCGGATCGAGGTCGTCCAGCTCGTCCGCGTACGGGAGGGTGGCGGCGCTGCGGCCGACCAGGACCAGCCGCCAGTCCAGTCCGTGGCGCTGCGCCTCGCGGGCCATCGGCAGCAGCGGGGTGACCCCGATGCCGCCGGCCAGCAGCAGGACGGCGGGCTCGGCGCAGAAGGCGAAGCCGTTGCGCGGGCGGCGGGCGGTGAGGCGGGTGCCCTGGTGCAGGGCGTCGTGGACCTCCACCGAACCGCCGCCGCCCCCGGGCAGCCGGCGGACGGCGATCCGGTAGGCGGTGCGCTCGGCCGGGTCGCCGCAGAGCGAGTAGTGGCGCTCGCGGCCGGAGGGGAGCGTGAGACGCAGGTGCGCACCCGGCTGCCAGCGCGGCAGCGGGCCGCCGGAGGGGTCGGTGAGCCGCAGTTCGACGACGTCCGCGGCGACTTCGCGGCGGGCGGCGACCACCAGTTGCAGCGGCGGGGTGGGACGGCCGACCGGCCGACGGGGGTTGCGGCGCAGCAGCGGGCTGCCGAGGGCGGGGCTGTAGCGGTCGCCGAAGGCGGTGAGCCGCCGCATGAACCGGTCGGCGTGGGGGCGGCCGTAGAGGTCGGGGGGCGGGGTGTGCAGGTCCATCCGGCGGGTCCTTGGGTGTCCGTGGGGGGCGGCGTCGGGTGAGGTGGGCGGGTGGGGGCCGGTCCGCGGCCGCCGCTCGGCGGCCGCGGGGTGCCCGTCCCGCCCGACCGTCAGTGGGCGGCCGCCGCGCGGGCGGCCGGGGAGGTGGCCAGGTAGCCGAGGGCCTGGCTGGACGAGCCCTCCTGGGTGGGGTGGTAGCCGGGGCGCAGGTAACGCAGGCCGGAGCGCACCGACTTGACCGGATCGGGCAGCAGTCCGCGCCGGGCGATCCGGCGGGCCTCGCGCCAGGACGGCCTCAGCCGTCCGTCGAGGCTGGGGTCGGCCGCCAGCAGGAACCGGGCGCCGCGCACCCAGAGGTGGACCAGCAGCGGCCCGGAGACCGCCATCCCGCGGATCCGCCGCAGGTAGCCGGGGTCGAGGTGGACCATCAGGTCGAACGCGACGCTGCGGTGCTCGACCTCCTCGGCGCCGTGCCAGCGCAGCAGGTCCAGCATCGTCGGGTCGGCCTTGGCCCGGTCCAGGCCCGGGGAGTTGAGCGCCCAGTCGCCCAGGAAGGCGGTGAAGTGCTCGATCGCCGCGACGAAGGCGACCCGCTCGATGATGTTCTCGCGCCGCCGGGCCGGTGTCAGGCCCGGCCTGTCGCCGAGGACCCGCTGGAACAGCCAGGCGATCTGACGGACGTACGGGCGCGGGTCGAGCCCCTGGCCGAGCAGGTGGTCCAGCACCTCCTGGTGCGCCTCGGCGTGGATGGCCTCCTGGCCGATGAAGCCGAGCACCTCCTCGCGCAGCTGCTCGTCGCGGATCAGCGGCAGCGCCTCCTTGAACACCTTGACGAACCAGCGCTCGCCCTCCGGCAGCAGCAGGTGGAGGACGTTGATGACGTGGGTGGCCATCGGCTCGTCCGGGATCCAGTGCAGCGGCAGGCCGGCCCAGTCGAAGCGGACGTCCCGGGGCTCCAGGACGAGGCTGTCGTGGACGCGCGAGGCCGGGGCGGCGACGGCGGGAACGGGCGTGGAGCGGGGCATGGGAGGGCCCTCCTGACCTGCGGGTGGCGGCTCGGCTCAGGGAAACGTACTCGCGGGTAGCGGCGGCGACAAGGGGTTCGGAGCCTCTTATCGACATCGAGTCTAATAAGTGATGTGCACCGCGGGGCACCCCGGGAAACACGAAGGCCCCGCCGAATCCGGCGGGGCCCCACGTGGACGGGCGGACGGCGGCCGGTCAGACCGCCATGGCGAGCATCAGCGGCGCCGCCCGGGCCGCCAACAGCTCCGCCGCCGCCTTGAGCCGGTGCACGTTGTCCACCGGCATCGACGTGGCCAGGCAGCCGACCGTGCTGCCCGCCGTCACCGGCACGGCCGCGCAGACGGTGCCGAGCGCGTACTCCTGGATGTCCAGCACCGGCACGGTGGCGGGCTGCCGCTCCAGCCGGTGCATCAGCTGGTCGGTGTCGGTGACGGTGCGCGAGGTCAGCCGGGCCACCGGGTGCCGGGAGAAGTGGTCCCGGCGGCCGTCGTGGTCGAGCTGACTCAGCAGGCACTTCCCGATCGCACTGGCGTGCGCGGTGGCCCGGAAGTCCACCCACTCCTGTACCGCGGGCGCGTGGTCGGCGGCGGAGACCGCCTCCACCGACAACTCCCCGTCGTGGTACCGGCTGAAGTACACTGCCGCACCCAACTCGTCGCGCAGTTCGGCGAGTTGCCGGTTCATCCGGGCCCGGACGAGCTGCTCCCGGTTGTGCTGTCCGAGCAGCGCGAACGTGCCGCCGAGCAGCCAACCGCCGTCCTGGCACTGGAGATAGCCCTCGATCTCCAGGATCTCGGCGAGCCTCCGGACCGTCGACAGGCTCAGGGACGTCTCCCTGGCGAGGGCGACCAGGGTGGCACCGCCGGCATGCCGGTCGACGGCCTCCAGCAGTCTCAGGGCGTGCTGCAAGGAGGTGATCGAACCGGGCGTGCCCTGGTCCGGCGCGGCGTGACGACCCGGGGCTGGTGTCGACATGTCGTCCCCTTCCGATGTCCGCCCGCACGGCGACCTGCGGGCTTCCTCCAGCCTAGCCACCCGGACGGCCGGGCAGTTGCCGTCCACGGATATTGGTGCAGGTCTCGTGAACGGGCTTGACCGGCATATGCCCCGGCCGCCGCGCCAGGACACTCACGCCCCGCGGCCCGCGCCGGCACCGGCCCCCCGACCCGCCGGGAACGCGGAGCGGGCCCCTCCCCACTGCCCAGGGGGGAGAGGCCCGGCCGCGGCCGCCGGGGTGCGGGCCCCGGCGGCCGGTGAGGGTGGTTCGGACGAGCGTGCGGCGCCTCGTCAGCCCTCTTCGCCGGCGCGGAGCTCGGCCACGGCCGCCTCCAGGCGGGCGCCGTACTCCTCGTCGGCCGCGTGGAAGTGGGCGAGGTTCTTCTCCACGATGTCGTCGCGGGTGACCTGCGCGAGGAAGCCCGCGATGTTGCCGATCAGGCGGGACTTCTCGCCCTCCGACATCAGGCGGTAGAGCTCGCCGGCCTGGAAGAAGTCGTCGTCCTTGGTGTGGGCCGGCGTGGTGTAGGTGCCGGTGTGGCCGCTCAGCCTGACCGGCGCGGCGAGCGCGTTGTCGGTCTGGGCGGGGCCGTCGTACGAGTTGGGCTCGTAGTTCTTGCCGCGGCCCGACTTGTTGATCGCGTGGAAGCCGTCGCGGCCGTAGTTGGCGGCCTCGGTGGCGCGCGGGGCGTTCACCGGCAGCTGGGTGTGGTTCACGCCGAGGCGGTAGCGCTGGGCGTCCGCGTAGGCGAACAGGCGGCCCTGGAGCATCTTGTCCGGGGACGGGCCGATGCCGGGCACGAAGTTGTTCGGCGAGAACGCGGACTGCTCGACGTCGGCGAAGACGTTCTCGGGGTTGCGGTTGAGCACCAGGCGGCCGACCTTGACCAGCGGGTAGTCGGCGTGCGGCCACACCTTGGTGAGGTCGAACGGGTTGAAGCGGTAGTCCGCGGCCTCGGCGACCGGCATCAGCTGGACGTAGACGGTCCAGGACGGGAACACACCCCGCTCGATGGCCTGGTGCAGGTCGCGCTGGTGCGAGTCGGCGTCGGCGCCGAGCACCTCGGCGGACTGCCCGCCGTCCAGCGAGCGGATGCCCTGGTTGGTCTTGAAGTGGTACTTCACCCAGTAGGCGTCGCCCTGCTCGTTGACCCACTGGTAGGTGTGCGAGCCGTAGCCGTTCATGTGGCGGTAGGACGCCGGGATGCCGCGGTCGCCGAAGAGCCAGGTGATCTGGTGCGTCGAGGCCGGCGAGTGGGCCCAGAAGTCCCAGACGTTGTCCGCCTCCTGGATGCCGGTGTACGGGTCGCGCTTCTGCGAGTGGATGAAGTCGGGGAACTTCAGCGGGTCCTTGATGAAGAAGACCGGGGTGTTGTTGCCGACGAGGTCGTAGTTGCCCTCCTCGGTGTAGAACTTCACCGCGAAGCCGCGGGGGTCGCGCACGGCGTCGCTGGAGCCCAGGTTGCCGGCCACGGTGGAGAAGCGCAGGAACAGCTCGGTGCGCTTGCCGACCTCGGAGAGGAAGGCGGCCTTGGTGTACTGCGAGACCTCGTCGGTCACCTCGAAGTAGCCGTACGCGCCGGAGCCGCGGGCGTGCACGACGCGCTCCGGGATGCGCTCGCGGTTGAACCGGGCCAGCTTCTCCAGCAGCTGCTGGTCCTGGATGAGCAGCGGGCCGTACTCGCCGGCCGAGGCCGAGTTCTGGTTGTCGGCGATCGGCGCGCCGGACTCCGTGGTCAGGATCTTGGACATGGAGGGTCCTTCAGGTGTCGATACAAGCGGTGCGTGGAGGAGGGGTTGGCGTCCGAGCGGCGGCCGCTCAGATGCCGAGCAGGCGCCAGACGGCCGAGCGGCGGCGGGAGGAGTGCTCGCCGTCGGGGCCGTCGGCGGGACGGAGCTCGGCGACGGCGGCGGTGGCCGCGGCCGGGTCCGCCAGCGGGCGGGCGGCGGTGAGCGCGGCGGCCTCGTCGGCGGTGAGGCCGGCCTCGGCGAGCGCGGCGGCGGCCTCGGCGGCCGGAACGGCGTTGAACCAGCGCAGCGCGAGGGCGGCGCGGCCGGCCTCGGTCAGCCGGCCGGTGAGGCGGAGCCGGGCGAGACCGCCGTCCGGGTAGACGTTGATCCGCACGTGGGTGACCGGGCGGCCGACGTCGAGCCGGAACCGGTGCCGGGTGTCGGGCTGCAGGCGGGTGCGGGGCAGGATCCCGAACCAGCCGTCGCGGTCCTCGGAGGGTTTGCCGCCCCGCGAGGCGTCGTAGCCGACCAGGTCGGCCCAGCCGGGGGCGTTGGCGACGAAGTGGGTGGTGTCCACCTCGGCGGCCAGGACCTCGCCGCCCCCGGCCAGGGCGATCTGTACCCAGTCGTTGGCCTTGTCGCGCCGACGCCGGGTCTCCCAGCCCTCGCCCATGACGGAGGCGCGACCGGGAGCGTTCAGGTTGTGCGGGGAGGAGAAGTAGCGGTCGGACGCCGCCTCGGCCACGCCGCCGAACTCCTGGGCGGCGAGGTCGAAGGTGAGGCCGTCGAGCTCGCGCGGGTCGGGCAGCACCTCGCCGTGGACGCGGAGCCGGGCCACGCCGCCGTCCGGGAAGATGTTCAGCCGGACGTGGGTGTAGCGGGTCCCGTCGCGGACCTCGAACTCGTGGGCGGTGTCGCCCTGGAGCGGGGTGCGCGGCAGCAGCTCGACCCACTCCGCGGCGGCCAGCTCCTCCGGCGAGGGGTGGCCGGCTATCGCGGCGGCCTCGACCGAGGCGCTCTCCGGGTAGTTGCCGGTGAAGTGCGCGGTGTCGACGATCAGGCCGCGGATCACGCCGGCGACGCCGAGCCGGACGATCGTCCAGTCGTGGTCGTCGTCGGTGGGGTGCGGCTGGTCGGCGCTGACGCCGCGGCGCCGCTTGGACTCCCAGCCGTCCATGATCTGGCCCTTGTGGCCGAAGGTGTGCGGCCGGAACTCGGCGGGCTTGGCGACCAGCAGGTTCTCGGCGTCCGCGAAGGTGTCCTCGTTGGTGGCGACGACGCCGGCGCCGAGCAGCCGGGAGGCCAGGTTGACCAGCTCGGTGAAGGGAGCGCTCGGGGTGTTGACGGTGCTCACTGCGTCTCCTCGGGGCGGGTGACCGGGCCGGCGGCCGGGCGGGTGATCTGGCGGCCGAACGGCTCGGCCGCGACGTCGACGACCCGGCCGCGCAGCCAGGTGGCGCGCACGGCGCCGGTCAGCGTCCGGCCGGCGTACGGGGTGACGGGGTTGCGGTGGTGGAGCTCGCCGGCGTTCACGGCGAACGCGGCGTCCGGGTCGAAGGCGACCAGGTCGGCGTCGTGGCCGACGGCGATGGCGCCCTTGGTGCCGGTGAGGCCGACCAGCGAGGCCGGGCCGCTCGCCATCCAGCGGACGACGTCGCCGAGCGTGTGGCCGCGGCGGCGGGCCTCGGTCCAGATCGCCGGCAGGCCCAGCTGCAGGGAGGCGATGCCGCCCCAGGCCTTGGCGAAGTCCCCGCTGCCGCCGAACTCCGGCAGCAGCTTGAGGTCCGGGGTGGACGGCGAGTGGTCGGATACGACGGCGACGAACTCGCCGGCCGCCAGGGCCGCCCAGAGCGCGTCCCGGTTGGACTCGTCCCGGATCGGCGGGCAGCACTTGAACGCGGTGTCGCCGTCCGGCACCTGCTCGGCCGCGAGGGTGAGGTAGTGCGGGCAGGTCTCGGCGGTCACCCGGACGCCGTCCTCGCGGGCCTGCCGCAGCAGCGGCAGCACGGCGGCCGAGGAGACGTGCAGGATGTGCACCCGGGCGCCGGTGCGGCGGGCGGTGTCGAGCAGCCGCGCGACGGCCGCGGTCTCGGCGTCGGCGGGCCGCGAGGCGAGGAAGTCCCGGTAGTGGACGCCGGGTTGCTGCGGGGCGGCGTCCAGGACGGTCGGATCCTCGGCGTGGATGATCGCCAGCGCCCCGATCCGGGCCTGCTCGGCCAGCGCGGCCTCCAGGTCGGCCGCCTCGACGTGCGGGAACTCGTCCACGCCGGACGGCGCGAGGAAGCTCTTGAAGCCGAACACGCCCGCGCGGTGCAGCGGTTCGAGGTCCGGGACGTTGCCGGGGACGGCGCCGCCCCAGAAGCCGAGGTCGACCCAGGCCTGGCCCTCGGCGGTCTTCCGCTTGGCCTCCAGGCCGGCCACCGTGGTGGTGGGCGGGATCGAGTTGAGCGGCATGTCGATGATCGTGGTGACGCCGCCGGCGGCGGCCGCCCGGGTGGCGGTGGCGAAGCCCTCCCACTCGGTCCGGCCGGGCTCGTTGACGTGCACGTGGGTGTCGACCAGACCGGGCAGCAGCGCGGTGTCGCCGAGGTCGGTCAGATGCTGGTCGCCGGCGAGCAGCGAGCCGTGCTCGGCGATCTGCTCGATCCGCCCGTCCCGGATCAGCACGTCCGCGGGGCGCTCGCCGTCCGGCAGGACCACCCGGCGGGAGCGGATCACCGCAGTCTCGCTGAGGGGCATGGGGGACCTCCGAAGCCTGAAGAAGAGGGGTGGGGTACGTCGAAGGATTGCCCGGAGCCTAGGGCTGCCTTCAACAAAACGTCAATGGAGGAACGTACGAGGGCCGACGGGTTCCGGCCGCCCCGGGGCGGGCCTTCGGCCCGGCCGGCCGGAGCCCTCCCGCCCGCCTCGGACGGGGGCCTGCGGTCGACCGCGGAGGGTTCTGCCGGTCAGCCGGCGAGGAACTCCGCCGCCAGCCGCTCCCCCGCGACCTCGGCGAGCTCCGCCGCCCGGGTCATGCTGTCCCCGGGCTGTTCGGCCAGGTCGGTGAGGGCGTACGCGCCGACGAAGCCGGCCGCCCGCCACTCGCTCTCGGACAGTTCCAACCGCCCTGCCACAGCAGCCACCCGAACCCCCGCCCGGGTGGCCGCCGCGGCAACGCCGGCGGGTGCCTTGCCGTGGAGCGTCTGCGCGTCCAGGCAGCCCTCACCGGTCACGACGAGGCGTGCCCCACGCACGGCCTCGTCAAAACCCAGCAGATCGAGCATCAGCTCGATGCCGGGTCGCATGGTGGCGCCGAGCAGGGCGAGGGCGGCGAAGCCCACCCCGCCTGCGGCCCCGGCGCCGGGGGCGTTGCGGAAGTCCCGGCCGACGGCCTCGCCGACGACGTCGGCGAAGCGGGTCAGGCCCTCCTCCAGGATCACCAGGTCCTCGCCGTCGGCGCCCTTCTGCGGGCCGTAGACGGCGGTCGCGCCGCGCGGGCCGAGCAGCGGGTTGTCCACGTCGCAGGCCACCACGATCTCGATCCCGGTGAGCCCCGCCGCCGATGTCGCCGTGGCCAGCGGGCCGAGGTCGAGCCGGTCGAGCTTGCGCAGCGCGGCGCCGCCCGGGGCCAGCTCGGTGCCGTCGGCGTCCAGCAGGCCGACGCCGAGGGCCTGGACCATGCCGGCCCCGCCGTCGGTGCAGGCGCTGCCGCCGAGGCCGAGCACGATCCGCTTGGCGCCCAGGCTCACCGCCCGGCCGATCAGCTGGCCGACCCCGTAGGAGCCGGCCGCGAGCGGGGCGGTCCGGCCGCCGGGGAGCCGGGCCAGCCCGGAGGACTGCGCCAGCTCGACCACGGCGGTGTCGCCCCGCACGGCGAGTGCGGCGTCCACCGGCAGGCCGGTGGGGCCGGCCACCTTGGCCGGGATCCGGTTGAAGCCGGCGGCCAGCGCGGCGGCCAGGGTGCCCTCGCCGCCGTCGGCGACCGGCAGCTCGCGGACCTCGGTGCCGGGCGCGGCGCGGCGGATGCCGGCGGCGATCCGGGCGGCGACCTCGGCACCCTCCAGGGTGCCCTTGAACTTGTCGGGAGCTACGACCACATGGCCCTGAGTGGGGGTGGCGGGCATGGCGTGGGCCTCACTTCCGGACTGGTCTGGCAATGGTTCGTCAAGCATGTGCCCCCGTCGGGGGTGCGTCCTCCGGGGGCCTGCCCGCGCCCGACGGGTGTCCGCCGGACGGTCTGCCCGCGATCCGGGCGGACACCCCTCCGGGCGCGGGCCCGGGTGGGGGTGCGGTGGCCCCCTCCCCGCCGTTCCCCTCGTCCCGCTTCCGACGTACGAGAGGCTCCCCTCGGCGAAGGAGAGGGCCGGGCGACACGCAACTGGCACGACCGAAGTGCCCCCGTCAGGGAGTGCGTGTCACCGGCTTGGTCGATCGGCAGGAGGCGGATGAGCCCCAACCCACCTGCCGATCGGGCCTGGCCTCCTGGTGGCGCGGGCACGACCGGATAGGTACACGCCACCAGGAGGAGTCTGCGGGCCTCGGGGGCCCGGGTCGGTCCAGGGCTTGTCTTCAAACTCCCGCCAGGCAGGCGGGAGTTTGAAGACAGGCCCTAGGTCACTTGACCTCGCGGCCGGACAGCCGCTCGACGCCGCGCAGCAGCGCCGAGTGGTCGAGGGAGCCGTCGCCGTTGGCCCGGGCCGAGGCGACCAGCTGGGCGACGACCGCGCCGACCGGCAGGGCGGCACCCACGGCGCGGGCGGCGTCGGTGACGATGCCCATGTCCTTGTGGTGCAGGTCGATGCGGAAGCCGGGGGCGAACTCGCGGTTGAGCATGTTCGCCTTCTTGCGGTTGAGCACGGTCGAGCCGGCCAGGCCGCCGCCGAGCACGTCCAGCGCGGCGCCCAGGTCGACGCCGGCGTTCTCCAGGAAGACCACGGCCTCGGCCAGGACCTGGATGTTGACGGCGACGATCAGCTGGTTGGCGGCCTTCACGGTCTGGCCGGCGCCGGCCGGGCCGACGTGGACGACCGTGGTGCCCAGCACGTCGAACAGCGGCTTGGCCTCGGCGAAGTCCTCCGCCGCGCCACCGACCATGATCGACAGGACCGCCTCGACGGCGCCCGCCTCGCCGCCGGAGACCGGGGCGTCCAGGGTGCGGACGCCCTTCTCCTTGGCGGCGGCCTCGACCTTGATCGAGGTCTGCGGGGTGATCGAGGACATGTCGATCACCAGGGTGCCGGGCGCGACGTTCTCCAGGACGCCGCCCTCACCCAGGATGACCTGCTCGACGTGCGGGTCGGCCGGGACCATGGTGATGACGACCTCGGCGTCCTTCACCGCGTCGGCGATGCTGGTGGCGCCGTGGCCGCCGGCGGCGACCAGGGCGTCGATCTGCGGCTGGGTGAGGTTGAAGCCGGTGACGTGGTGCCCGGCCTTGACCAGGTTGGCGGCCATCGGGCTGCCCATGATGCCGAGGCCGATGAAGGCGATCTTGCGGCTCATCGCGTCGTTCCTTAGGTGCGTGGAGGGGTGGGGTGCGGGAGGTGCGGCGGGCGCGCCGGACGGCGGTGCGCTCAGCCGGCCGAGCGCAGCTCGCGCGGAAGCCACTCGAAGCTGTCGGCGCTGACGCCGGTGGAGGGGCGGTACTCAAGCCCGATCCGGCCGGTGTAGCCGGCGGCGGTGAGGCGGGCGAACAGGTCCTCGAAGTCGAGGCCGCCGGTGCCCGGCTCGTTGCGGCCCGGGTTGTCGGCGATCTGGACGTGGCCGAAGCGGTCGGCGTAGGTGTCGATGACCGCGGCCAGGTCCTCGCCGTTCATGGCCAGGTGGTAGAGGTCGCAGAGGAACTTCGCGTTGCCCAGGCCGGTGGCGGCGTTGACCTTGTCCACGACCTCGACCGCGGCGGCGGCGGAGACCAGCGGGTAGTCCGGCGACTCGGGCTTGTTCAGCGCCTCGATCAGCAGGATCGCGCCGATCCCGTGGGCGGCCCGGGCGGCGAGGACGAGGTTCTCCAGCGCGAGCGCGTCCTGCTCGGCCGGGTCCGCACCCTCGACCCGGTTGCCGTACAGCGCGTTGAGCGCCTTGGTGCCGAGCGAGCCGGCCAGCTCGGCGGCGACCGGGACGTTGGCGCGGAAGCGGTCCTTCGCGGCCGGCACGGAGACGGTGCCGCGGACGCCGAGGCTGAGGTCGTCCAGGAAGTTGAGCCCGGTGAGCTGCACGCCGGCGTCGGTGAAGGCCTTGCGGAGCGCGTCCAGCTCGGCCTCCGCCGGCGTGGCGCTCTCGCCGAACGGCCACCAGAGCTCGGCGGCGGTGAAGCCCGCGGCGGCGGCAGCGGCCGGGCGCTCCAGGAGCGGGAGCTCGCTGAACAGGATCGACAGGTTGACCGTGTAGCGGTGCTGGGCCGCAGCCGTCACGTCAATCACCTCTCACTCTCTTCCGTCATCCGCAACTTCCACGATCCGGAAGAGGGATTCTGCTTGGTGGAAGCATGTCCGCCGCGCCGAGCGGGTGTCAAGACCGCCGCAACAATTTGTTGAAGCCGACCGAAACCGCTCCCCCGCAGGCCCCGCCGCTGTTCGATCGACCAGCCCCTGCCCGGCCGCACCCCCGCTCGCTACAGTGGGCGAGTGCGATTGATGGTGGAGTTCACGACAGAACCGTTCGAACTGGACACGTTCCCGGAGCACGCCGTGGCGGCCCGGAAGGTGGTCGACGAGGCCGGCCTGGCCGTCTCGGTCGGCCCCTTCGGCACCGGCGCGGAGGGCGATGCCGAGCAGGTCCTGGGCGCGGTGACCAAGCTGCTCCGGGACACCCTGGACGCGGGAGCGACCAGGATCTCGGTCCAGGTCAGCGTGCTCGGAGAGGAGGGCGGTACGCCGTGACCGAGCACGTGGAACACCCGCTCGCCGCGGCGATAAAGCCGCTGCTGGACGCCGTCGGCGCCACGCCCGTCCGACTGGACGAGGCGAAGGCCGAGGACGTCGTCCTGGAGTGGGAGGGCGCCCCGGCGCTCGCCGTACGACTGCCCCACCTCAGCAGCGCGCTCGACCGCCTGCTGGCCGAGATGACCCGCCAGTTCGACGGCCGCCCGCTGACCGAGCTGGACCGCTGGGAGAAGCAGCGCGTGGTCGCCCTCCTGGAGGAGCGCGGCGCCTTCACCGTCCGCCACGGGGTGGAGACGGTCGCCTCGGCGCTCGGCGTCAGCCGCTTCACCGTGTACAACTACCTCAACCGCCAGGACGGCTCGAAGTCCGGCTGAGCGCGGCCGGCGAGCGCCCCGCGAGGTGTGCGAAGCCGCCCGTGAGGTGCGCGGATCCGCGTACATCCGGGTGAACCCCGCCGGTCCGGCCAGTCTTCACCAGCCCCCGGCGGGGCACACTTGTCTCATCGCACACGAAACGGCCGGGTAACCGGGACCCGTTCAAAACGTAACCACCAACCGTTCAACAAAGTGTTGACGGCCACGTTGGGTCGATCTAGCTTGTGCGGGTGGCACCACTCTTCAGGAGGTCCACCCGTGACCAACCACCCCCACGCCCTTGACTCCCTGGCGGCGGCCGACGCCGCCGAGCTGAGGACGATCCTGCTGGAGGTCTGCTCCAGCCCCACCTGGGCCGACGCCGTCGCGGCGGCCCGGCCCTGGTCCGACCGTACGGCCCTGCTCGACGCCAACGCGTCGGCCATGGCCGCCCTCACGGTCGCCGACCTGAACGACGCGATGGCCGGCCACGCCCGGATCGGCAAGCCCAAGGCGGGCGACGCCACCTCCGAGCGCGAGCAGGCCGGCATCAAGGGAGTGGACACCGCACTCCTCGACGAACTGCACGAGGCCAACGCCGCCTACGAGGCGAAGTTCGGCCACGTGTTCCTGATCTGCGCCACCGGGCGCACCGCGGACACCATGCTCACCGCGCTGCGGGAGCGCTACCCCAACGACGACGCCACCGAGGCGGAGATCGTCCGGGGCGAGCTGCGCAAGATCAACGACATCCGGATCAACCGGCTGCTCGACGAAGACTGACGCCACGCCAGTTCTTCTCGACGCAACGTCACACCTGCCATCAGTAAGGTCACTTCACCCATGACTGGCATCTCCACCCACGTGCTCGACACCAGCCTCGGCCGCCCGGCCGAGGGTGTCCCGGTCGAGCTCGCGCTGCACACCGAGGGTGGCTGGAAGGTGCTCGGCACCTCCGCCACGGACTCCGACGGCCGGGCCAAGGACCTGCCGGCCGTGGAGGCGGGCTCGGTCGTCCGGCTGCTCTTCGACACCGCCGCGTACTACGCGGCGAAGTCCGACGAGACGCCGTTCTTCCCCGAGGTCTCGATCGTCTTCACGGTCGCGCCCGCGCAGCACCACTACCACGTGCCGCTGCTGCTCAACCCGTTCGGATACTCGGTCTACCGCGGAAGCTAGACCGCTTGATTGATTGGGAGCCATGTCATGGCCCACGTGCTCGGTCAGAACCAGTACGGCAAGGCGGAGAACCGCATCGTCCGGATCTACCGTGACTCGACCCGTCACGAGATCAAGGACCTGAACGTCTCGGTCTCCCTCCAGGGCGAGTTCGAGGACGTCCACCTCACCGGGTCGAACGCCAACTGCCTGCCCACCGACACGACGAAGAACACCGTGTACGCCTTCGCCAAGGAGTACGGGATCGAGTCGGCCGAGGCCTTCGGCATCCTGCTGGCGCGGCACTTCGTGGACAACACCGAGCGCGGTGTCGTGCACAGCGCCCGGATCCGGATCGAGGAGTACACCTGGGACCGGATCAAGACGCCGGACAACTCGGCGCGCTTCATCGGCTCCGAGGAGGTCGGCCACTCCTTCGTCCGCAACGGGCAGGAGACCCGCACCGCCGAGATCGTCTACGACGGCGAGTCCGTCCAGGTCATCTCGGGCCTCAAGGACCTCGTCGTGATGAACTCCACCAACTCGGAGTTCTGGGGCTACATCAAGGACCGGTACACCACCCTCCAGGAGGCGTACGACCGCATCCTCGCCACCCAGGTGACGGCGCGCTGGAAGTACGGCTTCAGCGGCCGCGACGGTGAGGCCCAGCCCAACTGGAACCGCTCCTACTCCCACGTGAAGCGGCACCTGCTGGAGGCCTTCGCCGAGACCTACTCCTACTCGCTGCAGCAGACCCTGCACGCGATGGGCACCCGGGTGCTGAACAACCGCGCCGAGGTGGACGAGGTCCGCCTGGAGCTGCCGAACAAGCACCACTTCCTGGTCGACCTGGAGCCCTTCGGCCTCAAGAACGACAACGAGGTCTACTACGCCGCCGACCGGATGTACGGCCTGATCGAGGGCACCGTGCACCGCGAGGGCGTGGTCCCGGTGATCCCGGTCGCCTGACCTCCCCCATGAACACCGTCCGGCGTCGCCGCACCCTCCGGCCCCCTGTGGCCGGTCGATCCCGGACGGGCCGCACCACCCGCTCAACCCGTAACACCCGCTCAACCCGTAGCACCCGCAGTACCCGTCACATCCGCAGTACCGGCACCACCTGTTTCTCCACCCCCACCCACCGGAGACCGTGCCCGCTTCACGGCGGCCGGCCCGGGGAGCTGGAGATACCGGCCGGGGGACCCTTGCACCGCCGTCCCGCCCCCGGCCGCCGCGCGATCGAAACGTCTCCAGCGCCGCGGGCGCGTCGCGAGCCACGGGCACAAGAGGGGCTCGACATGGCACCCAGCAACACCAGCAGCACAGACGGCGGTTCCACCCCTGCAAGAACTTCTGGTCCGGACGGTGCGTCAAGCAGCCTCCCCGGCAAGCCGTCCGGACCGGAAACCCACCCCGTGGACGAACTGCTGCCACCGGTGAAGCTCGTCTCCACCGGCCTGCAGCACGTCGCCGCGATGTACGCGGGAGTCGTCGCTCCCCCGCTCATCGTCGGCGCCGGCGTGGGGCTCTCCCCCGCCGAGCTCGCCCTGCTCATCTCGGCCAGCCTGTTCACCGCCGGACTGGCCACCCTGCTCCAGACCCTCGGCTTCTGGAAGATCGGCGCCCGCCTGCCGTTCGTGAACGGCGTCTCGTTCGCCGGCGTCGCCCCCATGATCGCCATAGCCGAGGAGCACGGACCGAAGGACGCCCTCCCGGTGATCTTCGGAGCGGTGATCGTCGCGGGGCTCCTGTGCTTCCTCGCTGCACCGTACTTCTGCAAGCTGATCAGGTTCTTCCCACCGGTCGTCCAGGGCACCGTGATCACCCTCATCGGGGTGTCCCTGCTCCCGGTGGCGGTCAACTGGGCGCGCGGCGGCTCACCGGGCGCCCCCGGGTACGGCTCCATGCGGGCCATCGGCCTCGCCGCGATCACCCTCGTCGCGGTGGTGCTCTGCAACCGGCTGCTGCGCGGCTTCTGGCAACAGCTCTCCCTGCTCGTCGGACTGGCGATCGGCACCCTGCTCGCCTTCCCGCTGGGCCTCGCCGACTTCGGCGCGGTCAAGGACGCGAAGGTCTTCGCGCTCCCCTCCCCGTTCCACTTCGGCGCGCCGATGTTCGACGCGGCCGCGATCGCCTCGCTCTGCATCGTCATGGTGGTCTCGATGACCGAGTCCACCGCCGACATGCTGGCGCTCGGCAGGATCGTCGACCGCGAGGCCGACGAGCCCGTGCTCGCCGCCGGCCTGCGGGCGGACGGACTGGCCACCGCGCTCAGCCCGGTCTTCAACGGCTTCGCCGCCAGCGCCTTCGCCCAGAACATCGGGCTGGTGGCGCTGACGAAGATCCGCAGCCGCTTCGTGGTCGCGGCCGGCGGAGGCATCCTGATCCTGCTCGGGCTCTTCCCCGTGCTCGGGTCGCTCGTCTCCCTCGTCCCGCAGCCCGTCCTGGGCGGCGCCGGGATCGTGCTCTTCGGCACGGTCGCGGCGAGCGGCATCCGCACCCTCGCGGAGGCCGGCATGGAGTCCGGCTCCAACACCATCCTGGTGTCGGTCTCGCTCGGCGTCGGCATCGTCCCGATCGCGGTACCGACCTTCTACGACTCCTTCCCGGAGGCCGTCCGCACCCTGATGCACTCCGGGATCTCGGCCGGCTGCGTGGCGGCCGTCCTGCTCAACCTGCTCTTCCACCACGTCGGAGTCGCCCGCCGGCCGCCGGCCGACGGGACACCCGGCACGGCGGTGCCGACGGCGACACCGTCCTGACCCACCGGGCGGGCATGCCCGCCATGCCCGCCCGGCCTCCCCCATAGGAGTTCCCCATGGCAGTCCAGCCCCCGCCCGCCGACCAGCGGATCGTGATCGAGAACGTCGCGATCGCGACGGTCGACGCCAACGACACCGAGTACGCCCGCGGCCACGTGGTCATCCTCGGCAACAGGATCGAGTCGGTCGGCAACGGCCCCGCCCCGCAGTGGCTGGACAACGTGGTGCGCCGGATCAACGGCGAGGGCCACCTCGTCACCCCCGGCCTGGTCAACACCCATCACCACTTCTACCAGTGGATCACCCGCGGCCTCGCCCAGGACAACATCCTCTTCGACTGGCTGGTCGCCCTCTACCCGACCTGGGCCCGGATCGACGAGAAGCTCGTCCACGCCGCCTCCCAGGGCTCCGCCGCCGCGCTGCTCAAGTCCGGCTGCACCACCGCCTCGGACCACCACTACGTCTTCCCCAAGGACGGCGGCGACGTCCTCGGCGCCTCCATCGAGGCGGTCCAGGAGCTCGGCCTGCGCTTCACCGCGCTGCGCGGCTCGATGGACCGCAGCAAGAAGGACGGCGGCCTGCCGCCGGACCACGCCGTCGAGGAGCTCGACGCCATCCTCGCCTCCTCCGAGGCGGCCGTGGACAAGTACCACGACTCCTCCTTCGGCTCGATGCTGCACGTCGCCATCGCGCCCTGCTCGCCCTTCTCGGTCTCCACCGACCTGCTGCGCGAGTCCGCCGTGCTGGCCCGCCGCAAGGGCGTCCGGCTGCACACCCACGGCTCCGAGACCGCCGAGGAAGAGGCGTTCTGCAAGCAGCTGTTCGGGATGGGCCCGACCGACTACTTCGAGTCGGTCGGCTGGCTCGGCGAGGACGTCTGGATGGCGCACTGCGTCCACATGAACGACTCCGACATCGCCAAGTTCGCCGAGACCGGCACCGGTGTGGCGCACTGTCCCTCCTCCAACGCCCGCCTCGCCGCCGGCATCGCCCGCGTCCCCGACATGCTGAAGGCCGGCGTACCGGTCGGCCTCGGCGTCGACGGCACCGCCTCCAACGAGTCCGGCGAGCTGGGTACCGAGCTGCGCAACGCGCTGCTGATCAACCGTCTGCACGGCTACCCGACCGCCCTCACCGGCCGCCAGGCGCTGCGTCTGGGCACCATGGGCGGCGCCCGGGTGCTCGGCCGGCAGAACGAGATCGGTTCGATCGAGGCCGGCAAGCTGGCCGACCTCGCCCTGTGGAAGATCGACGGCATCATGCACTCCTCGATCGCCGACCCGGTCGCCGCCCTCACCCTCGGCGCCCTCCCCCCGCTGGCCACCCTCTTCGTCAACGGCAACGCCGTCGTCGAGAAGGGCCAGCTGACCACCGTCAACGAGGACCGGATCGCCCGCGACTGCGCCCGCGCCGCCAAGGAGCTGGCCTCCCGGCCCGTCTGATCCCCGCTCCGCCCCGTTCCCGATCCGCTGAACAACCCTCTCCCGGGGCGGGAGGCCACCCGGCCCTCCCGCTCCCCTCCCACTCCGGGCCGCCCAGGGACGGTGCGTGACCCGGACTCCGCGAGCCGCCCCTCCCGGCCGGCGAGCGGACCGCAGCCCCGGACCCACGGCGAGGGTCCGGGGCTGCGGCGTGTCCGCGCCCACTCCCGTCGGGCGCGGACACCGCCGGATGCCGGGCCAGGTGCCGGCCGGGCAGGGCAGGTCCAGGCAGGGCAGGCAGGCCCGGGTCGGCTGCCCTGCCGACCTCAACGCGGTGAACGCGAACAGCGAACAGACGGCAGAGTCCGACCTCCGGACTCTGCCGTCTGTTCGCTGGTGGCCGTACGCCGTACGCCCGGCGTCGCTCAGGCGGTGCGGCCGAGCGTGGCGAGGTAGGCGCGCCAGCCGCCGTGGTGGGTGATCTCGCGGTGGACGCCGCGCTCCGCCTCGCCGCGGGCGAGCAGCATCGAGAGGCAGGCCGAGCCGTCCGCCAGCTCGATCACCCCGAGCTCCAGCTCGCGCGGCTCCCCGGGCAGGACGACGTCGCGCAGGTGCTCCAGGCTGACGTCGTACAGCTCGCCCTCGATGGCGGTGTCGACGGACGGGTCGGGGTGCAGCCCCGGGCAGACGTCGCTCTCGCCGCCGACGTCGATCGAGAAGAAGCGGTAGCCGGGGGCGGTGCGGACCGGGCCGACCAGCGCGTCCGCGACGGAGGCGTGGAAGGGGCCGCCCACCATGGCCTGGCCGTTGAAGAAGATGCGTGCCATGAGGTTCCTCCGGAAAGCCGTTCCGTACGGCGACGAGAGGACAGGTGGATTCGTCGCCGTACGGAACGGAGCAAAGGGCGGCGGGTCTGCTACAGCCTGGCAGGCGGCAGCCGACCCGCGCGCGGATAGATTGGGCTCAGCCCAGCAGGGGAAGCGCGGGGAGGGTCAGGAAGTCCACGAACTCCTCGGCCAGGGCGACCTGTTCGAAGAGCTTGGCGGCCTCGCGCCAGCGCCCACCGGCGTAGACGTCGTCGCCCAGCTCGGCCCGGAGCTCGGCCAGCTCCGTGGCCACCAGACGGCGCACGAGGTCGGCGGTGGCCTTCTCGCCGGTGTCCGCGAGCACCACGCCGTTGTTGATCCACTGCCAGATCTGCGAGCGGGAGATCTCGGCGGTGGCGGCGTCCTCCATCATGTTGAAGATGCCGACGGCGCCGAGGCCGCGCAGCCACGCCTCGATGTAGCGGACGCCGACCTGGACGGCGTTGTGCAGACCCGCGTGGGTGCAGGTCCCGCCGGCGCCGGCGATGTCGAGCAGCTGGGCCGCGGTGACGGGCTCGGCCGGGCCCGGGTTGTCCTTCTGGTTCGGACGGTCGCCGAGCACGGCGTCGAAGGAGGCGCGGGCGACCGGGACCAGGTCCGGGTGCGCCACCCAGGAACCGTCGAAGCCGTGGCCGGCCTCCCGGTCCTTGTCGGCCTTGACCTTCTCCAGGGCGGCCGCGTTGACCTCCGGGTCCTTGCGGCTCGGGATGAACGCGGCCATGCCGCCGATGGCGTGGGCGCCGCGCCGGTGGCAGGTCTGCACCAGCAGCCGGGTGTAGGCGGCCATGAACGGCGAGGCCATGGTGACGGTGTTGCGGTCCGGCAGGATGTAGTGCTCGCCGGCGTCGCGGAAGTTCTTGACGATCGAGAACAGGTAGTCCCAGCGGCCCGCGTTGAGCCCGGCCGCGTGGTCGCGCAGCTCGTAGAGGATCTCCTCCATCTCGAAGGCGGCGGTGATCGTCTCGATCAGGACGGTCGCGCGGATGGTGCCGTGCGGGATGCCGAGGGCGGCCTGGGCGTGGGTGAAGACGTCGTTCCACAGCCGCGTTTCGAGGTGGCTCTCGGTCTTCGGCAGGTAGAAGTACGGGCCGGAGTTCGGGTCCTCCGCACCGCGGGCGGTCAGCCGGGCCGCGTTGTGGAAGAAGTAGAGCCCGAAGTCGAAGAAGGCACCGGCCACCGGGACGCCGTCGACCAGCAGGTGGTTCTCGTCCAGGTGCCAGCCGCGCGGGCGGACCACGACGGTGGCGAGCTCGGCGGCGGGCTTGAGGGTGTAGGCCTTGCCGGCCGAGGACGTGAAGTCGATCCGGCCCTCGAAGGCGTCGATCAGGTTGATCTGGCCGCTGACCACGTTCTCCCAGGTCGGGGCGGTGGCGTCCTCGAAGTCGGCGAGCCAGACCTTGGCGCCCGAGTTGAGCGCGTTGATGACCATCTTGCGGTCGGTGGGGCCGGTGATCTCGACCCGGCGGTCCTGGAGCGCGCGCGGGGCCTCGGCCACCGTCCAGTCGCCCTCGCGCACGGCGGCCGTCTCGGGGAGGAAGTCCAGGGTGCCGGCCTGTGCGATCTCGGCGCGGCGGGTCTTGCGGCGGGCCAGGAGCTCCTGTCGGCGGTCCTCGAAGGCGCGGTGGAGGCCGACGACGAAGGCGACCGCCTCCGGAGTGAGCACCTCCTCCGCCCGATGGACGCGCGGACCGGCGACAGTGACGACCGGAGCGGCGGGGGAGGCGCCGGCGGGTCCCTGATCTGTAGCCATGAGCAGGACACTCCTAAGACGGTTGAGCATGGCGAAGGGAGTTCCGGTGGGAACTTCCTTGATCTGAACCGATCTGAACCCCACCTACCGGAGGGTTCGATTCTGTAAGGTGGAGACTAGTTTCCGCGATACAGAATTTCAACGGTTTGTTGAGGTGATCGCAGGGACTCTACTCCTCCCCCGACAGCGAAGGGAACGCCGGTGGTCGCGACCCCCGACACAGCATCGACGACGGGCACGGACCGCGCGAGCGGCGGTGTGCAGTCCGTCGAGCGCGCCTTCCAGCTGCTGGAGGCGCTGGCCGACTCCGGCGGCGTGGCGACGCTCAGCGAGCTCTCCACCTCCTCCGGCCTGCCCATGCCCACCATCCATCGACTGGTTCGTACCCTCGTCCAGCAGGGCTATGTCCGCCAGGACACCGCGCGCCGCTACACCCTGGGGCCGCGGCTGATCCGGCTGGGCGAGACGGCCGGCCGGCTGCTCGGCAGCTGGGCCCGCCCGTACCTGGCCGAGCTGATGGAGGCCACCGGGGAGACCGCCAACCTGGCCGTGCTGGAGGGCGGCGAGGTGGTCTACGTCGGGCAGGTGCAGTCGCGGCGCTCGATGCGGATGTTCACCGAGGTCGGCCGCCGGGTGCAGCCGCACTGCACCGGTGTCGGCAAGGCCCTGCTGGCCCAGCTGCCGGAGGAGGAGGCGCGCGCGGTCCTCGGCCCCAACCCGCTGCCCGCCCACACCGAGTTCACCGTGACGGACCCGCAGGCCCTGCTGGACCAGTTGGCGGAGGCCCGCGAGCGCGGCTACGTGGTGGACGACCAGGAGCAGGAGATCGGGGTGCGCTGCATCGCGCTCGCGGTACCGGGCGCGCCGACGCCGACGGCCCTCTCGGTCTCCGGCCCGGAGGCCCGGATCCGGGCACTGGAGGAACAGGTCGGCGCCTCGTCGCTGGTGCCGGTGATGCATCAGATCGCGATCCGGCTGGGGCAGGTCCTGGCACCCTGACGTGGCGTCATGTGGTGTGTGAACGCGGGGAGTCGGCACGTCCGACTTCCTGCGTACGGCTTTCCGGGAACGGCTCCCTGCACCGGCTCCCGCGCCGGCTCGTTCTCTCGGGCCCGGCTGCGGGGGCGGGTTCGCCCGTTCGAGCGGCCCGAGGGCGGGTTGCCCCGGCCGCGGCGGACCGGTCGGTCACGCTGGGGGCGGACGCAATGCCCCGCGACGGTGCGGGGCACCGGAAGCAGAGGGCAGGGTGAGCGCCGATGTCGCGCAGAGGGTCCGCACGGGTTTTCCTCGGAAGGTCGCTGACGGTGGGGTGCGCGCTCGTCGCGCTGGCCGCCGGTCCGGCACTGGCCTGCCCGACCGACGAGGGGCAGCAGGCTCCCGCGCCGGCCGCCGAGCAGGCCCCCGTACCGGTCGCGGCGGCGCCCGCGACGTCCGACTCCGACCTGGCCGTGATCCGGATCGACCCGGACGCCGCCGCACCCGGTGGCACCACCACGGTGTACGCCTTCGTCGGGAACCTCGGCCCGGACCGCACCGCCTCGCCCTTCACCCTGGTGGTCACCCTGCCCGAGGGCGTGACGCCGGAGGGCCCGTTCTACCCCGAGAACTGCTATCCGTTCCAGAACGGCCACCGGGTGCGCTGCAGCTTCCCGGCCGGCCTGCCGAGGTTCCAGAGCGCAACGGCCCGGATCCCGGTCCGGCTGGCCCCGACCGTCCCGGCGCCGAGCACGCTGACCGGGGGCTGGGTCGCGGTGCGCGGCGACGACGACAAGAACGAGGCCGACAACAAGCAGCCGTTCGAGATCGGCGTCGTCCGGACCACCTGAGCCGCGCCGCCCGGCGCAGCGACGCGCCGTGGCGCCGCGAACGCAGCGACGCCGGAGCGCCGGCCCTCGTGCGGAGAGGGCGGCGGCTCCGGCGTCGCGGCGTCACGGCCGTGGTGCGTGCTCCGGTCAGCGGTAGACGCGGAGGTAGTCCGCGGCGAAGGTGATCGGGGCCGTGCCCTGCGGCGCGGGGTGGTACTGCCCGGCGCTGAGCGACAGGTTCAGGATCGGGTAGGCCGACCAGCCGGCGCCGACGCCCTTGCCGTCCGAGAAGACCTTCACCCCGTTGATGTACCAGTCCACCGAGGTGGCGCCGTACTGGGTGCCGACGGTGACCCACTGGTCGTGCGCGATGGACTTCGCGTCGGTGACGTACTTGTAGCCCGGGTTGATGTGGTTGGTCAGCTCCAGCAGGTTCGCGTTGTCCGCGTGGTACTCGAAGCTGTCGATCTCGCCGTGGTTGCCGCTGGTGCCGTTCCACGTCCACAGCGCCGGCCAGGCGCCGGTGCCCGCGGGGAGCTTGACCCGGGTCTCGATGTAGTCGCCGGTCTTCACCTTGAAGCCCTCGGTGGAGTACTCGGTGGTGAGCAGGCCGGTGTCCCAGGCCTTCTTGCCGTTCTCCAGCGCGTGGGTGCTCGGCCGGGCGGTGAAGGTGGCGACACCGCCGGAGACGCCGACGTTGTCCTTGTTCAGCCAGTCGAGCTTGTTGTCGTCCGGGTTGTGGTCGCCGTAGTGGTACGAGCTGCTCCGGTCGGCCGTCCAGCGGGAGCCCAGGGCGAGGCTGTCGAACTCGTCGGACCAGGTCAGCTTCTTCCCGGCGACGGGCGCCGCGGTGGCCGGGCTGCTCGGGGCGGCGGTCGCGGTGGGCGCCGGCGTGGGCGTCGCGGTGGGCGTCGCGGTGGGGGCGGGGCTCGGGGTGGCGGTGGCCGCGGAGACCACCAGCTGCCGCGACGGCAGGTTGTGCCAGGCGCCGCCGAGGTCCTGCCAGAAGCCGAACTGGGTGTAGGTGCCGGCCGGCAGCGTGCGCGAACCGGTGGTGATCGACAGGCCGCTCGGGCATATCTGCACGTTGGCGACGTTGCCCGGGAAGTCGAGGTTGTGTCCGGCCGCGTCGCGCACCCCGACACCGACCGTCTTCGCCGTGAAGCAGGCCGAGGAGTGGACGGTCAGCGAGGCGGTGGTGGCCTTGCCCGCGACCATGGTGGCGGGGGTCAGCTTGTCCTGGGTGACGGTCGGCGTGGTCGCCGCGTGCGCACCGGTGACCGCCGGGAGGCCGAGCAGGCCGGCGCCGCCGACGGCGAGCGCGCCGGTGACGGCGAAGGCCGCGTTGCGGCCGCGGCGGGAGGGTCGGGCATGGCGCGGCGCACCGCGCCGGGCAGGCTTCTGCATGGCAGTGTCCTCTGCGACGCCTGCGAGGTGAGCTGTCGGGTTCGGGCTGAGGTTGCCCGGCCGCCCGTGGAGCGGCTTCACCCCTAGCCGGCCGAGCGCGGGGAGCGCACAGGCCGGCACTACCTTGGGTCCCCCGCTCCCGTCCGCTGTGGTGCTCGGTTACCGGCCGGCGGGTGGACAGGACTCGGCGTCCCGACGGCGGGGGTCCGCGAAGCGGACGTCCGAGCAGGCTAGGCAGCCCCTCCGGGACGCGACAACTCGGCGGGGTCGGTTGTCGCGCAGCTCACATCCGGGCCGCGGCCGGCCCCGCCGGAGTTGATCAAGTCGCGGGCGCCGGTGATCAGTTGCCCGGCCGCTCGGCCGGCCGCGGCCGGTTCAGCCGAGCCAGGCGTCGACCTGCGACATCGCCTCCGGGGACCAGGCCAGCTCCAGGTGGTTGAGCCCGTCCAGCAACCGGGTGCCGCCGACCGTGGCGATGCCGGTGGTGTCCAGCGCACTCCTGGTGAAGACGATGCCGTCGCTCGGCCCGCGGTTCTCGTTCAGGACACCGGGGATGTCGGCCGAGCCGCCCGCCAGCAGATAGGTGCGGACCGCCGCCGGGACGCCCGCCCGCTGCAGCGGCCCGATCAGCGAGCCGGCGTCGATCGCCGCCTGGATGCCCTGGCCGGAGGTGTAGAAGCCCTGGCCGCCGTAGTACGTCGTCCACCAGTCCTGCGCCGTCCCGTCCACCCCGTAGGCGCCGTCCCAGCGGGCGAGCAGCTGGCGCTGGCCCGGGTAGCAGTCGTGGCCGCCGGACGGCAGCACGCCGAGGCAGGGCTGCGCCGTGTACGTCCCGTAGCAGGTCATGTACAGGTGCGGCGAGGGGGCGTTGGCGGTGCCCCCGCAGGCCGGCCAGGTGGCCAGGGAGAACGCCCAGCCGTGGGCGTAGACGTAGTCCAGGCCGCCGTTCGGGCCGCCGACGGTCACCAGTCGGCGGACGTCGCCTGCGTACGCCCGCCCCCAGGCCGGGCGGACGGAGGAGACGTAGGCGCGGGCCGCCACCTCGCCCTTGCTCCAGGCGACCACGTCCACCTGGGGCACGCCCAGCCGGGCGCGGATCAGGGCGACGGCGTCCCCGACCGCCTGGGCCTGGAGCAGGTTGTCGCCGTGCTTGTGGGCGAAGCCGATCGCGAACACCCGGTGGCCGGTCGCGGCGAGGTACTGGGCCAGCCCGGTGGACGGGCAGCCGGCCGGGCCGGTGGCGCCGCAGCTGCCGCTCTCGCCGGGGTCGGCCCAGGCGCGGTCGGCGTTGTCGTTGGCGCCGTGGACGAGCAGGACGGGCGTGGTGCGGCTGCCGGTGTCCCAGCCGGCGGCGGAGTAGAGCAGGAACCGGCCGGAGAACGGCTGGCGGACCCCGCCGAAGTAGGTGAGGCGGGCGCCGTCCTGGTCGCCGCGGCCGCCGGGCGGGTACTGCTCGGCGGGGAAGCCGGGGGTGGTGTCGAGGTAGCGCTCGACCTTGGCCCAGCCGTTGGCCGGGGCGGGGAAGGTCGCCTCCAGGGCCACGCCTGCGGTCACGGCGGGAGCCCCGGCGGGGGCGGGGACAGTGGGGGCGGCCCCGGCGGGAGCGGGCGGCGCTGCCAGGAGGAACAGGGTGAGCGCGAGCAGCGCGGCGAGGGCGGCGGGTACGCGGTGCGCGGTCGGGGTCCGGTGGGCGGTCGGGGTCCGGTGGGCGGCGGGCATCCGGTGGCGGGTGGTCCGGCGGGTCCTCGCTCGGGTGGTGCGGGTGCTGGGCATCGGCGGCTCCGTGGTCGGACTGGGCCGGGCCCACGCCCCGGTGGGCCGGCGCCAGCACGGTACGGCCGGGCCGCCCGGGCGCCCATGTGCCCGGGTCACACCCGGTGCGCGGCCGGGGTGGCGCCCCGCGCCGTGGCGGGGTGTCGGCAAGTACGTCGCGGAGGTCACCTCGTCGGATAGGTTGGAGGTCCGTCCGCGGCCGCGTGCCGACCGGCCCCTGCACCGCGGTGGACCGGTCCACTCGGACCGCGTGCACAGCACCACCCAGCACAGCACAGCACCGCCCAGCACAGCACCGCAGGCACGACACCGCACGCCCGGCACGTACGCCGGGGACCGCACGACGAGAGACGAGGACCCGTCCCGCCATGACCGCCCCCCTGCCCGCCTTCGCCGGCCGTACCTACCTCTTCCAGGTCGACAACGGCGCGGCCTTCCGCAACGCCTACTCGGCCGACGGCAAGCGGCTGCGCTGGGAGGGCCTCGGCGAATCGGCCGGCCAGTGGGAGGACGTGGCCCTGCACGTCGCGGAGGTCGGCCCGGAGCTGTACTTCGTCAGCTGGACCGAGCAGAGCGGCATCACCGTCAGCCACGTGATGGACCTCGGCAAGCTGACGGTGCGCGCGTTCTGGACGTACGAGGGCGAGGGCGGCCGGGTCGGCGAGCTGCACACCGGCACGCTGGAGCAGGTGGCCTGAGCCGGTCGGTTCTTCCCGCCCTCCCCGGCCCGCCCCTCCCCGGGATCGGGGCCGGCTGCCCCCGGATCGGGCCGGCAGGCCCGGGTCAGACCGGCTGGCCCGGGACCGTCAGGCGCTCGGAGAGCCACTCCAGCGAGGACGGCAGCAGCTTGCTCCACGTCTCGAAGTTGTGGCCGCCGGTCTGCAGCATGCTGTACGAGACCTTCATCGGGCTCTGCACCGCGCCGACGAAGGCCTCGGTGTCACGCCGGTACTCGCCGTCCCCCTCCTTGGTGCCGGCCAGCAGCACGGACACCTTGGGCTGCGGCAGGTTCTTCAGCCGCCACATCAGGTCGGCCTCGCTGCGGCGCTGCTCGGCGCCGGCGCCCTTGAACAGGTCGGTGGTGGTCGGGTCGTCGGCGGCCCGGTAGTAGCCGGAGAGCGAGACGGCGGTCGGGAAGACGTCCGGGTGGCGCATGGCCAGCTTGAGCGCGCAGTAGCCCCCGGTCGAGTTGCCCATGAAGCCCCACGCCTGCGGAGCGGTGGAGACCCGGAACGTCGCCTGGATCGCGGACGGGACGTCCTTGGTGTAGTAGGTGTCGGACTGCGGGCCGCCCGGGACATCCTCACACTCGGTGTCCTGCGGCAGCGCGGGCGACGGGGTCATCAGCACCAGGACGGTCGGCTGCATCCGGCCCTCCTGCATCAACTTCAGTGCGGCGCCGGGGTAGTTGAGCCGAGTAACCAGATTCTTGGCGATGCCGGGGAAGCCCGTGCTGATGATGACCGCCGGGAACTGCCTCTGCGCGTACTCGGGCTGGAAGTACTGCGGCGGCAGGTAGACGTACCCCTCGGTGGAGAGCCGGGAGACGGCGCCGTCGATCCGCACCTCGCGGATCTCCCCGGACTGCTTGGGGTCCCGGCCCAGCGCCCCGCCGCCCTGGACGTTGGCGTGGCCGATGGTCTCCACCAGCAGGCGGCCGGAGGCGTCCGCCTTGTTGTGGATGACGACCGGTCCGTTGTCGCCCGTGCCGAGCAGGTCGTCCCAGCTGCTGTAGAAGGCAAAGTAGTTGTTGGCCACGAGCCCCAGCGCGGCGAGCACCGTGAGCTGGGTGGCGAGCAGTGCGCCGATCCGGCCGAGTACGGCCTGCCAGCTCTGCTTCGCGAGTCTCGGCCAGAGCCAGACCGTGCCGACCATCATCACCACGGCGATCACTACGGTCAGCGCCAACACCTTGTGGCTCGTCAGACCCATGTCCTGCTTGCTCCCACGCCTCGAACTCGCCGCCCGGCCACTAGCGGGCAGTTGCTAGGACACTGGGGCGGGCCGCCCCGGTTCCCCCGTCCACAGCAGAGGCCGTCGCCGAGGCGCGGTAACCCACCCTAGCGTCCCTCGGGGGGCCTTCGGACCCGCCGACCAGCGGGGACCGGAAGGATGAGACGCGCCGACCCGCCCTCACGGACCGACCGGTCGGCCTGTCCGGGCGCGGGACCGGAGCGCCGGGCGAGCGGGGTGGGCCGGAGGCGCGGCGGAGGGCCCGTCGAGCCTGATCGACCAACGGGTTAACCGAGGGTGAACACGAACACCCCTCCGGGTGTCCATCGATGGCGGCCCGTCAGCTGACGCGCGCCCAGAGGCGTAGCCCGGCGGTCAGTTCGCGCATGCAGCGGGCGCCGAGCTCCTGCGGCGACCCCGGCCCGGCGGTCGGCGCGTCGGAGAACGCCCACTCCTCCAGCGCCACCCGGATGGCCGTGGTCGCGGCGGCTGCGGCGAGCCGGATCTCCAGCGCGTCCGTCCCGTCCGGGCAGCGGGCGGCGATCACCTCGTGCAGCCGCTCCTCGGAATCGCCGTGCACCCGCTGCCAGACCTCGGCCAGGCGCGGATCGCGCAGCAGGTCGCGGGTCCAGTGCATGGCTTCGGCCGCCGCGGCGTCGCCCGGTGTCAGCGCCTCGACCGCCGAGCACTCCAGCGCCTCGCGGACCGGAAGCTCGGCCGAGGTCTCCGCGAACAGCGCCACCCAGCGCCGGCCACCGGCGGCCAGCAGCGGGGCGACGGCGTCCTCCTTCACCGAGAAGTAGCGGTAGAAGGTGCGCAGCGAGATGCCGGAGGCAAGGGCGATCTCCTCGGCGGTGACCGCCTCGGCCCCGCGCTCGGCGAAGAGCGCGGCGGCGTTGCGCGCGATCTCCAGGCGGGTCGAGTCACGGCGGCGCTGGTTCAGGGTGGGGCGTTCGGTCACGGTCGCCAGCGTACGCGCGGACGAGCCCGGTTGGCACGACGTGCCGAGTCGGCGCGGCGTGCCGGAGTGACGCGGCACGCCGGAGTGGCGCAGTGTGCCGAACCTCACGCCGACACCCCCACTCCGACACCTACGCCACTCCGACGTGGCACGCCACGACACGCCACCATGGCGCGCCGAGCCACATCGGCACGTCATGCACAATTGGCACGTCGTGCCACATCGGCGTACCGTGTCAGGCGAGGTCGCGAGACCACGAACGAACGGCGAACGGAGTACCACCATGGAGCGCTTCAGCGGACGGAACGTCCTGATCACCGGCGGCGGCTCGGGCATCGGCCAGGCCACCGTGCACCGGATCCTCGCCGAGGGCGGGCGGGTCGTCGCGGTCGACGTCAACGAGGACGGCCTGAAGGCGACGCTGGAGCGGGCCACCGCCGACGGCACGGCCGACCGCCTGACGACGGCGGTGCTGGACATCTCCGACGAGGCCGCCGTCCGCGCCGGCGTGGCCGAGGCGGTGGCGGGCCTCGGCGGCCTGGACGTCCTGGTGAACGCGGCCGGCATCCTGCGCTCCTCGCACACCCACGAGACCAGCCTGGAGTTCTGGAACAAGCTGATCGCGGTCAACCTGACCGGCACGTTCCTGATGACCCGTGAAGCACTGCCCGCCCTGCTCGCCGGCGGCAAGGGCGTCGTGGTGAACTTCAGCTCCACCTCCGCGACCTTCGCCCACCCCTACATGGCCGCCTACGCCGCGACCAAGGGCGGGATCCAGTCCTTCACGCACGCCATCGCGTCCGAGTACTCGAAGCAGGGCCTGCGCGCGGTCTGCGTCGCGCCCGGCAGCATCGACAGCGGCATGACCAACAACCCCGGCCTCCCCGCCGACACCGACTTCAGCCTGCTCGCCAAGCTCGCCCCCGCCCTCGGCCAGGGCTTCGCGGGCCCGGAGACCGTCGCCGGCGTGATCGCCATGCTGGCCTCGGACGACGGCGCCTTCGTCACCGGCACCGAGATCCGCATCGACGGCGGCACCCACATGTGACCCGCCGCCCCCACGCCGACCGGGGCCCGTGCCACTCCCCACGAGCGGCGCGGGCCCTGTCGCACCTCCCCGACCACCGGGCGGGCCTGCCGCCCCAGCCCGTCAGCCCAGCCCGTCAGCCCGGTTCGTCAGCCCAGCCCGCCGTTCCGGGCGGCGGCCAGGGCGGCCGTGACGGACCGGTCGGCGGCCTCGTCGTCCACCGGCTCGGCGGTGATCAGCACGCAGAAGTAGAGCGGCGCGGCCACAGCCCTGATCACCGCGCCCGGATCGATCCCGGCGGGCAGCTCGCCGCGCTCGACCGCGCGGGTGATGACCGGTTCGGCCCGGCGCAGCCGATCGTGGAAGATCCGCGCCCGGGCCTCGGCGATCCCGGGCGCCTGGGCGGCCTCCGACAGCATCACCGCCAGCACCGCCGCACCGCTCGGCCCGCGCAGCCAGGCGGCGAGGCCCCGGGCCAGCAGGCGCAGGTCACCCTCGACCGTCCCGGTGTCGGGGATCGGGATCTCCGCGGCGATCTGCCCGGCCAGAGCGTCGACGATCAGGCCGTCCTTGTCCTTCCACCGCCGGTACACGGTGGTCTTGTGGACGCCCGCCCGGCGGGCGACGGCGTCGACCGTCAGCGCGGCATAGCGCATCTCGGCGAGTTCGGCGAGGGTCGCGGCCAGGACGGCCGTCCGCACCTTCTCCCCGCGCCCGATCGTCGGGCGGACCCGACCGGCCTCCACGGAGTCGGACGGGCCGGCGCCGGCCGGAGCCGACGTGGACGGACCGGACCCAACCGGAGCCGGCACGGACTGGCCGGACTCGGCCGGACGCGAGTCGGAAGACATTGCAACTCCTGGTTGCGTTACGACGGACAGCGTGACACGCTCAGGCTATCGCAACCATGAGTTGCGATGTCGCCCGAGGCCTTGCCATTCGGAGGGGAACACGCATGCCCAGGCCCTATCGCCACACCACCCCCGTTCCGCAGAAGTCCGCCACCGGACGGGTCGCCGCCGTCTACGCGCAGATGGAGACGGACTTCCTGCTCGCCGACGGCCCCCTGATGAGCCTCTCCCCTGCGCCTGAGGTGCTGGCCGCCACCTGGGCGCTGCTGCGCGAGGCCGAGATCGTCGGCACCGCGCCGCGCGCGGACAAGGAGGCCGTCGCGAGCGCAGTCTCGCTCGCCAACCGCTGCCCGTTCTGCACCGAGGCGCACGCACTGCTCGCCCACGGCGCCGGGGACCACCGGCTCGCCGAGGACGCCCGGGCCGGCCGCACACCCGCCGACCGGCGCGGCGCGGCGCTGCTGGAGTGGGCCGGCGCCACCCGTTCCCCCGGCAGCCCCGCACTGGCGGCGCCGCCCTTCCCCGCCGACCAGGCACCCGAGTTCGTCGGCACGGCGCTGGCCACCCACTTCATCAACCGCATGGTCACCGCCCTGCTCGACGAGGAGGCGCTGCTGCCGAGCGCACTGCGCCGCTCCGAGTACGTCCGGCGGGCCGCCGCGCTCGCGGTCGGCCGGGCCGCACGGCGCAGCCCCGAGGCCGGAGCCGGCCTCGCCGTCCTCGACGGGGCGCTCCCGGGCGGGCCCGCTCCCGGATGGGCCGGCCCGGGCGCGGTCGGCCCGGCCTACCTGGCGCTCCGGGCCGCGGCGTCCGCCGGCGGCGAGCTGCTGGGCGAGGCCGCCCGGGCAGCCGTGCTCGGTGCAGTGGCCGGCTGGGACGGCAGCCACCCGCCGCTCGGCGGCGACCCGACGGCTCTCGCCCTCACCGACGTCCCGTCCGAGCAGCGGCCGGGCGCCCGGTTGGCGCTGCTGGCCGCCCTGGCGCCCTACCGGATCACCGACGCGGACGTCGCCGCGTGGCGGACCGGCCGGGGCGGGAACGGGATCGGGCACGGCAGCGGGGGCACGAGCGACGACGGTGGGCTGACCAGGGTCCTGGCGTTCGGGGCGATCACGGCCACCGTGCGGGTGGAGGGGTGGATCACCTCGGGCTCGCGGTCGGCATCGGCATCGGCATCGGCCGCGTAGCCGTCACCCGGCCGGCGGATCGGGTCAGGGGCTGCGCGACACCCCCGCGGTGGCTTTTACTGGAAGGGAGGGCACCCGAGCCGGCGGCCGGGCGAAGCGTTTCGCCACCGCCGGTGGTTCACCGGTTCACCGCCAGGAGGTCGTGCCATGAGCCCGCCTTCGCAAGAGCTGGATTTACCGCGCCTCGTCGTCGACAGCCCGGACCGACTCAAGGGTCAGGTGTTCGTCCTCGCCGACGAGCCGATGCTGGTCGGCCGGAGTGCCGACTGCCAGATCCACGTGGGTGATCCCGGCGTCAGCCGGCGGCACGCCGTGGTGTGGCGCACCGACGGCCACACCACCGTCGAGGACCTGTCCTCCACCAACGGCACCAAGCTGAACGGCCACCCGGTGCTCGGCCAGGAGGAGGTGCACGCCGGGGACGTGCTGGACTTCGGCCCGTTCGAGGTGCACTACGAGGAGCCGCGCGACGCCGACGTCACCGTCCCCGGGATCGGTGCTCCGGGGCCGACGGCCACCTTCCGCACCGTGCAGCCGCCCACCCCGGCGCCCGGGCCGGGGCAGCAGCCCCGCTCGCCGCAGCGGGACCGGCCGGCGACGCCCCCGCAGGGCGGGCCCGCAGCGCCGACGCCACCGGCTCCGCCCCCGGCAGCCGCGGCCGGACACGCGGCGCCGCCGCACCCCGCCCAGCCGCCGGGGCAGCCCTGGCAGCCGCCGCCCCCGGGAGCGGAGCGCCGCTTCGACGTGGGGCAGCAGCAGGCCGGGAACCTGAGCAACGTCGCCGGCAACCAGTACAACTTCATGCAGGCGAGGCGGGACAACTTCTTCCGCGAGATCGCCGCCACCCGGACCAGGGCGCGCCACCTGATCATCGTCGGCCTCGTGATGTTCCTGGTCGGCAGCGGGGTCTACTTCTGGGCGCTGATCAGGTTCATCTCCGCAGGCAGCGACGCCGTCAACTCGGAGAACCCCGACTACTCCGTCCCCGACCTGCTCGGGCCGAAGATCGGGGGCGTTCCGGTCGGCGCCATCGGCTTCGCAGCGGCGGCGATCGGCACCGTCCTGATGGTGATCGGGATCGTCCTGCACATCGTCACCACCTCGCGCCGCCGCCGCTTCGAAGAAGACGAGTCGCGGCGGTTCAACGTCCCGCCGCCGGTGCGCTGAGCCCGACCCGACGGCTCCCCGGAGGAGGCGGCCCCATGGTCTTCAACATCGGCAACCAGCAGGGCGGCGTGGTCAACAACGTCGCGGGCGACCAGACCGTCCACGGCGGCCAGTCGGGCCACCTCACGGCGGACGGACAGGACGTGCGCGGCCTCGTCGGCGATCTGCGGACCGCCGTCGAACAGGCACAGCTGCCGCCCGCGGTGGCGCCCGAGGTCCGGGCCGAGCTGGACTCGCTCGACACGGAGGTCAACCGCCCGGAGCCGAACCGCGAGGTGGTGGCCGGCCGCCTCACCCGGATCACCCGGATGCTCACCACGGCCGGCGCCCTCGCCGCCGCCGGCACCAGGCTGGTCGGCCCGATCTCCGCGCTGGCCGGCTGGCTGGGCACCCTGGGTCAGCCGATCCTGCATCTGCTCGGCGGCTGAACCGGTCCGGGCGCGCGGCGGCGTGGACCGGGCCCCGGGGCGGGAGGGGCGGTGACGAGCGCCGCTCAGGTCGGGCGGGCGTGGGCGCGGCGCGACCCGGGGCGGGTGCCGGTCCAGGCGGCCCGGCGGTCGGCGGCGAGGTTGCCCGACCAGACCAACGCGGCCCCGACCAGGGCGAAGCCGCAGGTCGTCAGGAAGCAGGCGCCGGCGACCCGCTCGTAGCCGCGGGGCAGCGCGGGGTCGAGGAAGGCGTACGGGTACCAGTCGGTGACCGCACCGCGGATGAGCGCGTAGCCGAGGTAGAGCAGCGGGAACGCCAGCCAGGCGGCCAGCGCCGGCAGCAGCCGGATCCGGCGGGCCGGCGGGTCGACCAGCCAGTCCGCGAGCATGACGACCGGCATCACCCGGTGGAGCACCTGACCGGCCCAGGGGAGCATCACCTCCCCCGGGTAGCTCGCCACGCCCAGGCCGTAGACCAGCCCGGTGACCGTCGTGCAGAGCAGCACCGCGCCGCGCACCACGGGCGGCACCGGGCGCCCGCCGGTCAGCCCCGCCCAGCCGCCGAGCAGCAGGACCGCCATGGCGGCGAGGTTGCTCAGGTTGGTGAAGTAGCTGAAGAAGTCCGGCACCCCGACCGGGCCGGTCGCGGCGTGGTAACCGGCGACTCCGAGCGCCACGGCCGCGAGGGCGCCGAACGCGATCCGGCAGAAGGCCAACCATCGGGGCATCGTCGAATCCGCCTCTCACCGGGGGCGTCCTGGTCCGATCGTTCCTCAGATTCAAACCCGGGCGGGCGGCCGCGGCCACCGGAGGGCCGGCGGTGCACGGGACGGGGGCGGAAGGAACGGCCCCGGGCGGGGTCCGGGCGGGTCAGGCCTCGGTCCGGCCGCGGTCAGGCCTTCCAGTCGGCGGCCAGGGCCCGGGCGGGGTTCGCGGTGAACACGAGGCCCGGCAGCTCCGCGCCGAACTCGCCGGCGAGCCGTGGGGCGAGGGAGGTCAACAGGTGGGCGGGGCCGGGGGCGTGCCGCGCGGACCGGGTGGTGGTGTCGGCGCCCAGCAGGATCCGGTCGGCGTGGCCGGCGTCGAGCAGGGTGGCGAGGATGTCGAACAGGTGCCGCTCCGCGGCGAGGTCGCCCCGGCGTGGGACGTCCAGCGCGACGAAGACGCCGAGGTCGGCGAAGTCGCGGATCGGCTCCAGGGCGGAGAGGCGGTTGAGGTGGCCCAGGATCAGCCGCTCGGGCGGCACCTGGAACCGGCTTTCGAGCTGGAACAGCACGGCCACCGGGTCGGTCCCGGAGTCGTGGTGGACGGCGATCGGGGCCCCGGTCGCGTGGTGGGCCTCGGCGGCCGCCCGCAGCACCCGGCGGGTGTGCCCGGTCATCGGTCCGTTGTCGCCCGCGACCTTGATCAGCCCGGCCCTGGTCCCGTCGGGCGCACCGCGCAGACCGGTGGTCAGTTCGGCGGTGAACAGCTCGGCGAGCCCCTCGTACCAGCCGTCGAGCAGGGCCCGGTCGTAGTGGACGGCCTGGTGCAGGCCGGTGGCCACCACCAGGTGGACGCCGGTGGCGCGGGAGAGTCCGGCGAGCACGTCGTTGCCCCGGCCCGTCCCGTACGGGCTCCACTGGACGAACGACCGGCCGCCGGCCGCCGCGAACGAGTGCAGCACCTCCTCGGCCGCGGCCGGGTCGTCCAGCTCCTCGCCGGGGAGGCGGGGACTGCGCAGGAACAGGTGGTCATGGGCGTCGCAGGCGCCGAGCTCGGCCGGGTCGAGGTCGCCCAGGACGGTACGTACGGCGGCGCTCACTCTGCGGCCCCGCCGGTCGCGGCGCCGCCGGCGACCGCCTGCGCGTTCGCCGCGGGTTCGTCCGCCGCGTGTGCCTCTTCCGCCCGGTCGTCCGCCGCCGCGAAGGTGGCCGCGGCGACGCGCAGGCCGGCCAGGGCCTTGGGCACGCCGACGTACGGAGCGAGGTGGACCAGGACCTCGGTGACCTCCTCCCGGGTGAGGCCGATCCGCAGGCTGTTGCGGACGTGGTCGGCGAGCTGCGGTTCGACGCCGCCGAGCGCGGTGAGGGCGGCCAGGTTGGCCACCTGGCGGTCGCGCAGGGAGAGCCCGGGCCGCTGGTAGGTGCCGCCGAACAGGGCGGTGACGATCCAGTCGGCGAAGCCGGGTGCCAACGTGTCCAGCCCCTGCAGGGTGGCGGTCGCGGTCTGCGGACCGGCGAGTTCGTCCAGCAGGGCGTAGCCGGCGGCGCGGTCGAGCGGCGCGGGGGCGAGCGCGGTGGGTTCCATGGGCTCGGTCGGTCCCTTCATCGGTCGGTCTCTCACCAGTGGCGGCCGGCCGGCAGCCGGTCGAGTTCGGGGCGGCTCAGGTGCAGCACGCGGAAGCGGGTGCCGGGGGTCCCGCCGGGCACCGGGCCGGACCAGAGTGCGAACCGCAGCAGCTCCCAGCGGCCGGGGTCGACGGCGACGGCGGCGGTGTGCAGGTCGGGGTGGTCGGGCAGGTCGGCGAGGGCCGCCTCGACCGCCTCGGCCGGGTCGGCGCCCTCGGGAAGGCGTTCCAGCCGGCGGGTCGCGGTGGCGGGGGCGCCGCGGGCCGGACCCTGAGCAGCGCCGTGGCGCAGCCCGGCACCGAGCCAGTGCCGGACGGCCGGACGCCCGAAGTCGGCGCTCAGGCCACGGAAGCCCGGGCCGAAGAGGAAGCTGTTCATCCCTTCGGCGGTGCGCCAGAGGTAGAACGGGGCGTAGGCGTTGACCGGCGAGCCGTCCTGGCCGCGCTCCCGCACCAGGTAGGCCTTGGCCCCGAGCCCGGGGTGGGCGTCCAGCAGGTGACCCCTGTCGGCGACCCGCCTGCGGATGATCCCCATGTCGTAGTCGGCGGGGAGGGTGATCTCGTACTGCATGGCGTGCACGAGCGGCTCCGGCCCTCAGTCGGCCCGGTGGGCGGCGAGCAGCCCGAGGGCCCCCCGGACGGCCTGCTCGAACGGCTCGGCGCTGTCGGCGGCCCGGGCGAGGACGTAGCCGCCCTGGACGACCGCGACCACGGCGGCGGCGGTGTCGGCCGGATCGGCGGCGGCACCGAGCTCGCCCGCGGCCTGGCCCTCGGCGATCAGCCCGGCGATCCGGCCGCGCAGCCAGTCGAAGGTCTCCTCGACGGGGGCCCGCAGCTGCGGGTCGGCGACGACGTCCGGGTCCTGGGCCATCCGCCCGATCCGGCAGCCGCGCAGCACGTCGCGCTCGCGGTGCAGGTAGGCGGCGATCCGCTCGAAGGCGGTGCCCGGCCCGGCGAGGTCGGCCTCGGCGACGGCGCGCATCTGCTCGGCGCTGCGGCGCAGGGCGGCGGCGGCGAGGTCGGGCTTGCCGGTGAAGTGGTGGTACATGCTGCCCTGGCCGACGCCGGAGCGCTGCTGGATGGCCTTGGGGCTGGTGCCGACGTAGCCGCGCTCCCAGAGGAGTTCCTGGGTGCTCTCGATGAGGCGGTCCTGGGTTGCCATGGGAAGCACTGTACATACCTGTAGGTACAGCTGTACATACCACTAGGTACAGAATCTGTTCGGGCCGTGGGCCGTGGGCCGTGGGCCGCGAGCCGCGGGTCGCAGGCCGCCGCGCGCGGCCCGGACAGCGCCGAGCGGGCCGAACAGCGCGACGCGGCGGGGCCGTTGCCCTTGTCGATGGTTGATCCCGGCCCCAGGCTGGCAGGATGTCCGCCATGACCTACCTCGCCGCGGATGACCGCTATGCCTCGATGACCTACCGCCGGGCCGGCCGCAGTGGCGTGCAGCTCCCGGCCGTCTCGCTCGGCCTGTGGCACAACTTCGGTGACGCCCAGCCGCTCGACGTCCAGCGGGCGGTCCTGCGCCGCGCCTTCGACCGGGGCATCACCCACTTCGACCTGGCGAACAACTACGGCCCTCCGTACGGCAGCGCCGAACGCAACTTCGGCTACCTCTTCGCCCAGGACCTCCGCCCGTACCGGGACGAGCTGTTCATCGCCAGCAAGGCCGGCTACGACATGTGGCCCGGCCCGTACGGCGACGGCGGCAGCCGCAAGTACCTGCTGGCCAGCCTGGACCAGTCACTGGGCCGGATGGGCCTGGACTACGTGGACGTCTTCTACTCGCACCGCTACGACCCGGACACTCCGCTGGAGGAGACGATGGGTGCGCTGGACTCGGCGGTCCGCTCGGGCCGGGCGCTGTACGCGGGCATCTCCAACTACCCGGCGGAACAGCACCGCGAGGCGGTGGCGCTCCTGCGCGCCATGGGCACGCCGGTGCTGATGAACCAGTCGGCGTACTCGATCCTCAACCGCACCGTCGAGGGCGACGTGCTGGACGCGGTCGGCGACACCCACACCAGCCTGATCGCCTACTCCCCGCTCGCCCAGGGGCTCCTGACGGACCGCTACCTGAGCGGACAGGTCCCGGCCGGGTCGCGAATGTCGGTCGGCCACTTCCTCCGGGAGGAGGCGCTCACCGAGGCCAAGCTGGAGCAGCTGCGCGCGCTGAGCAAGGTGGCCGAGCGGCGCGGGCAGACCCTCGCGCAGCTGGCGCTCTCCTGGGTACTGCGGGACGAGCGCGTGGTGTCGGTGATCATCGGCGCGAGCAGTGTGGCCCAGCTGGACCAGAACATCGACGCGCTCAACGGCGGACCGCTGACGGCCGAGGAGCTGACCGAGATCGACGCGCTGAGCCGCTGACGCCGCGTGGCGCTGCGCCGGCCTCCACCGGGGCTCCCGAACCGTCCCACGCGCCACGTGCTCCGACATCACGCCACAACACCGCAGCCGGAAGGGCGTTCACGGCGAACGCCCTCCCGGCCCGCGGCAGTGCCCGTCAGTGGCGGCCGGGGTCAGGCCACCGGCGTGTACTTGTAGCCGACCCGACGGACCGTCACGATGCTTTCCCGGTAAGCGGTTCCGAGCTTCCGGCGCAGCCGTGCCACGTGCACGTCCACCGTCCGGCCGTCGCCGACGTGGCCGTAGCCCCAGACGGCGGAGACCAGGTGGTCCCGGGTGTGCACCCGCTGGGGGTGTTCGGTCAGGTGCGCCAGCAGCTCGAACTCCAGGTAGGTGAGGTCGAGCAACCGCCCGTCGACGTAGGCGTTCCGGCGCTCCACGTCGACGGTGATCCCCCGGTCGGCCGGGCGGACCGGACGGACGGCGGCAGGCCCGCCGGAGCCCGGGCCGGCCGCGACCGGGCCGGGCGGAGTCCCGCTCTCGGCGGGCACCAGGACCAGGTAGCCGACCAGAGGGTGCCCGGGGGCGGCGACGCCGAACTGTGCGCCGTACTGGGCGAGCAGGGCCTGCGGCAGCACGCCCTGCGGGAGCGCGGCGACGACCGCGGCCCCCTCGGGGAGCGCGGCGAGCAGTTCCTGCGGCGGCTGCGGGGCCGGTACCGGCTGCAGCGCCGAGGGGGCCGGGACGGCCGGCTGCGCCGGAACCGCGGCGACGTGCGCCGCGGCGGGCGCCTGGCGCTGCGGCGGACCGCCGCGCCAGCGCTCGGCGGTCGGTCGGTCGGCCTCCCTCGACCGGTCGGCGGTCGAAGGAACGGAACGGACCGCGCGCAGGTGCGGGGGCGCGCTGGGCAGGGGCAGGGTGGCCGTGGAGGAAGAGGTCATGGTGCTGCTCATTTCGCGCGGAACGGACGGGGTGGAGTCGTCTGCGCGTCGACCGGGCGGAGTGGACCGGCGCTGATCCGAAATCAGCGGGCGGAGAGCCGGGACGCGCTGGGCGAACCCGGACACGTCTGGTCGAACAGGTGCGGCTGCCGGGACGGCCAGAACGGTTCGAGGTCGGAGCGGCCGCGAACGGGTCCGGCCGCGGCGCCGACGGCACGGGCGACGGGGTCGGCGGCAGGCGCGGCCTGGGTGGGGAGGAGGGGGTTCACTGGTGCTCTCCGCGATGCGGGCCTGGGCAGCGGCGGCCGGTCGGACGGGTCCGACCGGGCCGGGTCGACGAGTCGACGGTTCGTCGGGCGGGGCTCGGGCGAGGGCTCGCGCGGCGGCTGGGAGGCCGCGGAGAGCGGACGCAGGAGGCCGGCCGGAAGATCCGTCGGGATACCGGGGGGGCTGGTCCGTCAGCGACAGCAGGCGCTGCAGATCAGCGCCTGGTCGATGTAACGACGGACCGTCAGCGCCGGGGTGACCGGGGCGGGGGCGGACGTGACGGCTGCGCGTCGCTGGTCGACGGTCACGGTGCTTCCCCTCCCCCCTGCCGGATGTCCTGAGGCACCCGGACCGGAGCCCGGGCGGCCTTCGACCCCAGAGCCTTCCACGCCGGGCCGGTCCAGGCAACCTCCCGCACGTGAAACGTCCGCAATGCGGACGCCCTCATGAGACGCCGGACTCGTCGGCGGGCTGGTGCCGGACTGGTGCCGGACTCGTCGTCAGACCCGGGCCGGTGCACGCCGGCGCCGCGCCGCGGCATGCTCGACCAGCGTGACCAGCAGTTCCTTCCCGTCCTCGCGCTGCCGGGCGTCGCAGAGCAGCACCGGGATGTCGGGGTCCAGGTCGAGCGCGTCCCGGACCTCCTCGACCGTGAACACCTCGGTCCCGTCGAAGCAGTTCACCGCCACCACGAACGGGATGCCGCGCTGCTCGAAGAAGTCCACCGACGGGAAGCAGTCCGCCAGTCGGCGCGTGTCGGCCAAGACCACCGCGCCCAGTGCGCCGTGGGCCAGCTCGTCCCAGACGAACCAGAACCGGTCCTGGCCCGGCGTGCCGAACAGGTAGAGGGCCAGCCCTGGCCGCAGGTCGATCCGGCCGAAGTCCATCGCCACGGTGGTGGTGCGCTTGGCCTCCACGCCCGAGGTGTCGTCGAACGGGCGGCCGAGCTCGCTCAGCTCCTCCTCGGTGCGCAGCGGACGGATCTCGCTGACCGACCCGACCAGGGTGGTCTTGCCCGCGCCGAAGCCGCCGGCGACCAGGATCTTCACCGCGACGCCCGGGCCGCCGCGCCAACTCGGGTCGGTGGTCGCGGCGGCGCCGGACGCGCCCGTCGAGGCGGCGGACGCCCCCGCCGGGGTGGTCGGGTCAGAGCGCACGGAGTCCATTGATCACGTCTCGCAGCAGGCGCTCGTCCGGGAGCTCGGCGAGCGGAACGGGTCGGGTGACGCTGATCAGCTCGGCGTCGTAGAGGTCGCCGAGCAGCACCCGGACGACGCTCACCGGCAGGTCGGTGTAGGAGCCGAGCTCGGCGACGGAGAGCGGCTCCCGGCGGCACCAGGCCAGGATGGTCTGGTGCTCCGGGTCGAGCACGTGCGCGGGCACCGCCCCCGCATCGGGCCCCGGTTCGGCGGCGGTGATCAGCGAGATCAGGTCGAACAGGCCGTCCTCGACCGGCCGGGTGCGGCCCCGGGTCATCGAGAACAGCCGCACCACCGGGCCGGCGTCGTCGTCGAACCAGCGGTCGTCGACCGGGGTGCGCGGCAGGAACAGGTCGACCTCGGGCGCGTCTCCGCCCGGGTCGTCCTGTTCGCGCGTCGGCTCCTCGTCCGCCATCGGGCCGCTCATCTCACCGGCGAGGCGGCTTCGGTGCGCGGTTCGGCGGCCATGTGCTCACCCACCCGCTTGACCAGCAGGGCCATCTCGTAGGCGATCTGGCCGATGTCGGCCTCGGCCTCGCTGAGCACGGCCAGGCAGCTGCCGTCGCCGGCCGCGGTGATGAAGAGGAACGCCTCGTCCAGCTCCACCATGGTCTGGCGGACGCCGCCCACCTTGAAGTGCCCGCCGGCGCCCTTGGCGAGGCTGTGGAAGCCGGCCGCCACGGCGGCGAGGTGCTCGGCGTCCTCGCGGTCGAGGTCGCGGGAGGCGCCGGTGGCCAGCCCGTCGCTGGAGAGGATCACCGCGTGCCGCAGGGCCGCGACGCGCCCCACCAGGTCGTCGAGGAGCCAGTTGAGGTCCCCGGACGACTGCATCGAAGTGGTCATGAATCAGTTCCTTCCGCTGGGGCGGGTGGTGCGGGTACTGCCGGTGTTCCGGATGGTGCGGGTCCTGCGGTCCGGGCCGGGGGCCCGGGGGGTCCTGAGGGTGGTGCGTACGGGGACCGGTCGGCGCGCGGCACCGGGGGCGCGGACGGCACCCGGCGGACGAGCGGCGCCGGGGAGCCGGCGGCGGGCGCGGGCAGCGCCGCCGGGGCGGGCGCCGGGGCGATCGCGCGCCGGGACGGGTCCGGGGGCTGCCAGGCGGGCACGGCGACCGGACGGGCCGGTGCGGGCACGGACCGGGCCGTGGCGCCGCGTCCGCGGGTGAAACCGCGCTGGAAGGAGGTGAAGGCCGCCCGGGCCTCCTCCGGCGAGCGCTCCCGGGCGGTCTCGGCGGCCAGGGTGCCGGCGGTGCCGCCCGCACCCCGTCGGGCCTCCTCCGCGGCGCGCTCCTTCAGCTGCGGCGCGAGGCTGGCCTGCCGGACGCGGCGCGGCAGCACGCCGGCCGCGCCGGGAGCGCGGGACGGCAGCGGAGTGGCGGGCGCGGCGTCGGCCGACGTCGCCCCGGCGGCGGCAGCCCGGCCGGGGGCCACCTCGGCGGGCGGCGCGTCGGCCGGCAGAACGTCAACGGGCGGCGCGGCGGCCGGCGCGTCGGCGGGCAGAACGTCGGCGGACGGCGCGTCGGCGGACGGCGACTCGGCGCGGCGGTGGCGCCCGGTGCCCGGGCCGTCCTCCCCGCTGCCGTCCGGGGCCGCGACCAGCAGCGGTCCGCCCTTGGTCCGGGAGCGGCGCGGCAGGCCGCCCGGGGTGCGGGCGGGCTCCGGCGCCGACGGGCGCGGACCGCCGCTCACCCGGTGCCGGCCGCCCTGGCCGGCGCCGGACCCGGCGGCGCGGGTACCGCCGCCGGTTCCCTCCTCGCCGCTCAGCGGGGGCACCGCGACCAGGTCCCGCTGGCCGCGCCGGCCCGTCGCCGGACGGCGTCCGGACGGGGCTCCGGCCGGAGCTCCGGCAGCGGGGCCGGCCGCAGGGCCGACACCGGAGACGGCACCGGCGCGCGATCCCGCACCGGCGGCCGCCGGCTCCGGCATCCCGTCCGGCGCCTCCGCCAGCAGCTCGCGCGGGACCAGCACCACCGCGGTGGTACCCCCGTACGGCGAGGGCCGCAGGTGGACGCGGATGCCGTGCCGCCGCGCCAGCCGGCTGACCACGAACAGGCCCAGCCGGTCGGTGTCCGCGAGGTCGAACTCCTGCTCCACCGCGAGGCGCTCGTTGATCTCGGCGAGGGCCTGCTCGCCCAGGCCGAGCCCGCGGTCGTCGATCTCCAGGGCGAAGCCGTGCGCCACCACCTCGCCCTGGACCGTCACCTGGGTGCTCGGCGGGGAGAACACCGCGGCGTTCTCGACCAGCTCGGCCACCAGGTGGGTGACGTCGGCGACGGCGCTGCCCAGCAGGCCGGTGCCGGGGAACGGCCGGACGATCACCCGCGCGTAGTCCTCGACCTCGCCGACGGCGGCGCGGACCACGTCCACCATCCGCACCGGCTTGCGCCAGGCCCGCCCCGGCGAGCCGCCGGCCAGGATGATCAGGCCTTCGGCGTGCCGGCGCATGCGGGTGGTGAGGTGGTCGACCTTGAAGAGGTCCTCCAGCTCCGCCGGGTCCTCGGTGCGGCGCTCCATGGTGTCCAGCAGCGTCAGCTGGCGGTGCAGCAGCACCTGGCTGCGGCGGGCCAGGTTGACGAAGACCGCCGAGACGCCGCGCCGCAGCTCGGCCTGTTCGACGGCGGCCTCGACGGCGGCCCGCTGCACGGCGTTGATCGCGCGGCCGACCTGGCCGACCTCGGCCGGGCCGAACTCCAGCTCCGGCGCCTCGACCGCGACGTCCACCGCCTCGCCGCGGCGCAGCCGCAGCATCACCGAGGGCAGGCGGGTGCCGGCCAGCTCGTTGGCCGCGTTGCGCAGGCCGATCAGCTCGCGGGCGAGGCCGCGGCCGATCCGGTAGGAGATGAGCACCGACAGCACCACCGCGACCAGGCCGATCGCACCGGCGATGCCGCCGCGCCAGAGCAGGCCGATCGCGTAGGAGTGCTCGCGGTCGCCGATGGTGCCGGCCAGCCTGCTGTTGATCGCGGCGAGGTCGCCCAGCGCGCGGTCGGCGGTCTCCCGCCAGGAGTCGCCGTTGATCGCCTGGACCACCCGGTCCGGCCCGCCCGCGCCGACGAAGTCGGCCTCGGCGCGGGCCAGCGCCGCCCAGGCCTCGCCGCCGCGCAGGGCGATGTAGTCGGCCTGGTCGACCGGCTCCAGCTCGGCGACGTAGACCGTGAAGAGCGCCTGCTGGTTGTGCAGGGCGTCCAGCGCGACCTGGTACTGCTCGGCGGTGGGCTTCCCCGTGGCGGTGCGCAGCCCCTCCATCGCCGCGTCCTCCTGCGACAGGTACTCGCGGGCGCGCGCCAGCTCGATCAGGATCGTTCCCTGCCGCGGCAGTTGGCCGCTCTGCCGGGCGACGAACGCGGACCGGAAGCCGAAGGTGGGCTTGACCAGGTCGCTGTACTGGCCGAGCGCGAACTCCCAGTTGAGGGCCGAGCGGCCGATCTGGGCGCGCAGCGGGGCGAGCTGGTCGGCGGCGGCGAGGATCTGCAGGTAGCGGCCGCGCTGGGCGGCGTCGAGCCGCCCGTTGCTGCCGTCCTTCTTCTGCCGCAGGGCGGCGAGGCCGCGGTCGGTGACGCCCTGGGCGTGCTCGAAGGCGTCCCGCGCGGACCGCGAGGCCGGGTCGGCCAGCCGCTGGACGGCGGCGCGCCGCTCGTTCTGCAGCGCGTAGGCGTACTGGTCGACCGGTGTCCCGAACTCCTTGTACGTACTGCTGACCTCCAACTGGCTCCAGACGTCTCCGGTGGTGGCGAGCGTCGCGTACGCCCACAGGGCGGTGAGAGCGACGATGGGCACCAGGAGCAGCGCGATGATCTTCGCGCGGATCGAGCTGCTGCGCAGACGCATGGAGTCCTCGGTCGGGAAGTGCCAGGCGCGGACGGGGAGCGGTTCGAGGGGCCGCCGGCGGGAGCCTAGGGCGGGCGGGCGACATCGGGACGGCGGCGGGGAGACGGCGGGTGGTCGGGAGGCGGGCGGAGCGGTCGGGCGAAACGGCTGTCATGACAGGTGCATGACGGGTAGAACGCAGACGGACAAACGGTGGTACAGGCGGTGGCCGCCAGGTCGAGCGGGCCTCGTCGGAAGGTCCCGGCCTCGGGTCTGCGAGAGCCTACTACGCCCTGACCACTCGTTCGAGGGTCGAACCCGTCCTCTCCCCCGCCCCGACGCGATCATGCCCGGATCGTCCCCGACGTCCCGGAATCGCCCCCTCGTCCGATCCGCCCGCGCCGCGCCGCCACGGCACTCGTCCAACGGGCACGTGCCGATCTCGTCGCGTCACGGTCACAACCCTGGGCAGTGACAGAGCTATCCGATAGTTTCGCTCCACCTGCCCGACCGGTCGGGGCGCCGCAGACCCGGACGCCCCCACGGGCCCGGCAGGCCGGGGCCGCGAACGCGATCGGGGGTACAGTGCGCGAGTTCACCTCCCCCGCACCGGCCGGCCCCCCGGCCCGGGGCGGACTGGCCGACTCGCTCTACGACACCGCCGAACGCTCCCCCGGGCTGGTCCAGCTGGCTCGCCGGTCCGGCAGCGACGAGGAATGGCGCGAGGTCACCGCGAGCGTCTTCCGGGACGAGGTGATGGCGCTCGCCAAGGGCTTACTCACCCGGGGCGTGCGGTACGGCGACCGGGTCGCACTGATGTCCCGGACCCGCTACGAGTGGACGCTGTTCGACTACGCGCTCTGGTCCGTCGGCGCCATCCCCGTCCCGGTCTACCCCACGGCGTCGGCCGAGCAGGTCCGCTGGATCCTGGCCGAGACCCAGGCGGTGGCCTGCCTGGTCGAGGACGAGGACCACGCCATGACGGTCGGCGCCGTCTGCGACGCGCTCCCCGAGCTCACCGGCATCTGGCAGCTGGACCGGGACTGCACCGCCGCGATCGCCGAGGACGGCCGCGGCGTGCCCGACTCGCTGGTGCACCGCCAGCGGCTCGGCGTCACGGCCGAGAACGTCGCCACCGTCGTCTACACCTCCGGCACCACCGGCCGGCCGAAGGGCTGCCTGCTCACCCACGGCGACCTCGCCACCGCGGCCGACGCCCTGCTCGACGGCTGGGGCGACGTCTTCCGGGACACCGGCGGCCCCCAGCCGTCCACCCTGCTCTTCCTCCCGCTCGCGCACGTCTACGGCCGGATGGTGCAGGTCGCGGCGGTGCGCGGCGGCTTCCGGATCGGCCACGTCGCCGAGGTCTCCACCGACTCCCTGCTGCCCGCGTTCGCCTCCTACCGGCCGACCTTCCTGCACATGGTCCCGTACGTCCTCGACAAGGTCTTCAACCAGGCCCGGCGGGCCGCCGAGGAGGCCGGGCGCGGCGAACTCTTCGAACAGGCCCGCCAGGTGGCCGTCGAGTGGGCGACCGCCCGCGAGCAACGGGCACTCGGCCGCGGCCCCGGCCCGGGCCCGAAGCTGCGGCTGCGCCACCTCGCCTACGAGCGGACGGTGTACCAGCGGCTGCGCGCCGTCCTCGGCGGCCGGGTCCGCGGGATGATGTGCGGCGGATCTTCGCTGGGCCGGGAGTTGGGCCTCTTCTTCACCGGCGTCGGCCTCGACCTGTACGAGGGCTACGGCCTGACCGAGACCTCCGCCGCGATCACCGCCAACCCGGCGGGCCGGCAGAAGCTGGGCACGGTCGGCCGGCCGGTGCCCGGCGCCACCGTGGCCATCGCCGACGACGGCGAGGTCTGGGTGCGCGGCGCCGGCGTCTTCGGCGGGTACCTCAACCACCCGCGCTGCACGGCGGAGTCGCTCTTCGACGGCTGGTTCGGCACCGGCGACCTGGGCAGCCTGGACGAGGACGGCTACCTGACCATCACCGGCCGCAAGAAGGACCTCATCGTCACCAGCAGCGGCAAGAACCTCGCACCGACCGCCCTGGAGGAGCGGGTCCAGGCGCACCCGCTGGTCTCCCAGTGCCTGGTCGTCGGCGACGACCGCCCGTACGTGGCCGCGCTGATCACGCTCGACCCGGCGGCGCTGGCGCACTGGCTGAAGACGCACGGCCGGGGGCAGTTGGACCCGTGGGCGGTGCTCTCCGACGAGGAGCTGCACGCGGAGATCCAACGGGCGGTCGCGGCCGCCAACACCGCCGTCTCGCGGGCCGAGTCGATCCGCGCGTTCCGGCTGCTTCCGCGGGAGTTCGGCGTGGACCAGGGCCTGCTCACGCCCTCGCTGAAGCTGCGGCGGGCGGCCATCGTGGCGTACTACGGGCAGGACGTCGAGGAGTTGTACGCGCCCTGACGGGGCGGGTCGCGAGACCGTTGGACTCTGTCGTTCTGACGAGGCGTCTTGTCTCCCTCGTCGCACGCGGTTCGGCGTTCGGTCCGGCTTCCGCCCGGCGCGCGCTTCACTCACCGTTCCCTTGACGATCCGAGTGGTCCAGTCCATTGTTTTGCCTCGGTCTGAGTGCGGCACGCCGACGGCTCCCGTCCCTCGGGGAGCGTTCCACCCCGTTCCACGCGCCCTTCTCAGGGGCGCGCCCACGCCCCCACTCCCCCACGCAGGAGTCCTCACGTGTCCACGCCTTCACGCCCGTCCATGTCCGCAGGCCCGGCTGCGCCGGCGCACCGACCCCTCCCGGTGCGGCTCTCCGCGCTGGCGGCGGGTGTGCTGCTCGCCGTCGGCGGCCCGGCCGCGCCCGCCTCCGCCGACCCGGCGCCCGCCGCCCCCGGCGCAGAAGGCGCCGGCGCGCCCGTCGTCAACCTGGCTACCAACCCCGGCTTCGAGATCCCCGCCTCCTCGCTGGCGGACTGGGGCAGCGTCCCCGGCTGGCGCTGCACCGGCGGCCCCGCCGAGGCGGCCGTCACCACCACGGCCCCGCACTCCGGCGGGTCCGCCCTCGGCGTCACCCCGGCGAGCGACGACTCCAACGGCGAGTGCGCCCAGACCGTCTCCGTCCAGCCCAACACCACGTACACCGCCTCCGCCTGGGTCCGCGGCAAGTACGTCCACCTGGGCGCCACCGGCACCGGCCGGGACGTCGCGCCCGCCTGGACCGCGAGCACGAACGGCGGCTGGCAGCAGCTCACCACCCGCTTCACCACCGGTCCGGACGCCCGCACCGTCCGGCTGTACGTCCACGGCTGGTACCAGCAGGGCCCGTTCGCCGTCGACGACGTCCGGGTGGACGGTCCGGCCCCGGCACCCGCCACCGGTGCCGGCTCGGTACCGACCGGCGACCGGGTCGTCTTCTTCACCGTCGACGACGGCTGGCAGCGCACCCCCGAGGCGGAGAGGTTCATCGCCGACCACCGGCTGCCGATCACCGCGTTCCCTCTGCCGATGCCGGCCGCCACCGACCCCGGCTTCTTCCGCCGGGTCACCGCCGCCCCCGGCTCCTCCGTCCAGGACCACAGCGTCTCCCACCAGGACCTCTCCAAGCTCCCGCTCGCCGAGCAGCAGGTGGAGATCTGCGACGCCCGGGACTCGCTGACCCGCCTCTTCGGCGCCGCCCCGACGGTCTTCCGCCCGCCGTACTTCGCCTGGAACGCCGACACCCTGCAGGCCGCCGCCAACTGCGGCATCCGCACCGTCATGACCGCGAACGCCGACTTCAGCTGGGGCGCCTCCAACATCTGGCACGAAGGCACCCTGTCGCCCGGCGACGTCGTCCTGCTGCACTGGACCGACACCCTCGCCACCGACCTCCAGCGGGCCCTCGCCGCGGCCGAGGCGGCCGGCCTCAAGCCGGCCGGCCTGGCCTCCTACCTGCACTGACCCGCCCGCGGCGCTCCGCCGGTCCCGGGGGGATCGGCGGAGCGGCCGCGTCCGCCGCCGTTCCGAGGGGACGGGGCGCGGGAGGACCCGGTTCGTTGACACGGAGCGGGCGGGATGGCTCTAATGAGGGCGTGCAGCGTGGCGTCGGCCAAAGAGAACTGGGCCGGCCGACAGCCGAGCGAGCACCTTCACCGAGGGACGATGCGCGATGAGTACTCACTCCGCTCCCCTGATCTGACCTCAGCGGCCGCCGCGGCGTTCCTGAGTCGGTTCGCATGACCAGCCGCCGAGCCCCCTGCCGCTCACCCGTACGCACCGTCAGCTGCCGGCGCGGTCACGGGCTGCGCAGCGGCCGGGCGCTCGCGCAACGCCGCTTGTGGCCCTCCCGTCCCATGTTTCGGAGAACCCACAGGCGTATGCCCATGTCTTTCAATCAAGCGATCATCGAGGAGTTCCGCGCCAACGGCGGGAAGGTCGGCGGCCCGTTCGAGGGCGGTGATCTCCTGCTGCTCACCACCACCGGCGCACGGTCCGGCCGCGAGCACACCGTGCCGCTCGGCTATGTCCGCGCGGAGGGGCTGCTACTGGTCGTCGCCTCGGCGGCCGGAGCGCCGGAGCACCCCCAGTGGTACCGCAATCTGCTCGCCCACCCGGTGGTGCGGGTGGAGCTCGGGACGGAGGTGTTCGAAGCCGTCGCCGTCCCGGCCGAGGGCGCGCGCCGCGACCGGCTGTTCGAAGCGGTGGTCCGGGTCGCACCCGGCTACGGCGACTACCAGGCGCACACCGAACGGGCCCTGCCGGTGGTGGCGCTGGAACGGGCCGCCGCCGAGGCCGAGCCGCGCGAGGTGGCCAACCTCGCCGACAAGCTGGTGGAGGTCCACACCTGGCTGCGCGCCCAGTTGCGGCACGTCCGGGAGGAGACGGAGGCGTACTTCGCCTCCGGGGCAGTGGCCGACGGACGCCCGCCCGGGCTCGGATTCCAGGTGCGGCAGCACTGCCTCGCCTTCTGCGAGGGTCTGACGCACCACCACACCGGCGAGGACGCCGCGATCTTCCCCGCGTTGGCGCGGAGCCATCCGGAGCTGCGTCCGACCCTGGAACGCCTGGGCGGGCAGCACCGTGAAGTGGGACGCATCAGAGACCGGTTGGTGGCGCTGCTCGCCGGTATCGGCGTGGCCGATCCGCAGCGGTTCCGGGCCGAGCTGGTGCTGATGTCGGCCGAGTTGGAGGCACACCTCGATTTCGAGGAGGCCGAGCTGCTGCCCGTTCTCGCCGGCATCCCGTTCCCGCCGAGGCGGTGAAGTGGGGAGGCGGTGAGGCGGTGAAGTGCTGAATCGCTGAAGTGCTGAGCCGGGACCGCGGGCGCGCGCCCTCGGGGCGCGTCCGGCACTTCCCGCGTGCGGGCCGTACCGCCGGTCCCCGCCCGCCTCGGCGTCGAGGCGGGCGGGGACCGGCGGGCGTGCGGGCGCCGGGCGGACCGGCGCCCGGCTATGCCTGCGCGGAGAAGACCGGGAGGTAACCGCCCGAGTGGCCGGAGGCCTTCGGGTGGTAGCTCTCCTCGATCGGGAACGTGGTGCTGTTCAGCCAGGTCGTGGCGGAACCGCAGATCTCGTGCTCGGTGAAGATGCTTCTGACGTCGCCGAAGGCGAAGCCAGCGTTGGCGGCACGCTTGGCGATCACGCCGTCGAGGACGTCGGCGGCGCTGTTGATCGCCTTGCGCTTGGTGTCGCCGATGCCGAAGATGCAGCTGCCGCCGATCTTGTACATGTGGGGGTAGCCGAGCACGACCACGCGGGCGTTGGGGGCCTTGGCGTGGATCGCCGCGTAGACCTGGTCGAGCTTGCCGGGCAGGGTGTTGTTGGCGTAGGCCTTCGCCGCCTCGACCGCGTTGATGCAGGCGCTGTCCGAGTCGAGCACGCAGGTCTGCATGGTGCTTGCGAAGCCGGCGTCGTTGCCGCCGACGCTGATGCTGACCAGCGTGGTGGAGGAGTTGAGGACGGAGAGCTGGTTGTTGATCACGTCGTCGGTCCGCGCGCCCGAGCAGGCGGTGAACGCGAAGGACGACGGCGCGTGGGCGTTCTTCCAGAGGTAGGCGTAGGCGTTGGTGCTCCGCTTGCAGCTCCCGCTCTCGGCGGTGTAGCTGCCGGCGCCGAGACCGGAGGCGTAGGAGTCCCCCAGCGCGGCGTAGTTGACGCCGGCTGCGCTCGCGGAGCCGGCGGTGGAGAGGGTGGTGAGGGTGAGGAGAGCCGTGAGGGCGGCAACGGACATGGCACGGGTGGGGCGCGGCATGACACCTCCAGGAAGTGACGTGAGTCACAGATTTGATACCAGGCAGTAGGTATCGCGGGAAGTGCTCATGCCAGGGCAATTGACGGTCCATCCGACAGCCGCGGGGTGAACTGCCGTGCAGGCGCGGCGAAATGCGCTGGTCACGCCCCGGCGGTGCGCTCGGTGCGGGCCGCGCGGCTCACCCGTTCGGCGGTCCGCCCTGCGGGTCGCCGGGCGGCCCGGCGCCGGGACGGTCGCGGTGAAGAGCGCCGGGAAGGCCACGGGAAGGACGCCGGGAAGGACACCCGGGCGGGGTGCGTCGCGGGTTGGGTACGGGCAGCAGGGAACTCACCGCCACGGCATCTGCCGCGGGGTCAGGCGGAAGCCGGCCCCCGGTCAGTCCCCGACCGGACGGCCGGCGCTCGCGCCGGTGGGGGTCGTGTCCGCGCCGGGGAACACCTCGCAGCCCCCGACCGGGAGCTCCTCGATCGCCTCGTTCGCCGCCGCCGGCACACCGAGCCACCGGACGGCGGTCGTCACCGCTGCCCGGGCCTGCCGCAGGCCGGGCGCGCCCCAGCCGAGCAGCTCGACCGCGAGGCCGGGCGCGACCAGCAGCCGCCGGTAGTGCCGGCCCGAGGCCGGGTCGGGCATGCTCGGCCCGACCGCGCACAGGACCGCGGCCATCCGGACCCGGGCGCACTCGTGCCCGTTGTTGGCCGACCCCACCCGGTCGTAGAGGTAGCCGAGGTAGTGGGGCGTGCCGATCGACGCCTGGGCCTCCTCGGCCGCCTCACGGGCCAGCGCGGCACCGGGGTCACCGCCGTCCTCCGGCTCCAGCGAGCCGCCGGGGAGGGAGACGATGCCGTCCCTGGGGTTGACCAGGGTCAGCACCCGGCCGTCGGGCGCGAACAGCCAGCCCCACGACTGCTTCACCGGCAGCCCGGCGGGCACCCGCTCGCCGGGGCGCCACGGCCATCCCGCGGTGGGACGCCGGCGCACCTTGCCGAGCAGCTCGGCGATCTCCGCGCTGTACTCGATCCGGCTCATGCGTCCCCCCTTTCGGTGTAGGGCTCGCCGGACCGGCGGTGCGCGGGGAGGGCCTGCGGTGCGCGGTTCGGGGCGGAGCGGCAGAAGCGCCGGCGTGGGGATCCGCACGCTTCTACTGTTGATCTTCCCGGAAATCTTCCCCGAACAGGCGGTCGATGAACAGTCCCCAGCGCCGCTTGGTGGACACCCGGCCGCGAGTTGCCTGGTCAGGCCAGGGGCCCACCGCCCTCCCGGTCCGGGCTGTCGGCCCCCGGCGGAGCATGGTCCGAAGACCCGGGAGCGGGCCCCCGGCCCGACCGCGGCGGCCGGACCGGCGGAGGGTCGGGGAGGGCGAACCCCGGCAGCGGCACCGCGCCCGGAGGGTGGGGCAGGCCGCGGCCGACGTCGTCGGCGAGCGCGTCGAAGACCTCCTGGGCGGTCATCGGCCGCAGTCGGCCCCCGGCCAGGGCCCAGCCCCGGATCACCTGGCCGCCGGGCGCGGCCGGGTCTCCGTGCAGCAGCAGCGCACCCTCGCCGCCGGCGGCCGCACCCGCCGCCAGCGTGACGCAGAACGCCTCGACGTCCCGGCCTGCGCCGATCAGGCGGCCGCCCGTGACCCGGACGTCCGCCGCCGCGGTGAGCTCCTCGCCGTCCTCCGGGCCGTGGCAGCGCAGCGTGAGCAGGTGGCGGCCCTCGCCCGCGCCGTCGGTCAGCGCCAGCCAGACCGCCGCCACGTGCGTCATCACGGCCACCAGCCGCGGCTGCCCGAGCGGGCCCTCGCCGACCGCCTCCAGCAACGCGCCGCCGGCCACGGTGATCCGCACCCTGGCCCGGTGGTCGTCCAGCAGGACGGGCAGCAGGTCGGTCAGCCGCTCCCCCGCGTAGACGAACGGCTCCCCCGCCAGCTCCGGATCGGCCGCGTAGGCGACGCGCCCCGCGGCGCCCGACGGGTCGAACCCGTAGGCCGCGCAGTAGTCCTCGAAGTCGGGCGGGTCGAGCACCCGCAGGTGCACCTCCAGCCCCTCCGCCCGCAACGCCCTGAGCCGGGACTCCGTCTGCCGCAGGTACTCCCGGAAGGCGACCGCCCCGAACAGGCCGTGCCGGGCCAGGCCGGCGAAGTCGGCCGCCCGGACGGCCACCGCGAGCGCCACCGGCTGCGGCGGCGGCGCGCCGCGCGCCCGGCCGCGCAGGCCCGGACGGCCACCCGGCCCGCCCGGCGTCCGGAAGCCGCCCCACCCGCCGGCCGGCGGCCCGCCCGACCCGCCCGGAGGCCCGCCCACGGGGCCGCCACCCGGCGGTCGGCCGGCCCGGGGCCGCCGCGAGGCGAGCCGGACACCCGGACGCGGCGCCGCCACCCGCACACCGGCCACGGCAGCGGCGCCCGCCCCCACTCCCGCGCGGGCCGCCCGACCCGCCCGCACCTGCGACAACACCTGCTTGAACTGTACGGACATACGCCCTCCCGTTCGGTCGTGGCCGGTCGGCCCGCGCCGCTCCGAGGCCCGGGGCCCCTGAGCTGCGCCGGCGCTCACGACCGTACACACCGTCACTGACAATCCACCCCGAGTGACCACCCGGAGCCGCCCGAGCGACCACCCGGCCGTCGGTTCGGCCCGGGGATCCGGATCCCCGGACCCCTGCACCGCACCGACGGCCGCGACCATACACACCGTCACCGACAATCAACCCTGGGCGACGGAACGCGCCCCGGCCGGGCCGGCCGCGGGACGCCCGGGACCGCCGTTCCGGCCGGGTTGTCAGTGCCGGGCGTTAGGGTCGGGGACCATGCGGCTGCTGCATACCTCCGACTGGCACCTCGGGCGCTCCTTCCACCGGGAGAGCCTCCACGACGCCCAACGCGCCTTCCTCGACCACCTGGTGGCGGTGGTCGAGACCGAGCGCGTGGACGCCGTGCTGGTCGCCGGCGACGTCTACGACCGGGCGCTGCCGGGCCTGGACGCGGTCGCGCTCTTCGACGACGTGCTGCACCGGCTGGCCGCGCTCGGCGTGCCGACGGTGTTCATCAGCGGCAACCACGACTCGGCCCGCCGGCTCGGCGTGGGCGCCGGCCTGATCGGCCGGGCCGGAATCCACCTGCGGACCGACCCCGGCGAGTGCGCGGAGCCCGTCCTGCTCGCCGACGAGCACGGGCCGGTCGCCGTCTACGGGCTGCCCTACCTGGAGCCGACGCTGGTCCGCGAGCGGTTCGGGCTGGAGCGCGGCGGCCACGCGGCCGTGCTCGGCGCGGCGATGGAGCAGGTCCGGGCCGACCTCGCGGCCCGCCCGGCGGGCACCCGCGCGGTGGTCCTGGCGCACGCCTTCGTCACCGGCGGCGCGCCCAGCGACAGCGAGCGGGACATCGCCGTCGGCGGCGTCGCCTCGGTGCCCGCCTCGGTCTTCGACGGCGTGCACTACGCGGCGCTCGGCCATCTGCACGGCTGCCAGACGCTCGCCCCGCACCTGCGTTACAGCGGTTCCCCGCTCGCCTACTCCTTCTCCGAGGCCCGGCAGCGCAAGACCATGTGGCTGGTCGACCTCGCCGCCGACGGCGCGGTCGCCGCCGAGCGGGTCGACTGCCCGCAGCCACGCCCCCTCGCCTGCCTGCGCGGCCGGCTCGACGAGCTGCTCACCGGCGAGGAGTACGCGGCTCACGAGAAGTCCTGGGTGCAGGCCACGCTCACCGACCCGGTCCGCCCGGCCGAGCCGATGGAGCAGCTGCGCCGCCGCTTCCCGCACACGCTGCAGCTGCTCTTCGAGCCGGAGGAGAGCCCGGCGGTGCCCTCGCAGTCGTACGCGGCGCGGGTCAGCGGCCGCGCCGACCTGGAGATCGCCGAGGGCTTCCTGCGGCACGTCCGCCCCGGCGCCGAGCCGGATCCGGACGAGCTGGACTGGCTGCGCGAGGGCTTCGAGACCGTCCGGGAGACCGGCGACCGGAAGGCGGAGCTGCCCCGATGAGGCTCCACCGGCTCACCGTCACCGCGTTCGGTCCGTTCGCCGGCTCCGAGACGGTCGACTTCGACGCGCTCGCCGCCGGCGGCCTGTTCCTGCTTCGCGGCGCCACCGGCGCGGGCAAGAGCAGCGTGCTGGACGCCGTCTGCTTCGCCCTCTACGGCGAGACCCCCGGCACCCGCCGGGCCAACCGGTTGCGCAGCGACCACGCCGACCCGCTGCGGCTCACCGAGGTCCGGCTGGAGCTGACGCTCGGCGGGCGGCGGCTGCAGATCACCCGGCTCCCGGAACAGCTGCGGCCGAAGAAGGTCGGCAAGGGCACGACCGTCGAGCGGGCCCAGACCCTGCTCCGCGAGTGGTCCGCCGACAGCGGCGACGGCACGCCCGGCTGGCGGGCGGTCAGCAAGTCGCACCAGGAGGCCGGCGAGGAGATCCACCGGCTGATCGGGATGAGCCGGGACCAGTTCTGCCAGGTCGTGCTGCTCCCGCAGGGCGACTTCGCGCGCTTCCTGAAGGGCGACTCGGAGGAGCGCAGCAAGCTGCTGCGGCGGCTGTTCGACACCGAGCGGTTCCAGCACGTCGAGTCCTGGCTGGCCGAGCAGCGCCGGGCCCAGGAGGCCGCCGTCCAGGCCGGGCGGCGCAGGCTGCGGGACTTGGCCAGCAAGGCCGAGCAGGCGGCCGGCCCGCAGGCCGAGCCGGCCGCTGCCTGGGTGCCGGCGGAGGACGAGCCGGCGCACGCCGCCGCCGGTCTCACCGACGGCGTGCTCGGCTGGGCCGCGATCCTGCGCAGCGGCGCCGCCGAGCAGCTGGCCGTCGCCGACGCCGCGCTGGCCGGCGTGGAGGACGAGCACCGGCGGGCCCAGCAGGCCCGGGCCGACGCCGAGGAGCTGGCCGGCCTCCAGCGGCGCCACCAGGCGGCGGCGCTGGAGGCGGCCCGGCTCGCCGAGGCCGGCCCGGCCATGGAGCGCGACCGGCTCCGGCTGGCCGAGGCGCAGTCCGCCGTCGGCGTGGAGGCGGTGCTGCACCTGCGGGCGGGCGCCGCTGATGCGCACCGCGAGGCGCACGAGGAGGAGCGCCGCCGACGGGCCGCGCTGGCCGGAGCGCCCGGCGAGGGCCCGCTGCTGGCGCGCGCGGAGACCGCGGAGCTCACCGCGGCCGAGCAGCGGCTGCGGGCCGAGGCGGTCCGGCTGGAGGCGGCCCAGGCCGAGGAGCGCCGGTGCGGGGAGCTGGTCCGTGAGCAGGAGTCGCTGGACGGGGAGCGCCGCCGGGCCGAGGAGCTGGCCGAGGAGGCGGCCGACTGGCTGGCCGGCTTCGACGATCGGCTCGCCGAGCTCCAGGAGGAGCAGACGGCCGCCCGCGCGGCCGGCTCCCTCGTCGAGCAGTTGGACGCACGGCGGGCCGAGGTGGCGGAGCGGCTGGAAGCCGCCCGCCGCCGGGACGGCCTGCGCGCGGAGATCGCGGCGGCCGGGCCGCGGGCGCTCACGCTGCGCGCCGAGGCGCTGGACGCCCGCGAGCACAGCCAGGACGTGCGCGAGCGCCGGCTCACCGGCATGGCCGCCGAACTGGCGGCCCAGCTGCGGGCGGGCGAGGCGTGCCGGGTCTGCGGTTCGCCGGAGCACCCCGAGCCGGCCCTCCCGTCCGGTGGCCAGGTCGGTGCGGAGGACGAGGAGCGCGCACTGGCCGCCCAGGCCGCGGCCGAGCAGCGGGCCGGCGCGGCCGAGCGCGAGCTGGCCGGCCTGCAGGTCCGCGAGGCCGCCGCCGCGGGTGCGGCCGGCCCGGAGAGCGCGGAGGCGCTGGCCGCGGCGCTCGCCGAGACGGAGCGGGAGCGCCGGGAGGCGTTGCGCGTCGCGGAGGGGCTGGGCGCCGTCACCCGGCGGATCGAGCGGCTGGCGGAGGAGCAGGCCCGCCGGCTCGCCGCGGTGCGCGAGGCCGGCGAGCGCACGGCCGTGCTGACCGACCGGATCCAGCTGCTCGCCGCCGAGCGGGAGGAGCTGACCAGGCGGGTCGCCGAAGCCCGCGACGGTGCGCCCTCGGTGGCCGCCCGCGCCGCGGGCCTGGCCCGCCTCGCCGACGGCGTCGCAGCGCTCGCCGCGGCCGCCCGGGCCGGTGCGGACGCGGCCCGGCGGCTGAAGGAGGCCGACGACGAGCTGGCGCGCGCGGCCGCGGACGCCGGGTTCCCGAGTCCGGCGGAGGCTGCGGCCGTCCTGCTGCCCCGGGAGCAGCGCGAGCGGCTGGAGGGCCGGCTGGCGCGGTACCGCTCGGAGCTGGCGGCGGTCGAGCGGCTGCTCGCCGAGCCCGGCCTGGCCGCGGCGGCGGCAGGCCCGCCGGCCGACGTGCCCGGTGCCCAGACCCGGCTCCGGACGGCGGTCGACCGGCTGCGCGGGGCACACGCCGCGCAGCAGGCGGCGGGCGAGCGCTGCGCGGCGCTCGCCGGGATCGGCCGGCAGCTGGCCGAGCTGGCGGCGTCGCTGGCGCCGACCCTGGCGCGGTACGGCCGGATCAACCGGCTCGCCGCGCTGGCCGCCGGGACGTCGGCGGAGAACCGGCTCCGGATGCGCCTGGAGTCGTACGTCCTGGCAGCACGGCTGGAGCAGGTCGCGGCGGCGGCCAGCGACCGCCTGGTACGGATGTCGGGCGGCCGGTACACCCTCGTCCACAGCGACGACCGGGGCACCGGCAACAAGCGCTCGGGGCTGGCGCTGCGCGTGGTGGACGCCTGGACCGGTACCGAGCGGGACACCGCGACGCTCTCCGGCGGCGAGAGCTTCTTCGCCTCGCTCGCCCTGGCCCTGGGTCTGGCCGACGTGGTCACGGACGAGGCCGGCGGCATGCCGCTCGACACGCTCTTCATCGACGAGGGCTTCGGCACGCTGGACGAGCACACGCTGGAGGAGGTCATGGACGTCCTCGACGGCCTTCGGGAGCGGGACCGCGCGGTCGGCATCGTCAGCCACGTCGCCGACCTGCGGAGCCGGATCCCGGCGCAGCTGCTGGTCCGCAAGGGCCGGCACGGCTCCACGCTCGCCCTGGCCGGGCGGGAGGACGCCTGAGGCCGGGGGCGGCGCACGGACGGGGCCCGATGCGGGGCCGGACGTCCGGGGCCCCCGGACGGGACGGCGTCCGAGGGCCCGGCGGGGCCCGGGGGCCCGGCCCGGGCCCGTCACGCGTCAGCCGGTCGCAGGTGATCGGCCGGCCGGCGGGTGGCCACGGGGTGAAACGGGTGAACGGCTGAAGGCTCGGCCGGGCAGTCGGGCGGTCGAGCTGTCGGCGGACGTGGACCGGCGGTCAGCCGGAGCAGGCGATCCGCTGGGCCTGCTGCCAGGCGCAGACGGGGCAGAGGGTGGTGCCCGGGTGGTCGGCGGGCAGTTCGGTGGGCTCGCCGCAGAGCACGCAGTCGGCGCGCGGACCGACCGGGTCGGGGTCATGGACCAGCGCCGCCGCTGCGGCCTCGGCCCCGTCGGGGGTGAGGACGCAGATCGGGCCGTCGTCGCCGGTCTCCGCTGCCGCTTCGCTCATGACGCCTTCCTACTCCGCCGCCCGGCCGGAATCAAGGCCGCCCGGCGCCCGGGGAGGCGCGGGAGGGATGCGGCGACCGCCGCACAGGCCGACCGCCGCACAGGCCGACCACTACGTAGGCCGACCACTGCGCAGGCCGGGCGCCCGGCGGCGGCCCAGCACCCCCCCGCGCCGGTCGGGCATCCGCCGCGGGTACGGTGGCCGGGTGTCCGCCACCCTGCTCCGACGCCTCGCGGCCGCCCGGGCCGCCGCCCCCAACTACCCCGAGGTGGGCGCCACCCGGGGTGCCCGGCTCCCCGCCGGGTACGCGCACCTGCGGCGGCGCATCCACCTCGGGCACGGGCCCGAGGTGCTGGAGCGGGCCGGCCGCTACGTGCTCGGCTGGGGCTGCCAGCTCGGCACCGGCTTCGCCGTCCACCCCTACGCGCCGGCCGAGGAGGGCGCGACCGTCCTGCTGCGGCTGACCCTGCCCCGGCTGCGCCGTCCCAGGCTGGTGATCCCCTGCCGGGTGGTGTGGACGGTGGACGAACCGGACCGGACCGGTTTCGCGTACGGGACGCTGCCCGGCCACCCGGAGTGCGGCGAGGAGGCGTTCCTGGTCAGCATGGACGCCGACGGCGAGGTCTGGTTCGAGGTGACGGCCTTCGCCCGGCTCGCCGCCTGGTACGCGCGGCTCGGCCGCCCGGTGTCGGTGCTCTGCCAGTACCTGGCGATCGAGGGCTATCTCACCGCCGTGGCCGCGGCCGTCACCGGCGGCGCCGCTGCCCCCACCGCCCCTGACCCCGCCGCCCCTGCCCCTACCGCCCCCGTCACCGGCGCCCGCGCTGCCGGCGGGCGGGCGTAGGCGACGACGGCGCAGGAGCCGGTCTCCGTCCGGCCGCCGGATCAGCCGAGGAAGGACAGCCGGACCGTCCTCCGCGGGTTGTCCCCGTTGGTGTCGACCAGGACCACCGACTGCCAGATGCCGAGGGCGAGTTGGCCGCCGATCACGGGCAGCGTGGCGTGCGGCGCCACCAGGCCGGGGACGACGTGGTCGCGGCCGTGGCCGCGGCTGCCGTGCCGGTGGCGCCAGCGGTCGTCGGCGGGCAGGAGTTCGCGCAGGGTCGCGAGGAGGTCGTCGTCGCTGCCCGAACCGGTCTCCAGGACGGCGATGCCGGCCGTGGCGTGCGGCACGAAGACGTTGAGCAAACCGTCGCGCCCGGCGGCCCGTTCGTCGAGGAACGCGGCACAGCGGTCGGTGATGTCGAGTGCCACCTCGTGGCTGCCCGTGGCGATCTCGAACGTGGTGGAGTGGAAGAGGGTGGAGTGGATGTTGTCCGCCATGGGCTCATCCTCACCCAGCTCAGGTGGCTCTCCGTCCCGGCTCGCCGACTCTCCTTGCCAAGGAGGCAAGGTGTCGTAGGCTGAGAGGTTCAGACCTTCCCGCGCCCGAGGCCGCCCCTGTCCTCGCGCTTCCACTCGGGTTCGGCGATCCCGGGCACGCCGAAGACCCGAGGGGCTCTTGAGGCCCATCGGGTCGGATGCCGCTCGCGGCGGCGACGCCGGCCGGGCCTACGGCCCGGTCCGCAGGACGGGCCTCAGCTGCGGCTGCCGAAGAGGCTCCGGCGCAGCCGGCGCAGCGGCGCCAGCAGCGAGACCCGCACGTGGCGGCGCGGCGCGGTCGGGGCGCCGGCGCCGCGCGGCGTCAGCTCCCTTATCAGCCCGAGCGCCTCGGCGGTGTCCACCGCCGGGAGTGCGGGCGCGCCGAGCACAGCCAGGTGTCGCTCGATCCGGCGGCCGGTCGTGCCGACGCCGCACTGGATCGCCGGCACACGGGGCCGAGTCCGCACTTGCATGTGTTCCATCAGTTTTCCCACCCCTACGAGGCGCCAGGGCCGTGAGGCGAAGACTATCCGTGACAGACGGCCTTCGCGCAACCGTCCTGGTGTGCTGCCACCGTACCGTGCGGCGTCAACTGACGACGCACCAGGGGCCACCCGTCCGGTCACGACTAGGCATCAATGATGGTGCACGACCCGCCGCCCGTCACCGGGGCGACGGAGGCACTGGCCCGGCGCCTGCCCGAGAGGCACGCGCCGGGCGCGCAGGGTCACCGACAGTCATGGCCCACAGTCCCCGGGCGGGCGGCGGAGCCGGTGAGCGCCGGGCGCACCCCCGACCGTCACGCCGCTACGCTCCGCGACCGCAGGCTCGCTCGACCCACTAGCCGCACTCCCGGCGTCACCAGATACGACTATCACTTCAGGAAGTGAACACAACCGTGGGATTGACTCGGCTCCGACCTCCAAGCAATATCTTCATCGACACGCGCGGGCGCGAGCTCGCACCGCCGCACCCAGCCGCGCGTTCGACAGATGAAGATCTCCGGCTCCCCCGAGCCACTGCCCGGCCGCCTCGACGCTGCGGTGGCCAGGCTCGGGAGGTTCCCGGACAGGCGGCCGGCCGTAGAGGGTCGGCCGGGCCGCCACCTGGCTGCCGGTGCCGCCCCGCACGGGGCCCGGCACCGGCGGTTCCGGCTCCGGGGCCGGCTCCGAGAACGCCGCCTTCCTCCCCCTGCGCCACCGGACGCCCCGCGCGGATCCGCCGCCGACCGCGCTCGCTAGACTCGGCCAGCGTGCCAGTCCTCCTCAGCATCGTGCTCCCGGTCCACGGAGTGGAGCGCTACCTGCCCCGCTGCCTCGACTCGATCCTGGAAGCCACTCCCGCCGGGGAGTCCCGCTTCGAGGTGATCGCGGTCGACGACCGCTCCCCGGACCGCTGCGGCGAGATCCTGGACGAGTACGCCGCCCGCGACCGCCGGCTGCGCGTGCTGCACCTCACCGAGAACCAGGGCCTCGGGGGCGCCCGGACGGCCGCGCTGCCCGAGGTGCGCGGCGAGTACATCTGGTTCGTCGACAGCGACGACTGGCTGCCGGACGGCACGGTCTCCGCGCTCGTCGACGAGCTCGCCCAGGAGTCGAAGCGCGACCGGCCGACCGACGTCCTGCTCACCGACTTCGTCCACGCCTACCCGGACGGCGGGACCGAGCCCAACCCCTGGCGCCACGTGCTGGTGGGCTCCCCGCTGGTCGAGGGCGCGACCGCGGCCGAGCACCCGGCGCTGTTCCAGACCGTGATGTCGGTGTGGAACAAGGTGTTCCGCCGCGAGTTCCTGCTCGGTCTCGGCGTCTCCTTCGGGCGCGGCTTCTACGAGGACATCTCGGTCACCTACCCGGCGCTGCTGGCCGCCGAGCGGCTGCGCTACCTCGACCGCCCCTGCTACTTCTACCGGCGCGGCCGCGCCGGTGCGATCACCTCCACCGCCTCCCCCAAGCACGCCGACGCGTTCGCCCAGTACGACGCGATCTTCGCCTTCCTGGACCGCCCGGACCGGCCCGGCCGCCCGGTCCCGGAGTCGCTGCGCACCCTGGTCTTCGACCGCACCGTCCGGCAGGCGCTCAACGTCTACGACACCCCCGGGCTGGTCCCGGCGGACCGGCGCAAGGACTTCTTCCGCCGGATCTCCGAGCACTTCGCCCGCCACCGCCCGGCCGGCTACCGGTTCCCGGGTGGGGTGCGCGGTGTGCAGTACCGGCTGGCCGCGCGCGGCGCGCGGGTCGCGTACGCGGAGCTGCGGCGCACCGGGCGGCTGCCGCGCGAGCTCAAGCGCGGGGCGCGGGCGGTGGCTCCGGCGGTGAAGAAGGGGGTGCGCAGCAGCGCCCGGTTCACCGCGTACAACGCCTTCCGCCGGCTGCCGCTGGACGAGCACCTGGCGGTCTACGCGGCGTACTGGCACCGCGGGTACGCCTGCAGCCCGGCGGCGATCTACGAGAAGGCGAAGGAGCTGGCGCCGGACGTCCGGGGCGTCTGGGTGGTGGAGAACCGCGCCCGGGCGGCCGCGCTGCCCGCCGGCCTGCCGTACGTGATCGTCAACACGCCCGCCTACCTGAAGGCGATGGCGACCGCCAAGTACTTCGTGAACAACGTCAACTTCCCCCGGACCATGGTCAAGCGGCCGGGCACGGTGCACGTCCAGACGCAGCACGGCACGCCGCTGAAGGCGATGGGCATGGACCTGAAGGACCACCCGGTGGCGGCCGACGGCATGGACTTCGACCTGCTGCAGGAGGCCGTCGACCGCTGGGACTTCCTGGTCTCGTCCAACCCGCACACCAGCGAGCACTTCGCCCGCGCCTTCCCGGGCCGGTACGAGATGCTGGACACCGGCTACCCGCGCAACGACCGGCTGGCGAACGCCGGGCCGGCCGAGGTGGCCGCGATGCGCGAGCGGTTCGGGCTGGCTGCCGGGCGCACCGCCGTGCTGTACGCGCCGACGCACCGCGAGGGCCAGGGCGGCTACGTGCCGCTGCTGGACGTGCGCGAGCTGGCTCGGCGGCTGGGCCCCGGCTTCACGCTGCTGGTCCGCACGCACTACTTCCACACCGGTGGCCCGGGTGACCTGGCGGCGGGCGAGGACGCGGCGGAGATCGTGGACGTCTCCGCGCACCCGACCGTGGAGGACCTCTACCTGGCGGCGGACGTGCTGGTCACGGACTACTCGTCGATGATGTTCGACTACGCCGTGCTGGACCGGCCGGTCGTGGTGTTCGCGCCGGACTGGGAGGAGTACAGGCGGAACCGCGGCGTCTACTTCGACCTGTTCGCCGAGCCGCCGGGTGCGGTGACGGTGGACGCGGACGGGCTGGCGGCGGCGCTGCTGGCGGGCGACCCGGAGCCGGAGGCCCGGGCGAAGTTCCGGGAGCGGTTCTGCCCGTGGGACGACGGCGGGGCCGCCGAGCGGGTGGTCCGCCGCGTGTTCCCCGTCCGGGGCTGAGCGGCGGGCCCGAGGGCCGAGCGGCAGGCCCGAGGGCCCGAGCAACGGGCCCACGCTTGAGCGGCGGGCCCCGGGTCGCCCCGGGGCCCGGCCCGGACGGGCTCAGCCCTGGCGGGCGGCCAGGAACTCGTCGAAGGTGAGCTCGCCGTCGTGGTTGGTGTCCATCTGCTTGATGATGGCCTCGGCCACCGAGATCGACGTGGTCAGGTCGCCGAGCTCGCGCGCGACCAGGGCGTACTCGGCGGCGGTGATCCGGCCGTCGCCGTTCACGTCGAACTTCTCGAAGGCCGCGCGGATGTTGTCGACGTCTGCCATGGGGACCCCTCCTGAGGGAACTGAAAGCTGCTGAGCTGTTGGACTGCTGAAACGCCGATCCGCCGGTCGGTCGAACGGCCGATCCACCGATCAGGCGATGCTCCGATCACGAAGATCCGCCGATCGGACCGACCTGCTGATCGGGAAGACCTGCTGATGTGCGTTTCTCTACGACGGCCGTACCCTACCCGGCCGTGGTGAGCGCCACGGCTGCCGGGAGTGGACGGGTTCGGGGGTGGGTGTCGTAGTCTGCGGGTCTGATTCCCGGCCCGGCCGGGGACGACCACCGATCGTCGACCGTTCAGGCCCGGGCTTCCCTCGGGCGTGCACGTCCTGGGAGGGACCATGCTCGATCTCGTCACCAAGCTGGCGCTGAAACCGCTCGCGCGTGGGATCTGGCGGCCGAACATCGAGGGCCTGGAGAACGTGCCGCGCAAGGGCGGGGTCATCCTGGCCAGCAACCACCTCTCCTTCATCGACAGCGTGGTGATCCCGCTGACCGCGCCGCGCCGGGTGCACTTCCTGGCCAAGGCCGAGTACTTCACCGGCCCCGGCATGAAGGGCGCGCTCTCCAAGGGCTTCTTCGAGGCGATCGGCGCGGTGCCGGTCGAGCGCGGCACCTACCGCTCCGCGCAGGCCTCGCTGGAGTCGGCGCTGGCGATCCTGGAGGACGGCAAGGCCTTCGGCATCTACCCCGAGGGCACCCGCTCGCTCGACGGCCGCCTCTACCGGGGCAAGACCGGTGTGGCCTGGCTGGCCCTGACCGCGGGCGTCCCGGTGGTGCCGGTGGCGCTGGAGGGCCCGGAGCAGATCCTGCCGATCGGCAAGCGCGTCCCCCGGATCAAGAAGGTGACGGTCCGTTTCGGCGAGCCGCTGCACTTCGACGAGCTGCACGGCCAGGCCCGCTCGCTCAAGGCCCGCCGGCAGGTCACCGACGAGGTGATGCGGGCGATCCAGCAGCTCTCCGGCCAGGAGGTCGTGGAGAGCTACAACGAGATCCCCAAGGCGGCCTGAGCCCGTCGGCGGGCGGCCCCGCCGTCCGGCCCGGGCCCGTTCGCGGCCCGGGCCCGCGGCCGCTCAGACGCGGCCGAGCCGGACGGCCGGCACCTCGCGCCGCAGCAGCGCCGCGTACCGGCCGTCGGCCTCGACCAGCTGGTCGTGGGTGCCCAGCTCGACCACCTCGCCGCGGTCCAGGACGACGATCTGGTCGGCCGACCGGACGGTCGAGAGCCGGTGGGCGATGGTGATGGTGGTCCGCCCCGCCGCCAGCGTGTCGATGGCCTGCTGGACGGCACGTTCGGTCCGGTTGTCGAGGGCGCTGGTGGCCTCGTCCAGGATCAGCACCGGCGGGTTGCGCAGGATGGTCCGGGCGAGCGCGAGCCGCTGCTTCTCCCCTCCCGAGAAGCGGTAGCCGCGCTCGCCGACCAGGGTGTCGTAGCCGTCCGGCAGTGCGGCGATGGTGTCGTGGATCTGCGCGGCCCCGGCCGCGGCGACCAGTTCGGCGTCGGTGGCGTCCGGCTTGGCGAAGCGCAGGTTGTCGGCGACCGAGGCGTGGAAGAGGTAGGTCTCCTGGGAGACCACGCCGACCGCCCGGGACAGCGCGTCGAAGGAGAGCTCGCGGACGTCGACCCCGTCGATGGTGACCCGGCCTCCGGTGACGTCGTAGAGGCGGGGCACCAGGTAGCTGAGGGTCGTCTTGCCGGAGCCGGTCTCGCCGACGACGGCGAGCGAGCTCCCGGCCGGGACCTTGAGCTCGACGCCGGAGAGGGTGGGCCGTTCCTGGTCCGGGTCGTAGCGGAAGTCGACGCCCTCGAACCGGACCTCGCCGGTGATCCGCCCCAGCTCGACCGGCCGCTCCGGCTCCGCGATCTCGACCGGCAGGTCCAGGTACTCGAAGATGCGGTGGAACAGCGCGAGCGACGTCTGCACCTGCACACCGGTCGAGAGCAGGCTCACGGTGGGCCGGAACAGGCCCTGCTGGAGCGAGACGAAGGCGACCAGGGTGCCGACCGAGACGATCGGCGAGCCGCCGGCCGCGGCCAGGCCGGCCGCCCAGTAGATCACCGCGGGCATCGCGGCCATCACGATCTGGATGGTGTTCATCCGCCAGCGCCCCGCCATGCTGGCGCGCACCTCCAGCTCGGCCAGCTCGTCGGACTGGCCGGTGAACTCCTTGGCCAGCGAGTCGGAGCGGCCCATGGTGCGGCCGAGCAGGATGCCGCTGACCGAGAGGGACTCCTGCACCGCCGAGCTCATCGCGGCGAGCTGCTTCTGCCGCTCTGTGGTGATCTTCTTCCGCTCGTTGCCGACCCGCCGGCTGATCCAGACGAACACGGGCAGGAGCAGCAGCGAGACGACGGTGAGCCGCCAGTCGAGCGCGACCATGGCCACGACGGAGGCGATGACGGAGGTGAAGTTGGAGACCAGCGAGGTCGCCGTCGACGTCACGGTGGACTGCATGCCGCCGATGTCGTTGGCGATCCGGGACTGCACCTCGCCGGTGCGGGTGCGGGTGAAGAAGGCCAGCGACATCCGCTGGAGGTGGCTGTAGACGGCGGTGCGCAGGTCGTGCATGACGCGCTGGCCGACGGTGGTGGAGATCAGCGTCTGCAGCACGTTGAAGATGCTGTTGACCACGGCGGCGGCGACCATGCCGAGCGCCAGCAGGCTGAGCAGGCCGGTGCGGCCCTGTGGGATGGCCGTGTCCAGGACGGCCCTGAGCAGGAACGGCGATATCACCGACACCACGGCGGAGGCCGCCACCAGCAGCCCGACCACGGTGAGCCGGCCCGAGTACGGGCGGAACAGCGCGAGGATGCGGCGCCACTGGGCCGGCGGGCGGGGCTCGTCCTCGGCGCGGGCGGGTGGGGTCCATCGGATGCCGTCGGGCCTCAAGGGCAGACCTCCCAGGGTCGGACGCGCGGGCGGCGCGCGGCGGGCGCGGCTGCGCGCACCCGTGCGGAGGGCATGGCACCGCGCGGGCGCGCGGCGGGCATGGCGGTGCAGCGGACACCGGCATGGCGAGCATAGCTCATAGTTAGCGAAGCTAATAGTGAGGCTCGCTCTATTCCCGCCGCACCCGGACCGCTGCACCGCCGCCCGCGTCGGGCCGCACCCCGGGGGTCCCGGGCCGCACGCCCGCCGCGAGCGCCTCCCGCTCAGTCGGTCCGGTAGGTGCGCGCCGCCTTCGAGGAGAGTCCGCCGAGCTTGCCGGAGGGCAGCAGGCGGGCGACCGCCACCGCGATCTTGTACCGCTTGCCCGGCACGGACAACGAACGACCGCGGGCGAGGTCCCGCATGGCCTCCTCGACCACCCGCTCGGCCGACAGCCAGCCCCAGGACGGGATGTTGCCGGTGCCCATGCCCGCCCGCTGGTGGAACTCGGTCCGGGTGAAGCCCGGGCAGAGCGCCATCAGCCGCACGCCGGTGCCGCCGAGGTCGCGCATCACGCCCTGGGTGAAGCTCACCACCCACGCCTTGCTCGCGCCGTACGTGCCGCGCGGCAGGAAGGCCGCCACCGAGGCGACGTTGACGATCGCGCCCCGCCGCCGCTCGCGCATCCCCGGCAGGGCGGCCGTGGTCAGCCGGAGGATCGCCTCGACGTGGACCTTGAGCATGTCGAGCTCGTCCTGGAGCGGGACGGTGAGGAAGGCGCCTTTGTTGCCGAAGCCGGCATTGTTCACCAGCAGGTCCACCGGGCGGCCGGCGTCCGACAGCCGCGCCTCCACGGCGGCGATGCCCTCCTCGGTGGCGAGATCGGCGGTGAGCACCTCCGCGTCGATGCCGTACTTGGCGTGCAGGTCTGCAGCAGAGCTCTCCAGCCGCCCGGTGTCCCGGGCCACCAGGACGAGCCGGTAGCCGCTCCGGGCGAGCCGGCGGGCGAACGCGGCTCCGATGCCGGCGGTCGCGCCGGTGATCAAGGCAGTGGTCATGCACCCGACCGTACCGACTCGCCGGCGGCCAGGGGTACTGCTCGCCGGCACCGGAGCGTCGCGGGCCCCCTCGGACCTTGCGCGGACGGGCCGTTCGCCACCGAGCGCATCCGGGACCGGGTTCCGCCCCGTGCCGCCGGTCACGCAGAGTACGCCCTTTGCGTCTGACAGTTCGCACCCGTATCGTCGGACGAGGGGGCATCGCCGGGCCAGGCGATGAAGTCTCGATGAGGAGGCAGCCGATGCTTGCTCAGACCACCCGAACCACGCGGGCTCCGCTCGCCACGCCGGCCGAGGCCGACGTGCTCGGCACGCTGATCGTGGAGGACGAGGCGACCGTCAGTGACGCGCCCACGTACCGGCCCGAAGCCGCGGGCGTGCTGATCGCCCTCCTGCTGCTGTCGCCGAAGCAGCCCAAGGAGAAGACCCGGTAGCCGGCCGGGCTCACCGGTCTCCACGACAGGAGAACCTCATTCCCATGCCGTTCGCCGACACTTCCCTCCGTGACGAGTACGCCGCGGCCGTCGAGCGAGTGGCGGGCCGGGTCCTCGACGCCCTCCGGGGCGCCGCGGGCCCGGCCGCGCCCGACCGGCCCGGCGGCAGCCCGCCGGACGGTCCGCCGAACAGCCCACCTCCGGAACCACCGCTCTTGGAAGGCCCGTTGTCCCGGGCCGAGTTGGCCGCCGTCCGGGTACTCGGGCCGGACGTGTTCGCACCCCGGCTGCTGCACGGCCTCGCCCCCGACCGGCCGACCGCGCTGGCCGCCACGCTGGCCCTGGAGGCGTTCCCCGTACCGACCGACGGCGCGACCGCCGATCGGTCCGCCGGCGCCGTGGCCGCGTCCTGGCGCGACCGCGCCACCCTCGATCTGCTCGCCCTCGGCGGTCACTCCGGCGGTCACCCCGGCTACGCCGCACGGCCGGCTTCCCGGCCGGATCCGCTGCCGGCCCCCGTGCCCGAGCCCGACCGACTCGGCTGGGCCCGCTGGTCGGTGGCCATGGCCCAACTCTCGCCGCTCGCCCTGCCCGAGCTCGGCGGGCCGGTCCACGACCTCGCCCGCCGCCACAGCCTCGCCCTGGCCCGGGGAGCCACCCGCTCGATGATGCGGCGCGACCTCCGCACCGCCGCCCGGATCGCCCGGTGGCTGGCCTGGACCGTCGCGAGCGGCACCGCGGAACACCTGGAGGTCGCCCCCGTTCTCGACCGGGTCCGCTCCGCCGGCGACGGCAGTGCCCGGATCGCACTCGAAGTCGCCATCGCCGAGGGCCTGTTGGCGCTCCGTCCGAACGGAGCGGCGGGATGACCGGCAGCACCGACACGACCGTCCTGCGCAGCGCCCAACAGGTCTCCTCGGGCGCGCTGCGCTGGCTGCACTCCTGCTACCGGAACGGGCTCGGCCGCTTCCCCGAGGATGCGACCATCGACCTGGCCGACCCCGACAACGTCTACAAGCCGCTGGGGGAGGCCGCGTTGGCGACCGGGCTGCTGCTGCGCGAGGGCGTCGCGGGCGCCGAGGACAGCCGGATCGCCCACGAGACGCTCGACCTCGCCTGGGAGCAGCTGCGGGGCGGCGACCTGCTCTACGAACGGCAGTTGCGCTACCCGCTGATGACCGACCCGTTGGAGGTCTACGTCCACTTCGCCCGGGCCGACCACCGCCACCGGGCCCTGGAGGAGCTGCTGGAGTCGCTGGCCCGGCTCCGTGCGGTGCAGGCCATGGAGATGCTGCCCAACCGGCGGCTGGCCGTCGCCAACGCCCGCCGGGTGGTGGGCCTGGAGCAGCAGCCGGACTGGTCCGCCCTCGCGGCGGCCACCTGGCTGGGGGCCACGCCCGAGCCCTGGATGATCGACTGGCTGACCGCCTACGACGTCACCCACACCGTGTTCCACCTCACCGACTGGGGCGCCCGACCGGACGGCCTGCCCGCCCCGATGCGCGACTACCTGCGCGACTGGCTGCCGGTCTGGCTGGACGTCTGGCAGGAGATCGGCCAGTGGGACCTGGTCGGCGAACTGCTCATCGTCGCCGCGTGCATCGGCGAGACCGGGGCCGGCGCCCCCGGCTGGCGGGCGCTGGCCGCCGCACAGCGGCCCGACGGCCTGGTGCCGCGCGACGCCGACCCGGTCGCCGGCGAGCCGGAGCAGCTGCTCACGGACCACGGCCACACCGCCGTCGTCACCGTGGTCGCCGCCGCGATCACCCTGGCCCGCGCGCTGGGCGGCGCGTCCGGCGCCACCGCCGCGGCGGCCTAGATGGACGGCCCGACCGGGGAGGCCCGGGCCGTCGGCCTGGCCGGCGGGCCGGTCGACCCGCTCGGAGTCGGTCCGCTCGACGGCGAGTTGGGCGGGCAGGATGCGGACCTGCTGGTCGCGGCGGCCGCGCCGTTCGCCACCGCCGTCACCCTGGCCGTCGCCCGGGGCGAGCGGCAGGCCGTCCACGCCCGCGGACGGCTGTCGCACGGGGGTGCGCCCTGCACGCCGGACAGCGTCTTCGAACTCGGCTCCGTCACCAAGACGTTCACCGCGCTGCTGCTCGCCTCGATGACCGCACGCGGCGAAGTCGCCCTGGCCGACCCGGTGGAGTTGCACCTCCCCCGGCACTGGCGGCCACCGGCCGTCCGGGGCGGGGAGCCCGTCCGGCTCCTTCACCTGGCCACCCACACGTCCGGGCTGCCCCGCCTGCCGCCGGGCCTGCTGACGAGCGCCCTGCCGGCCTGGTTCAGCAACCCGTACGCGACCTTCGGGGACGAGCAGTTGCAGGCCGCGTTGGCCAGAACGGCGGTGCACCACCGGCCCGGTAGCCGGTTCACCTACTCCAACTACGGCGTCGGTCTCCTCGGGCGGCTGCTCGCCGAGGCCGCGTCCACCGACTATCCGGCGCTCCTCGCCGACCGCGTCTGCCGACCGCTGGGCCTGCGCACCACGACCTGCAGCCCGGGCCCGCCGGACCGGGCGGTCGGACACCGTCGCGAGCGCCCGCTGCCGCCCTGGCGCATCCCCGGCCTGCCGGGCGCCGGCGCCGTCCGTGCCGGCGGCACGGACCTGCTGCGCTACCTCCGCGCCCATCTCGCACCGGGTGACGGGGAGCTGGGGGCGGCGCTGCGCGACGTCCGGCAACCCCGGCTGCGCCTGCCGCACTCCGCGGACCGGCTCTGTCTGGTCTGGAACCACCGCCGGACCGGCGGCCGCGACCTCCTCTTCCACTCAGGTGGCACCCGTGGCTTCACCGCCTTCGTCGGCTTCTGCCCGCAGACCGCCACGGCCGTCGCCGCCCTGGCCAACTGCGGCCCCGCCCTGGACGGCCGGTTCGTCCAGGCCGGCTACGAGGCGCTGAAGCAGCTCTCCTCCGCACGGCCCTGACAGCCGACCGCGGCCGACGGTGACCGGCGGGTCCGCCGGGTGGATCCACCCGGCGGACCCGCCGTCCGGCTCAGTGCTCGGCCGACCGCGCGGCCGTGTCGGCCGCTCCCCCGGCGCCGACCGGGCGCAGGCGGGTGGCGGCGGTGGCGGCCAACTGCGGGGCGAGCTTGGCGACGTCGCGGGAGCCGACCGCCGCGATGACCAGCGGCAGCAGCGCACGGACGGGCTGCATGCCGCGCAGCCAGGCCTGGGCGTAGACGTGGGCCGAGCGGCGGGCGATGCCGTCCACCAGGCGGTCCACGGCCGGGCCGAGCGGGTAGGTCTTGTTGGCGGGCCAGGGCAGCCGGGAGCGCATCTGCTTGAGGACGGTGTCCTGGTCGGCGCCGCGCACCATGTCGGTGTCGGTCCAACTCAGGTAACCGACACCGACCTTGACTCCCTGATGCGCGACCTCGGCGCGGATCGAGTGGGCGAAGGCCTCCACGCCCGCCTTGCTGGCGCAGTACGCGCTCATCAGCGGCGCTGGCGTGAGCGCGGCGAGCGAGGCGATCTGCAACAGGTAGCCGCCGCTCTCGGTGAGGGCCGGGAGGAAGGCCCGCGCGGTGGCGACGCTGCCGAGCAGGTTCACCTCGATCACCCGGCTGAACGCCCGGTGGTCGCTGTCGAGCAGCGGGCCGCCGATGGCGATGCCCGCGTTGGCCACCACGGCGTCGATCCGGCCGTAGTGTTCCTTGATCAACCGGGCGGTCTCGGTGAGGGCGTCGACGTCGGTGACATCGGCCTCCCAGGCGGTGGCGGACGGGCCGCAGAGCGCGGCGACGGCCTTGAGTTCGGCCGGCTCCAGGCCGACCAGTGCGACCTTGGCGCCGCGCAGGGTGAGCTTGCGGGCGAGCTCGGCACCGACGCCGCGCGCGGCCCCCGTGACGACGACGACCTGCGCGGACAGCGGCGGAGTGGCGTTCATGCGGACACGGACCTCTCGGTGGCGGTGGCGGCGGACGGGGCGGGGCCGGGAACGGTCGGAACGGACACGGCCGGGGCGGTCCCGGCAGCAGCGACGGCGGCTCCGGCGGCGGGCCCGGCTGCACGGAGGTGGGCGGCGGCCATCCGGTGGATCTCGGCGGCCACCTCGGCGGGCCGCTCCATCGGGGCCATGTGGCCGACCCCGGGGAGCAGGAGCAGCCCCTGCGGGTCGGCCAGCGCCGCCACCATCCGGTGGGCGTGCACCGGCGGGGTGAGCCGGTCGTCGGTGCCGACCACGACGGCGGTCGGCGCGGCGAGCCGGGCCAGCCCCGGCCGGACGTCGAGCTCCCCCAGCACACCGGCCCACGCCGCCCGGACCCCGGTGGGGCAGGCGTGCACGATGCGCGCCGCCGCCTCGACCGGCCCGTCGGGCGAACTCGCCCCCATGGTGGCGTACTTGAGCACGGAGCGGCTGGCCGGGCCGACCGGACCGAGTGGCAGCCGGGACCGCAGGACCTGGCGGTGGAGGAACCGGCGCAGCCCCGGGGAGCGCACCACGCCGGGCAGCACCCGGAGTTCGGCGATCAGGTCGGACGGGCCGGTCGAGACGAGTACGGCGGCGGCGGTCCGCTCGGCGACCTCGGGGCGGCCGCCGGCGGCCATGATGGTCATGCCGCCCATGCTGTGCCCGGCGAGGAGGGCGCGCTCGCCGGCCGGGACGGTCCGCGTCAGCACGGCGGAGAGGTCCTCGGCGAGCGCGCGGGTGGAGTAGCGGACCGGGCTGGGCGGGATCTCACTGCGGCCGTGTCCGCGCTGGTCGTACGCCACCACCCGGTAGCGGTCGACGAGCCGGCGGATCACCGGCGCCCAGAAGACGGTGGAGCAGGTCCAGCCGTGGGCGAGGACGACGGTCGGGGCGCCGGGCTGCCCGTGCACCTCGACGTGGAGCCGGATGCCGTCGGCCGACCGGACGTCCAACTGCTCGGCGGGGCTCAGCGGTTCGTAGTCGGCGGGGATCGCGGGGCTCATACCAGGGCCTCCGCAGTTGCGGCGGCCGAGCCCGGCGCCGTGGGGGCGGCGCGCATGATCAGCTCGTACTCGGCGAGGTCGACCTTCCGGGTGGCCCGGCGGAACGCCGTCGTCGAACCGGGCCAGAGCACGGTGTTCTTGCCGTTGGGGTCCAGGTACCAGCTGCGGCAGCCGCCGGTGGTCCAGACGGTGCGGTCCATCCGGTGCTGGAGTTCGAGGTTCCACTGCCGCTGGGCGCGCTCGGTCGGCTGCATCGCGGTGGCGCCGATCGAGCCCAGGGTGGTGAGCGCGTCGATCATGTAGTTCAGCTGGGACTCGATCATCAGGATCATCGAGCTGTTCCCCAGGCCGGTGTTGGGGCCGATCACGAAGAAGAGGTTCGGGAAGCCCCGCACGGTGGAGCCGCGCAGCGCCTCCATGCCGTCCTTCCACTCCTCCGCCAGGCTCGTGCCGTCGACGCCGAACACCCGCTCGCCGACGGGCATGTCGGTGACGTGGAAGCCGGTGCCGAAGACGATCGCGTCCACCTCGTGCTCGCTGCCGTCCGCCGCGACGAGGGTGGAGCCGCGCACCTCGCGCAGGCCGGAGGCGACCACCTCGGTGTTGGCGGCGGCGAGCGCCGGGTAGTAGGTGTTGCTGAGCAGGATGCGCTTGCAGCCGATCCGGTAGTCCGGGGTGAGCCTGGCGCGCAGCGCGGGGTCGGCGACGCTCTGGGCGAGGTGCCGTTCGGCGAGCTGCTGGACGACCTTGAGCAGGCCGGGCCGGCGGACGAAGGCGTCCACCTGGAGCTCGCGCAGGGCGAAGAGGGTGCCGCGGCGGATCTTGGCGGTCACCGGGAGCCGGCCGTGCAGCCACTTCTCGATCTCGCTGATCTCGCGGTCGCGGCGCGGGAGCACCCAGGCGGGTGTGCGCTGGAAGACCGTCAGCCGGCCCACCCGCGGCTGGATCGACGGGACGATCTGGGCGGCGGAGGCGCCGGTGCCCACCATCGCGACGCGCTTGCCGGCAAGGTCGTAGTCGTGGTCCCAGCGGGAGGAGTGGAACACCTTGCCGGGGAAGGCGTCCAGGCCCGGCAGGTCGGGGATCTGCGGATCGGCCAGCGGCCCGGCGGCGGAGACGACGGCGTCGGCGGTCCACTCGCCGGCTGTGGTGGTGATCCGCCAGCAGGCCTGGCCCGCCTCCCAACGGGCCTCGGTGACTTCGGCGTTGAAGCGCAGGTGCGGGCGGATGCCGAAGACGTCGGTGACCTTCTCCAGGTAGGCGCGGATGTCCGGCTGGCCGGAGAAGCTGCGCGGCCAGTCCGGATTCGGGGCGAAGGAGAAGGAGTAGAGGTGGGAGGGCACGTCGCAGGCGCAACCGGGGTAGCTGTTGTCGCGCCAGGTCCCGCCGACCGAGTCGGCGCGCTCCAGGATGACGAAGTCGGTGATCCCGGCGCGGCGGAGCCGGACGCCGGCGCCGATCCCGCCGAAGCCGGAGCCGATCACCGCGACCCGGACGTGCCGGACGGGCGCCGGCGCCGCCGCGGCGGTCCCGGCCGTCCGGGCCGTCGGCACGGTCGCGGCGGCGGTCGCGGCCGGCGCGGTGGCGGTCGCGGCCGGCGCGGTGGCGGCGTCCGGTGCGGCGGCGTCCGGTGCGGCGGTGGCGGCCGCTTCCGACGCGGCGTCGGCAGCGCCGGAGTCCCGGCCGGACGCGCCGGGGCGGGGGCGCTTGGTGCTGGATGCCATGCGGCGTCCTCCTGAGGGTGGGGGCCTGAGGTGCGCACTGCCGCGACGCGCCGCCTCCATGGTGCCGTGGCGTGCCGCGAGAACCATGCCAGCAATCACTGGCATGGTCGGCAGATTAGCCCTTGTTGACAGTCGATGGAAGAAGCCCGGCCGCCGCACTTCCACGATCGGCGGACCTATGCTGAGCGCCGTGGACAAGGTCAGAGCGGCGGCGGACGACAAGCAGCGCGAGTACCGGGTGGAGGAGCTGGCCGAGGCGGCCGGCATCACCACCCGCACGCTGCGCTTCTACCGCGAGCGCAAGCTGCTCCAGCCGCCGCGCAAGGAGGGCCGGATCGCCTGGTACGGCGAGACGCACCTCGCCCGGCTCCGGGTGATCGCCGAACTGCTGGAGCGCGGCCACACCCTGGGCGGGATCGCGGAGCTCATCGGCGCCGGCGAGAGCGGCCGGGACGTCGCCGAGCTGATCGGGCTGGAGGCGGCGATCGTCGCCCCCTGGTCCGACGAGACCGCGGTCCGGCTGGACTGGGACGAGCTGAAGGCCACCTTCGGGGACCAGCTCACCGAGGAGAACACCGCCGAGTCCGTCGCCCAGGGCTTCATCACCGTCGACGAGGACGGGATCACCCACGTCAGCCGCCGGCTGCTGGACGCCACCACGGACCTCGTCGCCGAAGGCGTGCCGCTCTCGGCGGTGCTGGAGGCCAGCCGGCGGACGCGCGAGCACGTGGACGCGATCGCCGAGGTCTTCATCGCCCTGGCCCGTGAACACCTCCTGGGCGCCCTCACGGGCGACACCCCGCTGCCACCCGGCGAGGCCGCCCGGCTGACCGAGCAGGTGCTGCGGGTGCGCCCGCTGGCCCGGACCGTCACCGACGCGCAGTTCGCCCTGGCCATGGACCGCCGGGTGCACGCCGAGTACGAGGAGTTGCTGCGGCAGCGCCTGGAGCAGCGGGACGAGGCCGGCCCGGGGAGCGGCACCGGCGCCGAGGCGTAGCGGGCGCCGAGGCGTAGCGGGCGCCGGAAGAGCCCGGTCGGCCGAGCCGCACGCCCCGGACGGCGGCCGCGCGGGCGGCATCCGCCCGCGCGCCCCTGGTTCACCGCCAACTCCCGCGTGGAAGAAGGTAATGGGGACCATCGGGAGGGGGCGGGAGATGGACGCGCTGGCGACCGCGGGCACGGTGGCGATCCCGGTCCTCGCGGCATGGTCGGTGCTGCGGCTCTGGCTCCGCCCCGGGGCGACACTGGGCGACGCGGTGTCGGCGTACGGGTGGTCCGCGCTCGGTCTGGCGGTCGGAAGATTCTCCGGACCCGGCTGGCTGGTGCCCGCCTGCTGGACGACGACCGGCCTCGCACTGGCGTACCACCTCGGCCGACTGCTCCTGTGGATCGTCGCGAAGCCGATCGTCCCGATCGATCCCGTCGTGCTGCGACAGCGCCTGCTGGACGCCTGCCGCGCGGAGACCGGGCCCGAGGCGTTCCTGGTCGGCGTGAGCCCGGACGGGTACCTCACCTTCTGGGGGCTGGAGACCGCGGGCATCCCGCGCTGCCGGCTCCGACCCGGTCCGGGCTGCGCGACCTGCCTCCTGGAGGAGCTCGTCGGGGAGTTGGCCGTCGACGCGGCGGACGTCGTCGCGGAGTACCGGGCCCGGCTGGCGGAGCGGGCGAACCAGCTGTTCGCCCTGCGGCGGGGCGTGATCGACAACCGGTGGAAGGCGGAGCTGCGCCCGGTCAAGGGGGCCAGGACGCCGTTCGAGCACTCCCCCTGCACCGTCCACCGGTTCTGAGCGAGGCGCCGTTCACCCGCCCCGCCCGGCACAGTTCACTCGGGGCGGCCTGCGCCGTTCACCGGCTCCCGGCAGGCCGCGCCCTCACCGAGCCGCGCCCCGCCCGGAGTTGGCCGGTCCTCCAAGGCGGTCGCGCGGCCTCGGGAGACTCCGCTGGGTGATCCGACGGTTACCCGCCCCTGCGGCCGCCCGTTACGGTCGAGGCTCACCCGCGGCCCTTCCACAGGCCGGGCCGGTGGTGGGAGGCGGGCGCCCACCCCCGGCCGCATGTGGGGGCTCACCGGAATGTCCGTGGTCACAAGATTCCGATCGGCGGCGCAGCTGACGGGCGGTGGAGTGCTGGTCTGGTCGCTGCTGGGCCGGCTGCCCAATGCGATGTGCCCGATCGGCACACTCCTGCTGGTCACCCGGAACACCGACAGCGTCTGGTGGGGCTCGGTGGTCGCCGGCGCGCTGGCCGTCGGCCAGGCGGTCGGCGGTCCGCTGGTCGGCCGGCTCGCCGACCGGCGCGGACAGCGGTCCGTCGGACTGGTCGCGGCGGCCGTCAACACGGTGGCGATCCTGGCGCTGGTGGCAGCCTCCGAGGGCGGGCTCGACCTTGCGTGGCAGATCGCCCCGGCCGCACTGATCGGGCTCTCGGTGCCGCTGGTCGGCCCGCTGTCGCGCAGCCGGTGGATCGGACTGGCCGACGGCGATGCCGAGTTGACGTCCTCGATGCTCTCGCTGGACGGCATCGTGGACGAGATCTCCTTCACCACCGGTCCTGCGCTGGTCGGTGTGCTGGCCACTCTGGCCTCTCCCGCCGTCGGGCTGCTGACCGCGGCCGCGCTGGTCGGCGTCTGCGCCACCCTGTTCGCCCTGCACCCCACCGCCGCGCCGGGCACCGCCGGAGAGCAGGGCCCGCAGGTCACCCACCGCCGCTCCGGCGAGCCCCTGTTGACCACGCCGTACGTCCTGCTGCTCGCCGGGATGGGGCTGCTGGGGGCCTGCTTCGGTTCGGTGCAGGTCGGCGTGACGGCCACCACGGACGCCCTCGGGCAGGCGGGTGCGGCCGGGCTGCTGTACGGCTTCATGGGCTTCACCAGCGCCTTCGCGGGCATCGCCACCGCCGCCCTGCCCACCCGCTGGGGGCTCCCGCTGCGGCTGCGTGCCGGGACCGTCCTGCTCTGCTCCGCCTCCGTCCTGCTGCTCTTCTCCGGCGGCAGTGTGACCGCGCTGGCCGCCGGGATCGGCGGCCTGGGGGTGGCGGTCGCCCCGCAGATGATCACGATGTTCGGGCTGGCGGAACGGACGGTCCCGACCGCCCGGCTGGGCGAGGCGATGGCCGCACTGGTCAGCGCGATCATCCTGGCCCAGTCGGCCGGGACGTTCCTGGGCGGCTGGTTCGCCGACCACGTCGGGCCCACCGCACCGTTCCGGGTCACCGTTGCCTCGGCCGCGGCCGCCCTGCTGCTCGCCCTGCTCACCGCCACCGACCGCCGCTACCGGCGCCGGAGCCCGGCCGACACCGACGTCCGGACCGGCTCCGACACCGACGCCCTCACCCGGGCCGGGGCCCGCACCGACGGCGCGGCCGAGGACGCCGTCCGACCCGCCGCCGGTTCCACTCCGAAGCCCAAAATCGCCCCAACACCCGGCGCGGATTTCCGGCAGGACACGGAGCCGACGCGCCCTCAACGTGAAGGAATCGAGCAGCCCGAGCCGTCCCGGAGGGCATAGCGGAGCGGTCCGCTCCACACGTTAGGCTCATCCCCCGATGCCCGCGCCGCACCACGTCGCGCGGGCATCGAGCCATACGGACGGACGTACCGGAGCCGGGCGGCACCGGTCGCACGGCGTGCGCCGGAGACGGGGGAACGGGGAGACATGAGTGGCGGACCAGCCCAGGGTGCCGGGGGCACGGGTGACGGCGGAGCCGGCGGATACGGCGTCAACGTGGCCGGGCTGCACGGGGTCAGCGAGGCGCTGAGCAAGACGGCGACCGACATCGCGGAGGCCAAGACCGCCTACGCGGGCGGGCTCTGCTACGCGTCGACGGCCTTCGGCGAGTTCGGGATGGACAAGGCCTGGTCGTCCTTCGACCAGAACTGGTCGAAGGAGATCGACGTCACCCAGCGCGCCCTGGACGAGCTGGCGCAGAAGATGTCGACCACCACGCAGAACTACCGCAACACCGAGAAGGCCGTGGCCGCCTCGCTGTCGCCGGCGGGCGGCGGCCGATGAGCAAGGTCAAGGACCTGGAGAGCGCCCAGCACAGCATCGAGAAGTTCTCGCTCATGTTCGCCAACCTCCAGCTGCTGGAGGGGATCGACAAGGCCCTGGCCGTCCCGGAGCCGGTCGGCGACCCGGGGGCGATCCGGGCCCGGGCCCAGGACTACGCCAAGGCGGCCGCCTCCTTCGGCAAGGCCGCGCAGGACCTCTCGGGCATAGCCGGCAACCAGCTGCCCGCGGTCTGGACCGGGTCGGTCGCCGAGCACGCCACCCAGGCGGTGCACGCGATGTCGGCGGAGACGGTCACCTCCAAGGAGACCCTCGCCGAGGCCGCGAAGGTGATGGAGGCCTGGGCCAACGACCTGCAGTGGGCGAAGTCCGTCGACGCCCAGGGCCGCCAGCAGCTGCAGTCCGCCCGGGAGAAGGCGCGCAAGGACCCGGGCGGCTTCGACCAGGGCGCCCGCGAGGAGGCCCTGAACGGCGTCGCCGCCCAGCTTTCGGGCGCCCGCCGCGCCGAGAGCTGCGGGACGAGCACGGCGAGCAAGCTCAACCAGCTGGCGTCCAAGGCCCGTGCCGAACGGGCCGGCCAGGGGTCGATCGACCCGCTCGCGGCCGTGGTGCTGGCCACCGAGAAGAACCCGGGCGCCGGCGAGGACGACGGCTACATCCTCACGCCCAACCAGCTGGACCGCGCCACCCAGATCCTCGGCGTGATGCCCGGCGGCGACCAGGCGGCGTTCCGCGCGCTGCTCTCCAACGCCAAGTCGCCCGAGGAGGCGGCGTACCTGTGGAAGGCGCTGGCGGCCGGCCACTCGGTGGCCGACATCCAGAAGTTCGACGAGGGCATCCACCCGCACGGCGACGACCCGGCCTGGCTCGCCCAGCACCTGGTGCCGGCGACCAGTACCGGTGACACCAACCGCGAGTCCTCGGACAACATCGACGTCACGTACCAGGGCCAGAACGTCAACATCGACGGGTACTCGGTCTACTCGCAGCGCGACGTCAGCGACTGCGTGGCCGCGTCCACCGTGATCGCCCAGGCGAAGCTGGACCCGCTGCTGATGTACCAGCTGACCACCGGCGGCACGCCCGACGCGCCCGGCGCCGACTCGCCGGAGAACTTCGAGCAGCGGCTGCAGAAGACCTACATCGGCGAGTACATCGACGGCCAGAAGGTCGACGGCCGGAAGACCTACCCCAAGGAGGACAGCGGCCTCGGCCCCAAGGCCCAGACCTACCTGGCCGACAAGGACCTCGGCAAGGCCACCGGCGCCGACTACGAGCACGTCGAGCTGGAGAGCGACGAGGACCGGCGGGCGGCGCTGACCCGGATCGAGAAGTCGGTGGACGAGGGCCTGCCCGTCCCGATCACCGTGCGCAACAGCGACTCCGGCCACCAGATGATGATCATCGGGCGGGACGGCGACAGGCTGCAGATCTACAACCCCTGGGGCTTCACCTCCTGGGTGACGGAGGAGCAGTTCGTCAACAGCCAGCTCGGCGGACTGACGCCCGGCGACCACCCCCTGAACAAGTCGACCGCCCTGGAGCTGCCGAAATGACCACCGTCCGGTCGGACGCCGAACTGGCGGACCTCGACGTCCCCGCCGCCGTCACCCGCGGCCTGCTGCTCGCCGGCGGCCCGCGCCAGGCCCTGTTCACCGAGGCCGCCATCGCCGCCGCGCACCGGGCCGAGGCCGCGGGCATCGGCCCGTACCCGCTCGGCTTCCTGGCCCAGCACGTCCGGGCCGGCGGCTTCGCGGCGGCCCTCGCCCTGCCCGACCCGGTCATCGGCGAGCCCGGCCGCACGCTGGTCCGCGGCTGGCTGCAGGCCGCCGCGGCGACCGGCGCCGACCTGGGGCGCGAGCACCTGTTCGCGCGCTGGCTGGCGGAGGTCGCCGCGCTGATCTCGCTGCGGCGCGATGCCCGGGCGGGGAACGCGTGACGGGCGGCCGGCGCCGCCTGCTCCACCGCGGCCTCGCCCTGGCCGCCGCCCTCGTGGCGGCGGCCACGGCGGCCGGCTGCTCCTCCTCCCCGGCCGGCGGCCCGGACCGGCAGCCGGACACCGTCCTCGCGCTGCCCGCCGACAAGGACGCGGACGCCGTGGGAGGGGGCCGGCAGCCGGCGTTCGCGCCGTCCGAGGTCCACCTCGCGGTCGGCGGCTCGGTGGGCGTCAGCCTGACCTCCGCGCCGCTGCCGCACGGCTGGCAGCTCGCCGGGGAGGGCGATCCGGCGGTCGTCCGCCGGGGCCCGGACGCCCCGCTGAGCAGTTGCCCGGCCGACTCGGCCGGCTGCGGCCACACCGTCCGGCAGACCTGGACGGCGGCCACCGCCGGCTCCACCACGCTCACCTGGAACTTCGTCGACCGCACCAGCTGCGGCCGCGGGGCCGGCGGGCCGGGGACGGCCGGAGCAGCGACGGGCTCCCCGGCCACGGGCGGTTCCGGGACGGCCGGGCCCGCGTCGTCCTGCAAGGTGCTGGCCGTCAAGGAGGTCCGGATCAGCGTGGGCTGACGGTTTGCCAGGCTACGGGTTCGGCGTCCGGTAGGACCGGGTGCTCTTCGGGATGCTCCGTGAGGAGCGGAGCCGTCCCCGTCAGAGCGTGCGGCCCAGCAGCTCGAACAGCGCGTCCCAGTGCCGGGCGTCCCCCTCCGGGTGATAGGGCACGGTGTCGGTCTGGGTGAAGCCGTGCCGGGCGCCTTCGTAGACCTCGCAGGTGTGCTTGACACCGGCGGCGGCGAGCGCGGCGGCGAACCGGTCGATCTCCTCGGCCGGCAGCGACCGGTCCTGGTCGGCGTGGCCGAAGTAGAGCTCCGCGGTGACCCGTTCGGCGACCAGGTGCGGGCTGTCCGGGGAGTCGGTGGCGAGGTAGGAGCCGTGGAAGCCGGCCGCTGCGGCGACCCGGTCCGGGAAGGCACCCGCCGTGCGCAGGGCGAGTCCGGCCCCGAGGCAGTAGCCGGTGATGCCGACCGGGCCGTCCGTGACCAGCGGGGAGTCGGCCAGCCGGCGCAGGTAGGCGTCGGCGTCGCGGGTGAAGCGCTCCGGGGTGAGCGCCTCGATCATCGGGGAGAGGCGCCGGAACAGCGTCGGGTCGGCGGCCGGGTCGATCGGCGCGGGCGGCTCGGGAAGCTCGATGATCGGCGTACGGCCGTGCCGGTAGAGGACGTTGGGCATCAGCACGGTGTAGCCCCCGGCGGCGATCCGGTCGGCCATCGCCCTCAGCGCGGGCCGGATGCCGAAGGCGCTCATGTAGAACAGCACACCCGGGTGGGCCAGGCCGTCGTCCGGACGGACGAGGTAGGCGTCGGCCGTGCCGTCCGACGTCGTGATGTCCACGGATGTGCCGCGTACGGCGGTTGCCACGATCGTCTCCTCTGCTTCGGCGGGCGGAGTTCGGCCCGCACGCAGTATCGGTCGCGGCGCTCCTCTCGTCCACGCATTTCCATCGGGCCCGCGCCGGCCCCGGCTCAGGCGTTCCAGGTGCGGGTGCAGAGCACCAGCCGGTATCCGTCCGGGTCGGCGACGGTGACGCCGAACTCGTCCCAGTACGGGTTGTGCGCCGGCACCCGCGTCCCGCCCGCGGCCTCCAGGCGCGCGACGGCGGCCTCGTCCACGGGGGCACCCAGGTAGAGGACGAAGAGGTCGTCGACGGTCGGGGTCGGCTCCAGCGGCTGCTCCGGGTCGTGGGTCAGCTCGAAGTGCCAAGTGCCGCCGGGGAGACCGACCATGACCAGGTCGTGCTCGCCGGACACGCGCTCGGTGGTGCGCCAGAGCACCGAGAGGCCGAGGCCGTCGACGTAGAAGCGCTCGGCGGCGGCGAGGTCCCGGGAGGGGCGGGCGACGCGGATCTGCGTAGTGGAGTCGATCATGCGGTGAGCCTATCCGCCCACCGGGGGAGCCAGACGTGCTGACAGCTGTTCAGAACCGCTGCAGGCGTTCCTCGTCGGAGGTGCGGGGACAGGTGAGGCAGGCGGAGTCCGGGCGGATCGCGTAGTAGAGGCAGCAGCCGAGCCGGGTCCGGGTGTGGTGCTCGCGGCCGTCGGCACCGCGCAGGAGGCGGAATTCGGCGGCGCCCGGCAGCGGTTGGGTGCCGCCGGGCAGCACCGCTGCGGCGGCCGCCACGGCGGCGGCCTCCTCGTCGAGCATCCGGCCGAGGTACCAGACGGCGGAGGCCAGGTCGTCCGTGACCATGCCCCAGAGGGCGCGGGTGCCGCGCCGGGTGGGCCCGGCGAAGGCGGTGAGCAGCGGCTCCACGTGGGCGACGACGGCGGCGCGGAGTTCGGCGCGGAGTTCGTCGTCGCCCGGCAGGGTGCGGTGGGCGCGCGGGCGCAGCGCGAGGTCCCCGGTGGGGGCGTGCAGCCAGAGGTCGCGGGGGTCGATCACGGGCACCCGCCGGGCGAGGTGCCAGGGGCCGGCGATCAGGAGGCAGGCGGACCACACGTAGTGGTGCAGCAGCCGGGAGGCGGCGACGTGCGGGCGCGGCGAGGTGCCGTGCTCGGCGGCGAGCGGGGCGATCCGGGCGGACTCGCCGGTCAGCGCCTCGGCCAGGGCGGCGGGATCGTCGGCCAGTCGGGCCGCGGAGTGCCAGCCCTGCGCGGGCGCGGGGTCCGGGCCGTCGGCCGAGAGCAGGGTGAGCGGGAGGGCCGGGCAGAGTTCCACCAGCCGCCGGTAGTCCGCGACGAGCGCCGCGTCGTCACGACGCGAGCGCGCGGTGTCCGTATGACGGGACGACACCGCGTCCACGCCGGGCGCGTGGGCGGTGCATGCGAGCGCGGAGGGTGCATGTGCGCCGGGTGCGAGCGCTGGGTGCGCCCCACGGGTGGGCGCACCGTCCCGGGCGGCCTGCAGGCCGGAGGCGAGCGGGCCGCCCGGCGCATCGTCAGCACAGAGAGGACCCAGTGCGGACGCGGCCGCGGGCATGGGTGTGGCACCCGAGATCATCGGCACTCCCGAGATCGATTAAGGTGAGGCTCACCTTACAGCCGCACCGAACCGCACGGTCGCCGACCCGCACCGCCGGCCCGGGCCACCCGCCCGGACCTGCATCCGGACAGCTCCACCCAGGACGGGCGGATCGGGACAGGACTTGACGAGGTTAGGCATGCCTAACCTAATATCTCGAATCGTGTTGAAGACCGACCCGCCGACGGCCACCGCCCCGGCAGCGCCCGGGACCTCCGCCGTACGGCGGCCCCTGCTGCTGACCGCGGGGGCCTGCGCGCTCGTCCTCTGCGTCGCGCTGAGCCTCGCGCTCGGCTCCCGCTCCATCCCGATCTCCACCGTGATCGACGCCCTGACCGGCTCCGGATCCGGCGGCGACGCCGACGTGGTGACGGGCCTTCGGGTTCCGCGCACCGTCATCGGTCTGGCCGTCGGCGCCGCGCTCGGCGTCGCCGGGGCCGTCGCCCAGGGCGTCACCCGCAACCCGCTGGCCTCGCCGATCACGCTCGGCATCAACGCCGGCGCGAGCTTCGCCGTGGTCGCCGCGATCTACAGCCTCGGGCTCTCCCAGCCGGTCGAGTACGTCTGGTTCGCCTTCCTCGGGGCGGCCGTCGCCGCGGTGGCGGCGTACGCGATGTCCCGCCACGGCGGGGACCTCGACCCGGTCCGGCTGGCGCTCGGCGGCACGGTGCTCACCGTGGTGCTCACCTCCTGGACCTCCGCGCTGATGCTGGCCAGCCACCGCACGCTGGACGAGGCCCGGTTCTGGCTGGCCGGCTCGATCGCCGGACGGCACCTCGACACCCTCACGCCCGTCCTGCCGTTCCTGGTCCTCGGCCTGATCGGCGCCTTCGCCGTCGCCCCCGCGCTCAACGCGCTGGCCCTCGGCGACGAGGCCGCGCAGTCGCTCGGCGTGCCGGTCGCACGGATCCGCGCCCTCGGCGGCCTCGCCGTGGTGCTGCTCGCGGGCAGCGCGGTCGCCGTCGCCGGGCCGGTCGCCTTCATCGGCCTGGCCGCCCCGCACCTGGTCCGGCCGCTGCTCGGCAACGACCACCGCTGGCTGCTGCCCGGCTGCCTGATCACCGGTCCGCTGCTGCTGCTCGCGGCCGACGTGCTGGGGCGCCTGGTGGTCCGGCCGTCCGAGATCGAGGTCGGCATCGTGACGGCCTTCCTCGGCGCGCCGCTGCTCGCCGTGCTGGCCCGGAAGGTGGCCCGATGACCACGCTCACCCTGGACACCGCGGCACGGGCGGCCGCGGGGACGAGCGCGGCCCGCCGCCGGGCCCGGACCGCCGCCTGGTCGCTGCTGGCCGCCGCCCTGCTGGTGCTGCTCACCGGCGTCGCGCTCGCCACCGGCCAGGTGAAGATGTCCGTCTGGGACGCGCTGCGCGCCCTGGTCGGCGTCGGCGACGCCGGGAACGTGCTGGTGGTGCAGGAGTTCCGGGCCCCCCGGGTGGTCTCGGCGCTGGTCGCAGGCGCCGGACTCGCCGTGGCCGGCTCGATGCTGCAGCGGCTCTTCCGCAACCCGCTCGCCTCCCCCGACACCATCGGCGTCACCGGCGGGGCCTCCTTCGGCGCCGTCCTGATGCTCGCCACCGGCGCCTCGCAGGAGCTGATCCCGCTCGCCGCGCTCGGCGGCGGCCTCCTCGCCGCGCTGCTGCTCGGCGGCTTCGCCTGGCGCTCGCGGATGGCGGTGACCCGGCTGGTGCTGGTCGGTCTGGCGGTCCAGCAGGGGCTCGCCGCGGCCGTCAACCTGATGATCGTTCGGTTCCCCGCCGAGCTCGCCGCCTCCGCGATGCAGTGGACCACCGGCTCGCTGTACGGGCGCAACTGGACCGAGGTCTGGATCGGCGGCACCGCCATCGCGCTCACCGCCGCCGTCGCGGTGCTCTGCCACCGCCGGATCGCCGTCCTGGACCTCGGCGACGACTCGGCCGGCGGTCTCGGTCTCAACCCGAACCGCGACCGGCTGCTCCTGCTGCTGCTGACCATCGCGCTGGCCTCGCTCGCCGCCGCGCTGACCGGGCCGGTCGCCTTCGTCGCGCTCGCCGTGCCGCACCTGGTCCGGCTGCTCGCCGGGCCGCCGACCCTCGGCACCCTGGGCCTCACCGCGCTCACCGGCGCCGTGCTGCTGCTCTCCTCCGACCTCCTCGTGCTCCACGTGATCCCCGTCCACGGCCTGCCGGTCGGTGCCGTCACCGCCACCCTCGGCGCGCCCTGGCTCCTGGTGCTGATGATCCGCCAGGGCCGACTCCCCCAGAGGAGCAGCTGATGACCGCCGCCACCGACCGGCAGCCCGCCACCGACCGGCAGCCCGCGACCGAGGGGGCCGGCGGCGCCAACCGGCTCGCCGCCCACGGCCTCCACCTGCGGTACGGCAACCGGGTGATCGTGGACGGGCTCGACCTGGAGCTGCCCGGCGGAGCCGTCACCGCGATCGTCGGCCCGAACGCCTGCGGCAAGTCCACCCTGCTGCGCGGCCTGGTCCGGCTGCTCGACCCGGCCGCCGGAACCGTCACCCTGGACGGCTCCGACATCCACCGGATGCCGGCGCGGGCGCTCGCCAAGCGGATGGGCCTGCTGCCGCAGCAGCCGGTCACCCCCGAGGCGATCACCGTCGAGGCGCTGGTGCGGCTCGGCCGCTTCCCGCACCAGCGGATGCTCAGCCCCTGGTCCAAGGCCGACCAGGCCGCGGTCGAGGAGGCGCTGGCCCGCACCGGTACCGACGTGCTGCGCGACCAGCAGGTGGACCGGCTCTCCGGCGGCCAGCGCCAGCGCGCCTGGATCGCCCTGGCGCTCGCCCAGGACACCGAGCTGCTGCTGCTCGACGAGCCGACCACCTTCCTGGACCTGCGGCACCAGCTGGACGTCCTCGACCTGGTCGCCGACCTGCACGCCGACGCCGGACGCACCGTCGTCATGGTGCTGCACGACCTCGGCCAGGCCGCCCGCTACGCCGACCACCTGGTGGTGCTCAAGGACGGCCGGCTCGCCGCCGCCGGAGCGCCCGCCGAGGTGCTGACGGCCGAGCTGGTGGAGGAGGTCTTCCAGGTGCCCTGCCAGGTCGTGCCCGACCCGGAGACCGGCACCCCGCTGGTCGTGCCACGGGCACGGACCCGGTCCCGGACCGCCGCCGCCTCCGGCTGATCCCCTTCCGTCTTCCGGCCGCCCCGCGCTCACCCGCGGGCCGAGCCGGTGTCCCACCCTGCCCGGAACCGTCCGGCAACCCCGCACCAGAGACAAGGAACCGCCATGAACCGCTCGCTCCGCGCCCGCAGACTCCCCGTCGCCGTCCTGGCCGTCGCGCTCTCCACCACGCTGCTCGCCGCCTGCGGCAGCAACGGCGACTCGAAGGACGCCGCCAAGCCCGCCGGCGACACCGCCTCGGCCGCCGCCGGCTCCGGTGCGGTCTTCCCGCGGAGCGTCACGCACGCCGCCGGCACCGCCGAGATCAAGGCCCAGCCGAAGCGCGTCGTGGTCCTGGACAGCGGCGAGCTGGACGACGTCACCCTGCTGGGCATCACCCCGGTCGGCGCGGTCTCCCCGCACATGAAGACCGAGGGCGGCTTCCCGGGCTACCTCAAGGACAAGATCAAGGACACCAAGGACGTCGGCCCGATGGCCGAGCCGAACCTGGAGCTGATCGCCTCCCTCAAGCCCGACCTGATCCTCTCCTCGAAGGTCCGGCACGCCAAGGTCTACGACAAGCTGAACGCCATCGCGCCGACCGTGCTGGCCGAGACCACGGGCTTCCCGTGGAAGGAGAACCTCGCCCTCTACGCGCAGGCGCTCGGCAAGGAGGCGGAGGCCAAGAAGGCGCTCGCCGACTACGAGGCCCGCGCCGCCAAGCTCGGCGAGGCGATCAAGGCCAAGTACAACGGCACCGCCCCGACCGCCTCCGTGGTCCGCTTCGTCGCCGGCCCGACCCGCCTCTACCAGAAGCAGTCGTTCAGCGGCGTCGTGCTGAAGGACGCCGGTCTGGGCCGCCCGGCCTCGCAGGACGTCGACAAGTCGATGCTGGAGGTCAGTGCCGAGCAGATCAACCAGGCCGACGCCGACCTGGTCTTCGTCACCGTCGCCGACGACCCGACCAAGACCAAGCAGAGCGAGGTCCAGGGCACCCCGGTCTGGCAGGGCCTGAACGCCGTCAAGAACAACAAGGTGTTCAACGTGCCGGACGAGACCTGGATGTCCGGCATCGGCGTCCAGGCCGCCGACGCCATGCTCGGCGACATCGCCAAGGCCGCGGGCGTCGACGCGCCCAAGTAACCACCCCCACGGACGGGGCGGGCCCGCACGACGGCCCGCCCCACCCAACCCGCCCCCCCACGGAGAGGACCCCGCCGACCATGCGGCTCTACCTGCTCGCCCACAACCCCACCGACTCGGTCACCGAAGGCTTCCTGCCCGCGGCCGCCCGGTTGGGCCTCGACGTCACCGTCCTCTCCGACGACGCGGCGGCCCACCGCCTCGCCTACGCCGAACTCGTCTTCCCCGCCGGCTCGCTGGAGGTGCTGGAGTGTGACGTCCGGGACTTCCGCGAGGTGATCGGGCGGATCTCCCGCCACCACGCGGCCGACGCGGTCTTCACCAACAGCGACCACCTGCAGACCCAGGCCGCGCTCGCCGCCGAGTACTTCGGCCTGCCGGCCAAGGACTGGAAGGCCACCCTGCGGGCCAAGAACAAGGCCGAACTCCGCCGCCACCTCGGCGAGTCCGGCTTGGACACGGTCTGGTCGGCCGAGCTGGCCGCCGAGCAGGCCCCGTCCGACCTCCGCGCCCTGGACGCCCCCTTCCCGTGCATCGTCAAGCCCCGCGAGGGCGTTGCCAGCGAGGACGTCGAACTCGTCCGGGACATGGACGCGTTGGTCCGGCTCTGCGAAGAGATCCAGCACCGCCGCCCCGGCGCGGCGCTGGTGGTGGAGGAGTTCCTGGTCGGCGAGCTCCGCACGCTGGAGACGCTCGGCGACGGCACCGTCCGGCACGTCCTGGGCGGCTTCGAGACCCGGCTCTCGCCGCCGCCGTACTTCATCGAGGAGGTGCTGGAGTTCGTCCACGCCCACCCGCAGCCGGTGGTGGACCAGATCCTCGCCCAACTGGACGCGCTCGGCGTCGGGTTCGGGATCTGCCACACCGAGTTCATCGTGCAGCCGGACGGGCGGGCCAGGATCGTCGAGGTCAACTACCGCGCCATCGGTGACCGGTCCGACCTCATGATGGCCGGGTTCCTCGGTATCCCGCTCTTCGAGCACGTCCTGAACGTCCACCTGGGCCGGCCGCTGCCCGCCGACCTCGGCGCCCGCACCGACCTCCTGGCCCACAACCTGGCCGTCTGCGCCGACCGGGCCGGCACCCTCACCGCCGCCCCCGAACCGTGCGACCTCGACGTCGCCGGCGTCGGGCTCTCGTACCGCCCGATGCGTGCGGTCGGGACACGGCACCCGCACTACCGCACCAACCGGGACTACATCGGCGCGATCTGGACCGTCGGCCCGGACCTCACCGAACTGCGGCGGGCCGCCGCCGAGTTCGTAGCCGCCAACCGCTGGGAGATCACGCCGTGAACGCCGTGAGCTCCGCGGCCCCCTCCCCCACCGCCCGGCAGCTGACGATCCGGGTGCTCTCCGCCCTGCTGCGCGAGGACGTCCTCGGCCTGCGCACCCGCAGCGTCCCGGCCGACCGCGCGGACGGCCGCTGGCTCACCCTGCCCCAGCACGCACTCGCCCTGCCCGTCGCCGAGGAGGGCTTCCAGAGCGAGTACGCCGCCCGGCTGCCGCTGCTGGAGCTCGACGGCGCCCGGCTGACCGGGCTGGACCCGATCCTGACCGCGCTCGCCGGGCTGGCCGACCCCGAGGACCGGGACGGCTGGGCCGCCTTCGCCGAGGAGTGCCGGCAGACCCTGGCCACCATGGAGCTGCACGAGCGCGTCCGGGGCGAGGTGCACGCGGCGCTCACCGACCTGTACGGCCCCGACCCCGCCCATTGGACCGGCCTCGCCGCCACCCTCGGGCAGGACACCCTCGCCGCCCACCTCGACCACCCGGTATACCCGACCGCCCGCGGACGCTCCGGGCTCGGCGAGCCACAACTGCGCTCCTACGCCCCCGAGTTCCACCCGGCCTTCGAACTCCGCTGGCTGGCCGTGCCGGCCGGCGACGTCCGCCGGCGCGGCGAGCAGCCGCTGCCCAGCTGGTGGCCCGCCCCGGCCTGGCTCGGCCTCGACCTCGACGGCGACTGGCTCACCCTGCCCGTCCACCCGCTCTCCGTCGGAGCGCCGCTCGACGAGGCGCTGGACGCCCTCGGCCTGACCGGGCGGGCCGTGCTCGCCGACCGGCCGTACCTGACCGTCGTACCGACGCTGTCCATGCGCACCGTCGCCGTCGCCGAGGACCCGGCCTGCCACCTGAAGCTGCCGCTGGCCACCGCCACGCTCGGCCTGAAGAACCGCCGCACCATCAAGCCCGGCGTGCTGCCCGACGGCGCCGCCGGCCAGCGTCTGCTGGAGACCGTCATCGGCCGCGAACCGCGCTTCGTCGCCACGGTCCTGCACGCCGACGAGCAGTGCTACCTCGAAACCGGGCACGAGCTGCTGGCCGTCCTGCTGCGCCGCTACCCGGCCGAGCTGGGCGACACCGTGACCGTCCCGCTCGCCTCGTTGCTGGCCCCCGCGCCCGGCGGCCGACTGGTGGTCGACCACCTCGCGGACCGCTTCTACGGCGGCGACCCGCTGGCCCTCTACGACGCCTTCCTCGCCCTGCTGTTCGACTGGCAGACCACGCTCTTCCGCTACGGCATCGCCCTGGAGTCGCACCAGCAGAACACGTCGCTGGTGCTGGACCGGAGCGACGGCCGGACCAGGCTGCGGCTGCTCTACAAGGACAACGACGGCCCCCGGATCAACGGCCCGCGACTCGCCACCGAGCTCGGCGAACTCGCCCCGGATCCATCTGAGTTCGACGACCACCAGCGGATGTTCGGCGACACCGACCGGCCGCTGACCGACCTCTTCACGACCATCACCGGCCATCTGTGCACCGCCTCCCTCGCCTTCGGCCTGGCCGCCCACGGGCGCGCCGGACTCGACGACACCATGGCGCTGCTGCGCAAGCGGCTCGCCGAGGCGGTGGACCGGATCGGCCCGGCGGGCGAATCCCTGCGCGCCGACCTGCTGGACGCCGAACGGCTGCCGGTGAAGGCGATGGTCACCGCCGGCACGCTGCTCAGCAAGCAGCGCTCCGGCGCCACCGACATCAACAAGCACTACACCAGCGGGCCCAACTACCTGCTGCCGCACCGCGTCACGCCGCCGGGGGCCACCCGATGACGGTCGACACCCTGGCGAAGCTGCCCGCCGGCGAGACCGCCCGCGCCGGCGGCCTCGGCCGGCGCCAGGTGCACGCCGTCGCCGCCTGCTACTTCGTCGCCTCCTTCGCCGCGCTCGGCCTGCCGCCGTACCTCACGGCGATCCTGCCCACGCTGGGCGACGCCCAGGGCCGGTGGGCCGGCGTGCTCTACATCGTGCCGACGGTGTTCAGCGCGCTCGGCGCCCCGCTCTGGGGGCGGCTCGCCGACCGGTTCGGCCGCAAGCGCCTGCTGCTCCGCGCCCAACTCGGGCTCACCGTCTCCTTCCTGCTCGCCGGCGCCGCCGACAGCCTGCCCGCGTTCACGCTCGCCCTGGTCCTCCAGGGATTCCTGGGCGGCACCTTCGCCGCGACCAACGGCTACCTGGCCGCGGCCCTCGACGGCGCACGGCTCTCCCGGGCGCTCACCCTGATGCAGGGCAGTGCACGGGCCGCCCTGGTCGCCGCCCCCATCCTGGTCGGCACGCTGTCGCCGTGGATCGACCCGCACCGGCAGTACCTGCTGATGGCCGTCCTGCCGCTGGCCGCCGCCGTGCTGCTCTCGCTGCTGCCGGAGCCGGGCCGGCCGGCCGCCGCCACGGTCTGCACCGGCGACGCCGAAGGCGAGAGCGGAGGCGCGATCGGGGGCGGCGTCGGCACCGCGAACGCCGGCGGGGCCGGGGCGGCGGACGAGGCCGAACCGGCCGCGGCCGCCTGCACGCCGCTCACCGCGCTCTACGCCTTCGAATTCGCCTTCGTCTTCACGACGATCATCTCCTTCCCCTATCTGATATCCCTGGCCGAGGAACGGCTCCCCGGGGTCTCCGAGACCACCACCGGCGTGCTGTTCGCGCTGCCGCACCTCTGCTACCTGGCGTTCGCCGCCCGCACCCACACCGCCTTCCTCACCCGCCCGCGCGCCGGGATCGCGCTCGGCTTCGGCTTCGTGGCCCTCGGCCTGGCCGGACACGCCGTCGCATACTCGCTGCCGGTCTTCGTGGCCGTCCGGCTGCTGCTCGGCGCCGGGCTCACCCTGGGCCTGGTCTGCCTCTCCGTGCTGGCCGCCGAGGCCGCACGGGGACGGGCACCGGGCCGGATGTTCGGCACCCTCGAATTCGTCTCCAAGGGCGGCGCCGTGGTCGCCGGTGCCGTCGCGGCACTGGCCAACGGCCGGTTCGGCGCCGCCGCCCCCGTGCTGGTCGGCACCGCCGCCGCACTGCTGGCCGCCGCCGCGGCCACCGCACTCGCCGCCCCCTCCCCCAAGCGCTGGAGTCACCGATGACCCGCGAACTGCCGACCGCCGACCATGCGGTGGCCCACACCCTGCTCAACTGCCTGCTGCGCGAGGTCTCCGCACCCGAGCACCAGACCGCCGTCGCCGACGGCCGGCTGCTGCTCCGGCTGCCCCGGCGCGGCGTCCTGCTGCGGGTCGCGCTGCGCCGCACCTCGCTGCTCGGCGCGCACCGCTTCACCGGCCCGGTGGAGGAGGAACGCCCCGACGGCTGGTCCGAGCTGGACTGGCGCTCGCTCGCCGACCACGTCCAGGGGGAGCTGGAGCTGCGCACCGGAACGGTGAACGAGGAGTTCCTCGACCAGCTGGCGTCCAGCCACTCCGGCGTGCTGGCCGGGCTGGAGAACCGCCCCGCCGCCGGACCGGACCGCTACCTGGAGTCCGAGCAGGCCCTGCTCTTCGGGCACCGCTTCCACCCCGCGCCCAAGTCCCGCTCCGCCGAGCGCGGCGACTGGCGCTCCTACGCGCCCGAGTCGCGGGCCGAGTTCCGGCTGCGCCACCTGGCCGTCCGGGAGGAGCTCGTCGCCGAGTCCTCGACCGACCCGGCGGCGACCGCACTGCTGGACGGCCTGTGCGAGGTGCCGGCCGGCTACCGGCTGCTGCCCGCACACCCCTGGCAGTTCCAACTCCTCGCCGACCACCCGCTGTTGCGCGGCGCCCTGGAGCGCGGGGACATCCTGGACCTCGGCCCCGGCGGCGAGCCGTTCGCCGCCACCGCCTCGGTGCGCACCCTGCACGGCGCGGGCGCGTTCCTGAAGTTCAGCCTCAACGTGCGGATCACCAACTGCCTGCGCAAGAACGCCGCCTACGAGCTGACCGGCGCGGTGGCCCTGACCCGGCTGCTCGCCCCGGCGCTGACCGACCTCGCCGAGCGCTTCCCGGACGCCGCGATGCTGCGCGAGCCGGCCTTCCGCACGCTGGCGCTGCCCGGCGCGGACGGCCTTCCCGACCGGTCGCTCTACGAGGGCTTCGGCCTGATCGTCCGCGAGGGCTTCACCGGCCTGGTGCGCCCCGGCGTCACCCCGCTGCTGGCCGCGGCCGTGGCCGACGAGCATCCGACCAGCTCGGCCCACATCTCGCAGCTGCTCGGCCCGGACGCCGACGCGCGGGCGGCCCTGGACTGGTGGACCGCCTACCTGCGGCTGCTCGTCCCGCCGGTGCTGGCCGCCTACTTCGACCACGGCGTCGTGCTGGAGCCGCACCTGCAGAACGTGCTGATCGGGGTGGACGCCGACGGCCGCCCCGCCCAGGTGGTCTTCCGCGACCTGGAGGGCACCAAGCTCGTCCCCGAGCGGAACGCCGCGGTGCTGGCCGCCCTGCCGCCCGAGGTGGCCGGACCGATGGCCTACGACGCCGAACGCGGCTGGGACCGGGTGGTCTACTGCCTCCTGGTCAACCACGTCGCCGAGCTGCTCGCCGCCCTCGCCGACCGCCACCCGGAGGCGGAGGGCGCCCTCTGGGAGGCCGTGCGCCGCGTGCTGGAGGAGTACGCCGCCGCCCACGGCCGCCCGCCCCGGCTGCGCGCGCTGCTCGCCGGGGTGCCGCTGCCGGCCAAGGCCAACCTGCTGACCCGCTGGGAGCGCCGCCCCGACCGCGAGGCCGGCTACGTGCGGCTGCCCTCCCCGCTCGGCCGCTCGGTCCTGGCCGGCGCGGCGCAGCTGGCGCCGCAGAGCGCCGGCCGCACGCCGGCGTGGAGCGCCCGATGAACGACACCCTGCCGCTGGGAGGCACCCGATGACCGACACCGTCCGCCGGCACGTCGCCGGGCTGGCGCCGGACGCGCTGCCCGCCTTCGTCCACGACCTGGCGGTGCTGCGCGCGCACGCCGCCGCCGTCCGGGCCGCGCTGCCCGAGCGCGTCGAGCTGTACTACGCCGCCAAGGCCAACCCCGACGCCCCGGTGCTGGCCGCGCTGCGGTCCGCCGTCGACGGCTACGAGGTTTCCAGCGGCGGCGAGTTGGCGCACGTGCGGCAGTCCGTGCCGGACGCCCCGCTGGCCTTCGGCGGGCCGGGCAAGACGGCGGCCGAGATCGCGGCCGCCGTCGAGGCCGGGGTGCACCGCTGGCACGTCGAGAGCGAGCAGGAGCTGTACCGGCTCGCCGCCGCCCTGACCGACCGGCCGCAGGCCTCGGTGGACGTGCTGCTACGGGTGAACCTGCCGGTGGGCGCGGGCGCCCTGGACGCGGTCGCCCTGGCGATGGGCGGCCGGCCGACGCCGTTCGGCCTGGACCCGGAGCGCGCCGAGGCGTGCGCCCGCCTGCTGACCGACCCGCTCGGCCCGTTCGGCGCGCTCCGCCCGCGGCTGCGGCTGCGCGGCGTGCACGCCCACCTGGCGAGCGGGCTGGCCGCGGCGGAGCAGCTGGCCCTCGCCGAGCAGATCGTCGGCTGGTCGGCGCGGCTGGCCGAACGGCACGCGGTCACGCTCGACGAGGTAAACGTGGGCGGCGGCATGGCCGTCGACTACGCCGACCCACAGGCGCGCTTCGACTGGACCGCGTTCGGCGAGGGCCTCGGCAAGCTGCTCGACCGCCACCCCGGGCTGAACCTGCGGATCGAGCCGGGCCGCGCGCTGACGGCGTACTGCGGCTGGTACGCCACCGAGGTGCTGGACGTGAAGCAGAGCCACGGGGAGGACTTCGCGGTCGTCCGCGGCGGCACCCACCACCTGCGCACACCGGCCACCCGCGGGCACGACCAGCCGTTCACCGTGCTGCCGGTCGGGGCCTGGGCGCACCCGTGGCCGCGCCCGGCCGTCACCACGGGCCGGGCCACCCTGGCGGGCCAGCTCTGCACCCCGAAGGACGTCCTCGCGCGCAGCGCGCCGGCCGCGGACGGGCTGCGCACGGGAGACCGGGTGCTCTTCGCGATGGCGGGCGCCTACGCGTGGAACATCTCGCACCACGACTTCCTGATGCACCCGCACCCGGGCTTCCACTACCTCGACGACGACGGTTCGGCGGCGACCGGCTGAGGGCGGGCTGCCGGCGGCCGGCTTCCGGCGGCTTCCGGCGGCTTCCGGCGGCTTGCGGCTTCCGGCGAACAACTTTCAGCCGACAGACTCTGAAGTCTGTCGGCCGGAAGTCGTTCGGCCGACCACCCCCGGGGCCATCACCTCACTGCCGGAGCGCCCCCGGTCCGGCCCCCTGCCGCAGGTCGGCACCGCACAGACGTGCGAGAGTGGTAGCCAGCGAAGGGAGCGCGCAGTGCTGATGGACAGGGTGGCGGAGATCCTCGCCGAGGCGTCTGCCGAGGCGGTGGAGCCGCGGTTCCGGGCGCTGACCGCCGGCGAGGTGATGGAGAAGGCCCCCGGTGAGGTGGTGACCATCGCCGACCGCGAGGCCGAGGCGATCATCGAGCGACGCCTGCGCGAGCTGCTGCCCGTCCCGGTGGTCGGTGAGGAGGCCGTCGCCGCCGATCCCGCCCTCGCCCGCGCCCTGCACTCCGAGCCCGCCGTCTGGCTGGTCGACCCGGTGGACGGGACGTCCAACTTCATCGCCGGCCGCCCCGACTACGCCGTGATGGCCTCCCTGGTCCGCTCCGGCCAGACCGTGGCCTCGTGGATCTGGCAGCCGTCCAACGCCGTCTGCTACACCGCCGAGCTGGGCGCCGGCGCCTGGCGCAACGGCCACCGCCTCACCCGGCCGCCCGCGCCGGCCACCCCCGCCAAGTGGCGCGGCGCGGTGAAGAGCCGTTTCCTGAACCCGGAGCAGCGCCGCCGGGTGGAGGCGAACACCGCGGCCTTCGGCGAGGTGAGCCCGGGCCGGCACGCCGCCGGGATCGAGTACCCGGAGCTCGCCGAGGGCGGGCTGGACTTCATCCTGTACTGGCGCACCCTGCCCTGGGACCACGCCCCCGGCTCGCTCCTGGTCAGCGAGGCCGGCGGGGTCTCCGCCCGCCTGGACGGCAGCCCCTACCGCCCGGAGGCGCCGGGCTGCGAGAACGGACTCCTGGTGGCCGCCGACCGGGAGACCTGGGAGCGGACCCGCGCCATCCTGCTCGGCCCGGAGGACTAGAAGCGGCCGGGTCCTGTCCGGTCGGCCGCGGGCCCACGCCCTGCGGGCTCGCCCGACGGACTCACCCTGCGGGCTCACCAGACGACGGGGAGCCGCTCCGGCAGGCGCTTGATGAAGCCGGGCCGCCAGGCCAGCTGCTCGACCGGCAGGGCCAGCCGCAGGCCCGGCAGGCGCTCGACCAGCGCCGTGATCGCGATCTCCGCGTGGGTGCGGCCGAGCGCCGACGCCGGGCAGAAGTGGCGGCCGGCGCCGAATGCGAGGTGCGGGTTGGAGGCCCGGTCGAAGTCGATGCGCTCCGGCTCCGGGAAGACCGCCGGGTCGTAGTTGGCACCCTCGACCAGCACCAGCACCAGCTCGCCCTCCTTCACCTCCACGTCGCCCAGCCGGACGTCCGCGAGCGCGATCCGGGGCAGCGCGTCGCCGATGGAGAGGTTCACCCGCAGCAGCTCGTCCACCGCCCGGCCGATCAGCGCCGGCTCCCGGCGCAGCCGCTCCGCCAGCTCCGGCTGCTGCGCGAGGTAGATGATCGCGTGCAGCAGGAACGACGAGGTGGAGACGGCACCCGCACCGAACAGCGACAGCGCGACGGTGGCCAGCAGCTCGTCACCCACCCGGTCGGACGCCTCGGGCGAGCGGCGCAGTTCGGCGAACCGGCCGAGCAGGCCCTCCTTGGGCTCCGGGTCGGCGTTGAGACGCGCCACCATGTAGCCGAGGTCCTTGTACCAGTTGGGCGCGGCACCCTCGAACGGGACGGGGCTGGTCAGGAAGGCCACGTCGATGCCGGCCGTCAGGCGCCGCCAGTCGTCGGTCGGGATGCCGAGCAGCCGGCAGTGCAGGGCGGCCGAGTACGGCTCGGTGAAGCCGTCGCGCAGCTCGGCCGGCGCGCCCTGCTCGACCAGCGCGTCGATCAGCCGGTGGGCCTGCGCCTGCAGCCAGCCGTCCAGCTCCTTGTCCGCACGGGGCGAGAGGGTCTTCATGACGGCGTTGCGCAGTCCCGCGCTGTTGATGTTGCCCATGTTGTCGACCACCTCCGGCGGGATGGTCAGCGCGTACTGGCGCGGGACGCCCGGGTTGGCGGTGTCCTTGAGGCTGAACCGCTCGTCCTCCAGCACCTGCTTGGCCAGCGCGTAGCTGCTGACCAGCCAGGCGGGGTCACCGGTCATGGTGCGGACCCGGGCGACGGGCTGCTCCTCGCGCAGCCGGCTCGCCTCCTCCGGCAACACGTCGCCTCTGCGGGAGAGCGGGAAGGTGGGATCGGTCATGGCTGAACTCCGTTGCGGATCGGGGCGGTACGGGCGGGAAGGCGTGCGGGCGGGAAGGCGTGCGGGCGTGCGGGCGTGCGGGAACGGAACGGAACGGCAGGGAGGCGTGGGTGCGGGGAGGCGTGGCCGGCTCAGGCGGCGCGGGCCGGCAGCTCGGCCGTCACGGACAGCGGCGGGGCGGCCGGACGGACCACCGCGTACGCCTGGCCGGGCGCCGCCCGCAGGCCTTCGTCACGGCCGAACAGGACGGGGGTGAGCGGGAGTTCGATGTGGTAGCAGCTGACCGAGGAGGCCACTCCGAGCAGCGCCGGGGTGTCCAGGAAGAACGGCAGCTCTGCGGCGATGTACTGCAGGCCGGCGGCGAGCTGCTGCTCGTTCGGCGCCAGGCCCTCGTCCATCCGGGCGGCCAGGAAGCCGCGCGCCATGCGCTCGGCGGCCGCGCGGAACTCCCGGTCGGTCCGCAGCGCGTCGACCACCTGGTGGTGCAGCCGCCCGTACGCGGGGTGGCCGGTGAACTCGGAGAGCGCGTGGGCCCGGACGTTGTCGGGTTCGCCGGCCTCCTCGGCGCCGCGCGCGATCCGCCGGGCGGTGGCCTTGACCTCCTTGGCAGCCCGCCGCCGGGCGTGCTCGGCGGTGTAGCCGAAGGCCGCGAACTGCGCCTCGACGTGCAGGTCCGCGTGGACGATGTCGATGCGCTCGAAGAACTCGCTCCCCCATCTGATGAGTTCGGATATCCGGCGGTGACTGAAGTAGCTGTTTCCCGGGCTCACGCCGATGAGCAGGTGGTCGCCGTGCCGCCAGATCTCCCGGCAGCGGGCGGAGAACGGAAATGCCTCGTACGCGGTCCGGTCGATGGTGACGGCGCTTTCTCCCGGGAGGGTTTCGCGCATGCCTGGTCTCCGCTTCGCAGAAATGGTCAAGGGATTCGTCGCGCGCGGCTTCGTACGGTTCCCGCCGGCTCCTCCGGTGCACGCGGTTCACGCCGGCCGGTACCGGTTCGCACGGTTCCACCGGGATTCACGGAATTGCACGGCGGGTAGGCGGAGTTCACCCGGATGTAAGGGTGAGCTCACCGCATGCCGATAGTGCGCGCCTGGTCAGGCGGCCTGCCCCGGAGAGCCGTGTGCGCTTGGTGGGGCGGCGACCACATGAAGTTACCGCCGGTTCTCGGGATCTCCGCAAGCCCTGCCGGGGGGTTGGCGGAATCTGATCTCCGGGCGGCCGAAATCGGCCTGTACTCCCGCGCGAAGGTATGTCCACGGAGGCTTTTCGGCGGCGGCGGAATATCCCTCGGGCAGCATGTCACACCAGTGTGACTTCCTCCAACATCCGCCCGGGGAATAGGCGTTGTTTTGGAATCCAGGCACCGGGCCCGGGTGCGCCGACCACCGGGCGATGCGCCCACCGCCGCACCGCCGAGCACCCGACAGGGCCTACGCCGGCCGGGTCTCCCGGCCGATGCGCACCACCTCGTGCAGCAGCGCCCCGATCTCGGCCGCGGCGGCGTGCGGATTCAGCAGGGTGAGCTTCAACCGGACCCGGCCCGGCCCCTCGCCGGGCAGTTCGGTCCGGCCGACGACGGCGCGGCCGGTGCGCAGCAGCGTCCGGCGCAGCTCGGCGTTGACCGCGTCGAGCGCGGCCCCGTCGTGCTCGCCCGGCGGGCGGTAGCGGAACACCACGGTGGTGAGGACCGGTTCGGCGTGCAGCTCCAGTTCGGGCTCGGCCCGCACGGCCTCGGCGGCGCCGCGCGCCAGCAGGTGGCAGGCGTCGACCAGCCGGCCGAGGCCCGCCCGCCCGAGGGTGCGCAGGGTGACCGCGATCTTGAAGGCGTCGGCCCGCCGGGTGGTGCGCAGCGACAGGCCCAACAGGCTGGGGTAGCCGGCCTGTTCGTCGTCGGCCGGGTTGAGGTACTCGGCGCGGCGGGCGAGCGACACGTAGGTCTCGGCCCGCCGCACCAGGAAGATCCCGGCGGCGGCGGGCTGCCAGCCGAGCTTGTGCCAGTCCAGCGAGACCGAGTCGGCCCGGGCGATGCCGTCGAGCAGCGGCGCGAGCCGGTCGGAGAGCAGCGCGCCGCCCCCGTACGCGGCGTCGACGTGCAGCCAGGCGCCGTAGCGGGCGGCGAGGTCGGCCGCGGTGTGCAGCGGGTCGATCGCCCCGGTGTCGGTGGTGCCGGCGGTCGCGACCACGGCGATCGGGGTGTTCCCGGCCCAGCTGGTCTCGGCCAGGACGCGTTCCAGGGCGGCCGGGTGCATGCGCAGTTCGCGGTCGACGGGGACGGTGACGACGGCCCGCTCGCCGAGGCCGAGCAGGGCGGCGGCGCGCTGGACGGAGAAGTGCGCGGCCTCCGAGGCGATGATCCGGGGCCGGGCACCGGCCGGGAGGCCGTCCAGCTCGACGATGCCGTCCAGCTTCTGGTCGCGGGCCAGCATCAGGCCCATCAGGTTCGACTCGGTGCCGCCGGAGGTGAGCACGCCGGCGGCGCGGGCCGGGTCGAAGCCGACCAGGGCGGCGAGCTCGGCGAGCAGCGCGGTCTCCAGCGCGGTGGCGGCGGGCGCCTGGTCCCAGGAGTCCTGGGAGGGGTTGAGCGCGCTGACGGCGAGGTCGGCGGCGGCGGCCACGGCCAGCGGCGGGCAGTGCAGGTGGGCGGCGCAGGCCGGGTCGGCGGGATCGGCGGCGCCGCGGGCGAGCACCTCGGTGAGGCGGGCCAGGGCATCCGCTCCGCTCGCCGCGGCCAGTGCTTCGGCGACCAGCGCGGCGACCTGCCCCGGGTGTCCGGCCGGCAGCGGCCCGACGCGGCGGGCGGCGCCGGCGTCCAGGGCGTCCAGCACGGTGGCCAGCAGCGGACCGAGGGCGCCCGGGCCGCCCGCACCGCCGGCGAGCGCGTCGAGCCCGGCGGACGGGTCGTCGGGCATCCCGGGGTCGCCGGACCTCCCGGGCTCGGGCCCGCCGGGGCCGCCGCCGGGCGCGCCGGGAGCACCGAGGCCGTCCGGAGCACCGGCCCCCCAGGGGTCGTCCGGGAGGTCACCACCGCCGGGCACCTCCGGGCCGTCACCCGCGTCGCCGTCCCCGCCCGCGTCGCCGCCCCCGCCCGCGCCGCTCACCGCGTCCCCGCCGAGGCGGCCGCCGCAGCCGTGCCGGAGGCGGCCCTGGCTCTGCCTGCGGCGTCCCCCGCGTGCCCCGCAGCCCCCCTGTCCCCCGCGGCCACCGACGCGATCGCGTCCGCCAGCCGGTCGAGGACGGCGTCGGCCTGCTCGTCGGTGATGGTGAGCGGTGGCAGCAGGCGCAGCACCGCGTCGTGCCGGCCGCCGAGTTCGACGATCAGCCCGCGGGCCAGGCACGCCTCGCGCACCCTGACGGCGAGTGCGGGCGCGGCCGGCCGGGCCCCGCAGGCGTCCGGTTCGGCGTCGGGGTCGACCAGCTCGACGCCGATCATCAGCCCGCGGCCGCGCACGTCGCCGATCACCGGGAGCTCGCCGGCCAGCGCGCGCAGCCGCTCGGCCATCCGGGCGCCGACCAGCGCGGCCCGCTCGGCCAGCCCGTGGGCGGCGACGAAGCGGATCGTGGCCGCCCCCGCCGCCATGGCGAGCGTGTTGCCGCGGAAGGTGCCGGTGTGCGCACCGGGCCGCCAGCCGTCGTACTCCTCGCGGTAGACGACGACGGCGAGCGGCAGGCTGCCGCCGATCGCCTTCGAGAGCACCATCGCGTCCGGGACGATCCCGCTGTGCTCGACCGCCCACATCGCCCCGGTGCGGCCGACGCCGGTCTGCACCTCGTCCACGATCAGCGGGATGCCGCGCTCGGCGGTGATCCGGCGCATCTCGCGCAGCCAGCCGTCCGGGGCGGGCACGACGCCGCCCTCGCCCTGGACCGCCTCCAGGATCATCGCGGCCGGCCGGACCACCCCGCCCGAGGGGTCGTCCAGGAGCCGCTCCGCGTAGGTCGCGGCGAGGTCGGTGCCGCTCTCCCCGCCGACGCCGAACGGGCAGCGGTACGCGTACGGGTAGGGCAGCCGGACCACCTCGCCGCCGCCCGGCAGCGGCTCCTTGACGGCGGTGTTGCCGGTGAGCGCGAGGGCCCCGGCGGTCATCCCGTGGTAGGCGCCGGTGAAGGCGAGCGAGCCGGAGCGGCCGGTGGCGGTCTGCATCAGCTTGAGCGCGGCCTCGACGGCGTCGGTGCCGGCGGGACCACAGAAGTGCACCCGCGCCTGCCCGGCGAACTCCTCCGGCAGGCTCTCGAACAGCGCGGTGGTGAAGTCGTCCTTCTCGGCGGTGGCGAGGTCCAGCAGGTGGAGCGGGGCGCCGCTGTCCAGGGTGCGGCGGATCGCCTCCAGCACCACCGGGTGGTTGTGGCCGAGCGCGAGCGTGCCGGCGCCGGAGAGGCAGTCCAGGTAGCGGCGGCCGTCGGCGCCCTCGACGGTCATGCCGTTGGCGCGCACCGGCACGATCGGGAACGAGCGGGCGTACGTGCGGGCGGCGGACTCGCGGACGCGCTGGCGGCGCAGGATGGCGTCGCCGCCGGGGGTCTGGGCGGGCACGGTCGGACCGGTGGCGGGCTCGGCGGCGAGCGTCAAGGCAGGACTCCCAAGAAGTTAGGTAAGCCTAACTTTACTTTGCTTGACCTGGCCGAATACACCGAGGGCCGCCAGAATCACCCGCGCGGGTGACAACGGGCCCGATCACCCAACGAGCGGGCCGCCCGGAGGTTACGGGCTTCCGCGCTACGCTCGCCCCATGTCGCCCGAATCCTCGCCCGCGCCGTCCGACTACGAGGCCGAACTGGCCCGCACCCGCGAGTTCTTCGCCGCCCGCGCCGCCGGCTGGGACGCCCGCTTCCCGGACGACGGCCCGCGCTACGCCGCCGCGATCGCCGAACTCGGCCTGCGCCCGGGCGACTCCGTACTGGACGCCGGCTGCGGCACCGGCCGCGCGCTGCCCCTGCTGCGCGCCGCGGTCGGCCCGGAGGGGCAGGTGCTCGGCGCCGACGTCACCCCGGAGATGCTGGACGAGGCCGCCGCCCGCCACCCCGGCACCGCAGCCCTGCTGCTCGCCGACTGCGCCCGCCTCCCGCTCCCGGACGCCTCGCTCGACGCCGTCTTCGCCGCCGGCCTGGTCTCCCATCTCCCCGACCCGGCCCGGGCCCTGCGCGAACTCGCCCGCGTCACCCGCCCGGGCGCCCCGCTCGCGCTCTTCCACCCCGTCGGCCGCGCCGTCCTCGCCGCGCGCCACGGCCGCGAGCTCACGCCCGACGACCTCCGCGCCGAGCCCAACCTGCGCCCGCTGCTGGCCGGCGCCGGCTGGCGGCTGGACCGCTGCACGGACACCGACGAGCGCTACCTCGCCCTCGCCACGCGGGTGTAGCCGAGGGCCGGCCGTTCCTCGCCCGGCGCCCGGGCGGGGACGGGGGCGCCCGCGATCCAAGATCATCGCCGTGCCAGACTCGGACTCCCGCGCACCCGGACGGGTGCCTGACGAGAGGATCCCCATGGCGCTCTTCGGCAATGCCCACCGGGTGGACAACACCGAGGCCCAGCAGGAGTTCGCCCGACTGCTCGGCGCGGGCGAACAGGTGCAGGCCGCCTACCAGCTGGTGCGCGACACCTTCCTGTTCACCGACCGCCGGATGATCCTGATCGACAAGCAGGGCATCACCGGCAAGAAGACCGAGTACCACTCGGTCCCCTACCGCAGCATCACCCACTACGCCGTGGAGACGGCCGGGTCGTTCGACCTCGACGCCGAGCTGAAGATCTGGGTCTCGGGCGCGGCACTGCCGATCTCCAAGAACTTCACCAAGGGCGTCGACATCTACGAGGTGCAGGCGCTCCTCACCCAGTACGTCGCCCGGTAGTCCCGAGGCCCGGCCGCCCGCGAGCCCCGCTACGCCCCGCCGGCCGTCCAGCGGTAGCAGAGCTCCGGGCGGCCGACGCTGCCGTACTGGGGCTCGCGGGCGGCGAGGCCGGTGTCGACCAGGTGCTCCAGGTAGCGGCGGGCGGTGATGCGCGAGACGCCTGCGGCGGAGCCGGCCGCCGCCGCGGAGAGCCCGGTCCGGGCCTCGCGCAGTACGGCCGCGACGGTCTCCAGCGTCGGCGCGCTCAACCCCTTGGGCAGGGCGGTGCGTTCGGGCGTGCGGAGCAGGGCGAGGGCCTGGTCGACCTCGTCCTGGCCGGTCGCGTCGCCGGTGCGCCCGAGGGAGTCGCGGTAGCGGGCGTACCGCTCCAGGCGGTCGTGCAGGGCGGCGGCGCTGAACGGCTTCAGCAGGTACTGGACCACGCCGGCCGAGACCGCCTGCCGCACCATCGCGAGGTCGCGCGCCGAGGTGACGGCGATGACGTCGGTGGTGTGCCCGGCCGCGCGCAGGGTGCCGCAGAGCTGCAGGCCGTGCCCGTCCGGCAGGTAGAGGTCGAGCAGCGTGAGGTCGACGGGCGTGCCGGCGGCCCGGGCGCGCTCCAGGAAGCGCAGCGCCTCCGCACAGCCGTGCACCGTGCCGACGGCGCGGAAGCCGGGTTCGCGGTCGACGTAGAGGGTGTGCGCGGCGGCGGCCACCGGGTCGTCCTCGACCACCAGGACGGTGATCTCCGGGCGGGGCCCGCCACCGCGGCGCGCACCGGGGCGGCGGGGCCCGTCCGCGGGCCGGTCCGAGGACCGGTCCGGGCGCCCGTCCGCGGGCCGGTCGGCCGGCCGGTTCACGACGCCACCGGCTCGGGCAGCCGGGCCGGGCGGCCGAGCGGCAGCCGGACGGTGAGCACCGCGCCGCGGTCGCGGCCGACCTCGACGGTGCCGCCGTTGCGCCGGGCGGCCTGGGCGACCAGGGCGAGCCCGAGGCCGTGACCGCGGTCGTCCTGCTTGGTGCTCCAGCCGCGCCGGAACACGTCCGCAACGGCGGACGGGTCGATGCCGGTGCCGGTGTCGGCGACGCGGAGCAGCAGGTGTCCGCCGGCGAAGGACGCGGCCCCGCCGTGCTCCGCCGCACCGGACTCCGCCGCACCGGGCTCGATCCGGGCCGTGACGGTGACCTCGGGCGGGTCGGGGCTCTCGGCGGCCCCGGCGATCGCCGCGTCCACCGCGTTGTCGATCAGGTTGCCGAGCACGGTGATCAGATCGCGGGCGGACAGGCCCGGCGGCAGCACGCCGTCGTCGATCCGGCTGTCCTCGGTGAGCGTCAACTCCACGCCCCGCTCGGCGGCCTGGGCCGCCTTGCCGAGCAGCAGCGCCGCCAGCACCGGCTCGCCGACGGCGGCGACGACGCGGTCGGTCAGCTGCTGGGCGAGTTCGAGCTCGGCGGTCGCGAACTCCACCGCCTCCCGGTGCCGCCCGAGTTCGACCAGCGAGACGACGGCGTGCAATCGGTTGGCCGCCTCGTGCGCCTGCGCGCCGAGCGCCTCGGTGAATCCCCGCACCGAGTCCAACTCGCCGCTCAGCGACTGCAGTTCGGTGTGGTCACGGAGGGTCAGCACCCGCCCGAGGCCGGTCCCGATGGTCGACGTGTTGAGCACCACCACCCGCTCGGCGGTGAGGTGGACCTCGTCCCGGACCGGCTCGGCCCCGAGCACGGCGGCCACCAGCGCCGCCGGCAGCCCCAGCTCGTCGAGCGGCCGCCCCTCCACCTCCCCGTCCAGCGCGAGGAGTTCGCGGGCGGCGTCGTTGCAGAGCACCACCCGGTGCCGGCGGTCGAGCAGCACCAGCCCCTCGCGCACCGAGTGCAGGGTGGCCTGGTGGTACTCGTAGAGGTGGCTGAGCTCGGCCGGCCCCATGCCGTGGGTGTGGCGCCGCAGCCGGGAGTTGGCGAGGTAGGTGCCGGCGCCGCCGACCGCCAGGGCGGCCACCGCGACACCGACCAGCGCGAGCAGCGGCCCGCGCAGCTGCGCGGAGATCGACTGCACCGTGATCCCGGCGCTGACCAGCGCGACCACCCGGTGCCGCTCGTCCAGCACCGGCGTGACCACCCGGACCGACGGGCCGAGCGTCCCGGTGTACGTCTCGCTGCGGGTCTGCCCGGCGAGCGCCCAGTCGATGTGCCCCAGGAACGTCTTGCCGATCTGCTCGGGCAGCGGGTGGGTCCAGCGCACCCCGGCGGTGTCCATCACGGTGATGAAGGAGACCCCGGTGTCCGCGCGGACCTGCTCGGCGTAGGGCTGGAGCACGGCGCTCGGGTCGGGCGCGCCGACGGCGGCCAGCACGGACGGCGAGTCCGCCACCGAGCGGGCGACCGCGGTGACCTGGCGGCGGGCGGCGTCCTCGGCCCGGCCCGCGGTGAACAGGTACGCCAGCACGGCGCCCCCGGCCACCACCGCGGCCACGATCACCACCTGGACGACGAAGAGCTGTCCGGCCAGGCTGCGCACCGGTCCACGCGGCCGCCGGCGCGGTGTGGGGTGGGTGCGCACGGACATGCCAGACAGTGTGCACCACCGCCGACGCCCGGCAAGAGCCTCGTTCGCACCGCGGCCCTGCCGCCTCCGACGCCCGGGGCCGCGCCGCCCGGCACCTGCGGCCGTGCGCCTGCCGCCCGGCCCCGGCATGAACTCTATGAACGCAAACGTGACCCCCGTCACTGTCCGGCCCGATAGTCGGAGCGGCCCACCACCCAGGGCCGCCAGGACTGCAGGGCGAAGGAGCCGCAGATGTCGATCACTGGAGCAGGGCCCCAGGCGGGGGTCAGACGCCGGGACCGCACCCACTACCTCTACCTCGCGGTGATCGCGGCGGTGGTCGCGGGCGTCGCGGTCGGCCTGGTCGCGCCGGCCTTCGCGGTCGAGCTGAAGCCGCTCGGGACCGGCTTCGTCAACCTGATCAAGATGATGATCAGCCCGGTGATCTTCTGCACCATCGTGCTGGGCATCGGCTCCGTGACCAAGGCCGCGAAGGTCGGCAGGGTCGGCGGACTCGCGCTCGGCTACTTCCTCACCATGTCGACCGTGGCGCTGGCCATCGGCCTGGTGGTGGGCAACCTGCTGGAGCCGGGCGGCGGCCTGCACCTGACCGCCGCGCTCGCGAAGTCCGGCCACGCCCAGGCCGCCGCGGGACACGCCCAGTCCACGACCGACTTCCTGCTCGGGATGATCCCGACCTCCATGCTCTCCGCCCTCACCGAGGGCAAGGTGCTGCAGACCCTGCTGATCGCCCTGCTGGCCGGCTTCGCCCTGCAGGCGATGGGCCCGGCCGGCGCGCCGGTCCTGCGCGGGATCGAGCACGTGCAGCGGCTGGTGTTCCGGATCATGTCGATGATCATGTGGGTGGCGCCGATCGGGGCCTTCGGGGCGATGGCCGCGGTGGTCGGGGCGACCGGTGTGGCCGCGCTGAAGAGCCTCGCCGTCATCATGATCGGCTTCTACGTCACCTGCATCCTGTTCGTGGTCGTGGTGCTCGGCACGCTGCTGCGGCTGGTCGCCGGCGTCAACGTGTTCGCGCTGCTGCGCTACCTCGGCCGCGAGTTCCTGCTGATCCTCTCCACCTCGTCCTCGGAGAGCGCGCTGCCCCGACTGATCGCCAAGATGGAGCACCTCGGCGTCAGCCGCCCGGTCGTCGGCATCACCGTCCCGACCGGCTACAGCTTCAACCTCGACGGCACCGCGATCTACCTCACCATGGCCTCGATCTTCATCTCCGAGGCGATGGACAAGCCGATGTCGCTGGGCGAGCAGCTCTCGCTGCTGGTCTTCATGGTCATCGCCAGCAAGGGCGCGGCCGGGGTCACCGGCGCCGGGCTGGCCACCCTGGCGGGCGGGCTGCAGTCGCACAAACCAGCACTGGTGGACGGCGTCGGCCTGATCGTCGGCATCGACCGCTTCATGTCGGAGGCGCGGGCGCTGACCAACTTCGCCGGCAACGCCGTCGCCACCGTGCTGATCGGGCACTGGACCGGCGAGCTCGACCGCGAGCAGGCCCGGCGGGTGCTGGCCGGCGACGCTCCGTTCGACGAGCAGACCCTGGTGGACACGCACGGCACCGCGGCACCCGCTCCCGAGGGCGCACCCGCGGGCGGCGGAGCGCTGCCGGAGCCGGTCCCCGCGCAGAGCGGCGGCGCCGCGAGCGCGACGGCCGCCTGAGCCCCGGCGCCCCACCCGACGCCCCCACGTAATGGACTCCCCCGGTCCGGCGCCTCGCCCAACCCCCCGAGCGGCGCCGGGCCGGGGGCCTTTCCGTCCGCCGACCCCGCGCCGGTCCGCCTCAGGGCTCGTCGGAGCCGCTGACCGCCCAGCTCAGACCCGTCGCCGGATCCTCCATCGCGAGGTGCAGATGGCGCAGGCCGTCCGCCGGATCCCACCAGGTGAAGCAGCGCATCCGGGCCACCAGCGCGTTCACCGCCGCACGGTCCGGCCCGTCATGGCCGGCCATCGCGCCGAGCGCCCGCCAGAGCGCCAGCCGGCCGTGCGCCGACCCGCGCGACCGCTCGGTCGCGCCCGCCTGGACCAGCACCGGGTAAGCGATCGCGAACGGCAGGTACCCGCCGGTGACCCGGTGGCCCGGGGCCAGCTGGGCGGCCGCCCGCGGGGCGGGCCCGCGGACGCAGACCACGTCCACCCAGTCGGCCAGCGCGGCCAGCGCCCCGGTCGCCGGCTGGCCGCGGAGCCGGCCGTCCGGCTCCGGCAGCAGCACCGGCCCCAGCCCCTCGCGCGTGGCGGGCAGCGTCAACAGCGCACTGCGTGCACCGCCGCCGGGCAGGTAGTCGCGCACCCGCACGCCCTCACCCCAGCCGACCGCCTCCCACGGCTCCAGCAGCAGCGGAACGCCCTCCGGGTCGGTCTCCGCCCCGTACGAGAGGTCCTCGCCGATCAGCACCCGGGTCTGCGCGACCAGCCGCCGCACCGGGGCCGGGCCGAGCAGCGGGGCCAGCCGCAGCCAGGAGTGCCGGGTGGCGAGCACCTCCCAGAGCGGACCGGCGTCGTGGTCCACCACCCCGGCGGAGGTCCCGGGGCCGCCGTCCGCGTCGAACAGACGGACGGCCAGTTCGGGCGGTGCGGCGTACGCGATCAGGTGGCCGAGCAGGGCGGTCTCCACCACCGCCGCCTCCTCGCCCTCGCGCGCCACCGCGGCGGCCCGGACCTGCCGGTAGACGGCCAGCAGGTCGTGCCAGCGGCCGCCCTCGACCAGGGTGCGGAGCCGGTGCTCCTGGTACGTGATCACGATTTTCAGCGTACGGGCCGGGGCCCCGCATCAGCTGACTTGCCGTCAGCTCGGTGCGTCGGGCGGCGCCGGGGCCCCGGGCGCCCGGCCCGCGCGCCACCGCCCCGCGTCGACGCCTCCCCCGCCGCGTCCCCCGCCACCTCCCTGGTCGCCGCCGCCGGCGCGCTCCCCTTCGAGGAAGGTCCGGAGGTGGCGGAGCGCCCGGCGACGGGTGACCGCCAGCGTGGAGCGGTGCACCCCCAGCAGCGCCGCGGCCTCGTCGATGCTGTAGCCGTCGACGTCGACCAGCAGGACGACGCGCGCCTGCTTGGCGGTCAGGCGGCGCAGCAGGCGGACCACCTCCCAGTGGGCCTGCAGCTCCCCGAACCCGCCACCGCACGGTTCCGCGTCGACCCGCGCGCCCTCCAGCGGTTCCGGGACGACCGGTCGGCGCCGCTCCCGACGCCACTGGTCGCGCAGGATGTTGGCCATGATGGTGAACACGTACGCATAGGGCTGCGGATGGCCGAGGAAGCGCTCGGGACGGCGGGCGATCCGCAGATACGCGTCGTGCACGATGTCGCCGGCGGTGAACGGACTCCCGGTGAGCGAGACGGCCGCCCGGTGGAGCCTCGGCAGCATTTCCGTGAACGCCCGATGGAAATCCGCCGCTTCGACGCCTTCCGATCGGGCGGTGTCCGATCCCGACCGCATTCCGCCCGCATCAGGCCGGCCACCCGCCGGCCGGCCGCATCCGGACCGCCCACACCCGGAGGCGTCCCACCCGGCCCGGTCGCGGCCGGAAGGGTCCCGTTCGGAGGGGCCGTGTTCGGAGGGGCCCCGCTCGGAGGAGTCCCGCCCGGAGGGGTCCTGTTCGGAGGAACGGGCACCGGCGGCGGTGTCCGGTCTTCCTCCACCTCGGCACTGACGGACGAATTCCATGACGCTCCCTCGGAAATCGACAGCCGAAGGCACCGGTCGGCGATTCAACACCAACCGTCATGTGATGCAGATCACATCATAGTTCGCCATCTCACGATGCGCAGTCATTCGTGTGCAATTCGTCATCGGCCGTACGGGGCTCGGGAATTGCGCCGTGGCTGAGCCGGCCTGCCCGCGTGGAAGCACGGAGGGGTGCCACCCACCCCGGGTGGCACCCCTCCCGGCCGTCCCGGCCCTCCCGGGCCTCGGCCTCCGGCGTCCGGCGTGGCTACGGCTGCAGCGGCGCCGTGTCCGCCGGCAGACGGGCCGCGTGCACCCGGCCCGCGTGCTCGACCAGGTTGATCAGCACCTCCTTGCCCGAGGCGCGGAGGCGGGCGTCGCAGAGCACCACCGGTGTGCCGGCCTCCAGGTCCAGCGCCCGGGCGACGTCCTCGACACCGAACTCCCGGGTGCCGGCGAAGCGGTTGACCGCCACCACGAAGGGGATGCCGCGGTGCTCGAAGAAGTCGACCGCCGGGAAGCAGTCGGTCAGCCGGCGGGTGTCGGCCAGCACCACCGCGCCGAGCGCCCCCTGCGCCAACTCGTCCCAGAGGAACCAGAACCGGTCCTGCCCCGGCGTGCCGAAGAGGTAGACGGCCAGGCCCTCACGGATGGTGATCCGACCGAAGTCCATGGCCACGGTGGTGGTGGTCTTCCGCTCGACGCCGCCGAGGTCGTCCACGCCCCGCCCGGCCTCGGTGAGCCGCTCCTCCGTGCGCAGCGGCCGGATCTCGCTGACCGCGCCCACCAGCGTGGTCTTGCCGACACCGAAGCCGCCCGCGACCAGGATCTTCAGTGCCAGTACGGACTCGTCGGCCCCTGCCGCGCCGACCGCGCCGTCGGAGGCCCGGCCGTTGTCCCGCCCGGCGCCGGGGCGTGAGCTGTCAGAGTGCGCGGAGTCCACCGATGACCTCCTGGAGGATGCGCTCGTCGGGGAGCAGGGCGGGCGGGACGGGGCGGGTCACCCGGATGGACCCGGCCGCCAGCAGGTCGCCGAGGAGCACCCGGACCACGCCCAGCGGCAGGTCGAGGTCGGCGGCGAGCTCGGCCACCGACAGCCCGTCGCCCCGGCACAGGTCGAGGATCGCCGCCTGTTCGGGGCCGACCGGCAGGTCCGGCGCGCCGGGCTCCTCCGCGGGATCCGGCAGGTCGGTCACCACCAGCGCGATCAGGTCGAACTCGCGCCCACTGGGCCTGGTCCGGCCCCTGGTGACCGCGTACGGGCGGACCAGCGGGCCCGCTTCGTCGTCGTACCAGCGCGCTCCGAGTGCGGCGGCGAGCGGGTTGCGGCGCTGCGGGTGCGGCACGCCGCTCACCCGCCGTCCGCACTGCGCGGGGGTGTGAACAGGTGCTCGCCGACCCGGCGGACCAGTCTGGCCATCTCGTACGCGATCAGGCCGAGGTCGGCGCGCTCGGTGCAGAACACCGCCAGGCAGGTGCCCTCGCCGGCAGCGGCCACGAACAGGAAGCCGCGCTCCAGCTCCACCATGGTCTGCCGGACCTCGCCGGCGTCGAGGTGCCGGCCGGCCACCTTGGCCAGGCTGTGGAAGCCGGAGGCGACGGCGGCCAGGTGTTCGCCGTCCTCGCGGCCGAGGCCCGCCGAGGTCCCCATGGCGAGGCCGTCGGCGGAGAGCATCACGGCGAACCGGGCCTCGGCCACCCGCGCGACCAGTTCGTCGAGCAGCCAGTCGAGCTCTCCCGCGCGGTGCGTGGTGCCGATCATGGGCGGTCTCCTTCGGTGTGCTGCGGTGGCAGGGACGGGTGGTGCGGTGCGGGGGCCGTGTCCCGACGCGGGTCGGCGTCGGCCCGGGTCCGGGCCCGGTCGCCGTGCGGGTTCTCGCGGCCGTCCGGGTTCCCGCGGCCGTCGTCCGGACGCCGGCCGCGGGCCCAGCCGGACTGGAAGGCGGACAGCGCGGCGCGGGCCGCCTCCGGGCTCCGGCCGGACGCGGGCGCGGCGGCGGCGGCGGTGATGCGGCGGCCGTCCCCGCCGGGGCGGGACGGGGCCTCGCGCAGCTGGGGGACGAGGCTCGCCTGCCGAACGCGGCGCGGCAGCTCCTCCGGCCCCGTGTGGCCGCCTCGGAGCGCGGGCGCGGGCGCGGCGGCCGGGCGGTTCGGGCGGTTCGAAGCCTTCGGGCCGTTCGGACCGGGCTGCGGACGACGGGCGACACCCTGGCCCGCGTCCGCAGCCGGACCGTCCTCCCGGGCACCCGAGGCCCGGAACGGTAGGGGACGCAGCACCCCGGGGTCGCCGCCCCGGGCGCCGAACGGCAGCAACGCCCCTCCATCCGGCGGCGGCCCACCCACCGCCGGAAGCTCTTCGATCGGTACGCCGCCGCCCGCCGGTCCGTCGGCCGCCGGTCCCGGCTTGCCGGTTCGCGGCTCAGGCGGCGCGGTCGTGGTCGCCCGGTGCCGGCCGCACGGGCGCGGTCGGGAACTCCTCGATGGTGAGCTCGCCCGCCTCCCGGTAGGCGGCGCGCTCCTGGGCGGTCGGGGAGAGCGCGACGAAGGCCGAGGTGAGGAAGAGGAACGAGCCGAGCCCGACGGCGAGCGGGAAGACGAACTCCATCGGCGCGGCCCCGCCGAGGCCGGTCCGGGCCGGCTCCAGGTGGACGTGGATGGCGGCCATGGCCGTGTAGTGCATGCAGCTCACGGCGAGGCCCATCACCAGCGACGCGCCGACGGCCGCGTACACGTTGCGGATGGTGACGGCCGCCCAGAGCGCCGCCGTGGCGGCGCCGACCGCGATCAGGACGGAGAGCGCGACGGTGCCCGCGTCGTAGCGCAGACCGCCGTGCAGCCGCATCGCGGCCATGCCCAGGTAGTGCATCGCGGCGACACCGAGTCCGGTGGTGAGCCCGCCGGTCAGCAGGGCGAGGCCCCGGTGCCGCCCGTGGCCGACGGCGAACATGCCGAGGCCCGTGACCAGGACGGCCACCAGCAGACTGAGCACGGTCAGCGGGACGTTGTAGCGCAGCTCGGTGCCGTCGACGGCGAACCCGAACATGGCGACGAAGTGCATCGTCCAGATCCCGGAACCGATCGCGGCGGCCGCGGTCAGCAGCCAGTTCCGGCGGGAGGCCCCGGTCGCGGCCAGACCGCGCAGTGTGCAGCGCAGGCCCAGGGCGGCCCCGGCGCACGCCACCACGTACGAGAGCGCGGGCGTGAGCCAGCCGAAGCTGAAGTGATTCATCGTGCCCATCGGACCTCCGGTCGACCGGTCGGGCCCGGGCGGTTCACGCTGCGCGCCCGGGCTCCCCGCACCGGACGGACTCCACGCGGTCGGCGGACGGCGACGGGTCCGGACCAGGCCGGAGGGTTGATCGCTTGTCATATGCCAGAAGCACGTGCGCACCCGGTTCAGGGTGCGTGGGACGCTATCGGGGGCACCGAAGAGCCCTCGCGAAGATGTGAAAAGCTGCCCACCGCGCACGGCGGCTGTGCTCGAATGGGCCGGTCCTCTGCCCGCGCGCACCGCCCCGGCCCGGCCCGTCCGCCCCCGGCCGGCACCTCGCAACGACCGGCGACCGGCGACCGGCCCCAGCCCTTTGCACCGGCACTTTGCAAAGCGCCATCGCACTTTGCAAAGCACGCCGGGCTCAAGCGGCCGGGCTCAAGCGGCCGAGCTCAGGGGACCGGCCTCAAGGGGCCGACCGCGGCACGAGGCGGATCCGCAGCGGACCGTCCACCTGCAGCGTGATGCCCTGGCCGACCGCCACCTCCCGGTCGACCGCCTCGAAGTCGAAGCCGCGCAGCAGCACCCCCAGCGCGAGCACCGACTCCAACATCGAGAAGTGCTGCCCGATGCAGGCGCGCGGGCCGCCCCCGAACGGGTACCAGGCGTAGCGGTGACGACCCTGCTCCCGCTCGGGGAGGAAGCGGTCCGGGTCGAAGCGCTCCGGCTCCTCCCAGTGGTCCGGATGCCGGTGCGTCACCCACGGCGCCAGCACCACCTGCGCTCCGGCCGGCACGACGAGCCCGCCGATCACCGTCTCGGCCACCGCCCGCCGGCCGAGCAGCGAGGCGGCGGGGTACAGCCGCATCGCCTCCTTGACCACCCGGGTCACGTACGGCATGGCCTCGAGGTCCGCGGCGGCCGGCTCGCGTCCGCCCAGTACCTCCTCCGCCTCCTCCCGGGCCCGCCGCCGCTGCTCCGGGTGCTTGGCCAGCAGGTGCAGCGCGAAGGCGAGCGAGGTCGCCGTGGTCTCGTGGCCGGCGAGCAGGAAGATCAGCACCTGGTCCCGCAGCTCGGCCGGGTCGAGCCGCTCGCCGCCCTCGCCCCGCGCCCCGGCGAGCAGCCCGAGCAGGTCGTCGGACGCGTCCTCGCCCGTGGGGCCGGCGTCCGGCCCGGATTCGGCCCCGCCCCCGGCGCGCGCCGGGCGGGCGGCACGCTCGGCGATGATCCGGTCGCAGACCCGGTAGAGGTCCCGCTGCGCCTCGGCGCCGCGCCGGTTGGACGGGGTCGGCCAGCCCCGCGGCAGGCGGACCGGCGCGAAGCCGCGCTCCATGACGTACTCGCCGAGGACCGGGAAGCTGCGGTGCACCACCGCGACCGCCTCCTCCACGTCCGCCCCGAACAGGATCCTGGCGACGGTGCGCAGCGCGAACCGGGACATCTCGTCGGCCACGTCCACCACGCCGTCCGGCACCGCCCGCCAGCGCTCGGCCAGCGTCCGCGCCTCCAGCCCGATCGCCGCCGCGTAGCCGTCGACCCGGCGGCGGGTGAACAACGGCTGGACGAGGCGGCGCTGGCGCTGGTAGTCGCCGTCCTGGCTGGTCAGCAGGCCGTTGCCGACGCTGGTCCGCAGCTCCTCGTAGAAGTTGTTCTCCTTGCGGAAGTTGGACGCCTCGCCGCCGAGCACCTGCTGGGCGCCCTCCGGCGAGAAGACCGCGAAGAACTCGGTCCGCAGCCCCGGCGGCCCGGCCGTGAAGCGGACCACGTCGCCGTAGTCGCGCCGGGCGGCCAGGTAGGTCCGGAAGGGCCTGCGCGTGAGGTCGAACAGTGAGCCGATCAGCGGGAGTCCGGGCGGTCCGGGTATCCGGACGGCGGCAGCGGTCATCGGGGCCTCCTGTGCGGTGGTGTACCCACCAGTAAACTGACGTGCCGTCATCAAGGGAAGGTGGCGCAGTGCACCGGGGAGCACCCCGCGCCCACCGGCCCTGCTGTGCGGGACCAGAGACCCGGTTTGAGCCTTCCGACAGCAGGGAACGGGCTGCCGGCAACCCTCGCCTGTGCGATGAAACAGGCGATATTCCGCTGGTATTTGCGGCACTATGATCGCCATATCAGCCGCACCTGCGGACGTGACACCGCGCCCCGTCCGGCGCGCCCCGGAGGGAATAGCACGATGAGCACCGACACCACGCCCACCGCCCGCACCCGCAGACTCGCCGTCGTTGCCGCAGCGGCTCTCGTCCTCAGCCTCGGGATCACCGCCTGCGGCAGCGACGGCGACACGAAGTCCTCGGGCGCCACCGGCACCGCGTCCGCCGGCGCCACCGCGGGCGCCGGCTCCTCGACCGCCGCCTCGGCCGACGTTCCGAAGGCCTCCGGCGCGATCACCGTCTTCGCCGCGGCCTCGCTCAAGGAGAGCTTCACCGAGCTCGGCAAGAAGTTCGAGGCCGCCAACCCGGGCGCCAAGGTCACGTTCAACTTCGGCGGCAGCTCCAGCCTCGCCACCAGCATCAACTCCGGCGCCCCCGCCGACGTGTTCGCCGCGGCCAGCCCGGCCACCATGAAGACGGTCAGTGACGCGGGCGGCGCCGTCGGCACGCCGAAGACCTTCGTGAAGAACACGCTCACCATCGCCGTGCCCAAGGGCAACCCCAAGCACGTCGCGGGGCTCAAGGACCTCTCCGCCCCCGGCGTCAAGGTCGCGCTCTGCGCGAAGGAGGTGCCGTGCGGCGCCGCCGCGCAGACGGCCCTCAAGGCGGCCGGCGTCGAGCTCACCCCGGTCACCCTGGAGCAGGACGTCAAGGGCGCGCTCACCAAGGTCGAGCTGGGCGAGGTCGACGCCTCGCTGGTGTACAAGACCGATGTGAAGGCCGATGCTGCGAAGATCGACGGCGTGGACTTCCCCGAGGCCGCCAAGGCCGTGAACGACTACCCGATCGCCGCCCTGGCCAAGGCGCCGAACAAGGACGGCGCAGCCGCCTTCGTCGCCTACATCGGGTCGGCCGAGGCGCAGCAGGTGCTCACCGCGGCGGGGTTCCAGGCGCCGTGAGCCCCCGCACCACCGGGCCGGATGCCGGGGTGGCAGTCCCGGGTACGGGCCTGCCACCCCGGCGGCGGCGCGCAAACCGCGTTCCGGTCGCGCTGCTGCTCCCGGCGCTGCTCGGGCTGGCGTTCCTGACCCTGCCGCTGGTCGGGCTGCTGATCCGGGCCCCCTGGAGCAGCCTGTCCGACCAGCTCACCAGCACCGAGGTCTGGGACGCGCTGCGCCTCTCGCTCGTCTCCGCCACGGCGGCGACGGGGGTGTCGCTGGTGCTCGGGGTGCCGCTGGCCTGGCTGCTGGCGCGGACCGAGCTGCCCGGGCGCCGGCTCGTCCGGGCGCTGGTGACCCTGCCCCTCGTGCTGCCGCCGGTGGTGGGCGGTGTGGCTCTGCTGCTGGTGCTCGGGAGGCGCGGCATCGTCGGCTCGTGGCTGGACTCCGCCTTCGGCATCACCCTGCCGTTCACCACCACCGGTGTGATCGTCGCCGAGTCGTTCGTGGCGATGCCGTTCCTGGTGATCAGCGTCGAGGGCGCGCTGCGGGCCGCCGACCCGCGGTACGAGGAGGCGGCCGCCACCCTGGGGGCCTCGCGGCTGACCGCCTTCCGTCGGGTCACCCTGCCGCTGATCGCGCCCGGCATCGGCGCGGGCGCCGTCCTGGCCTGGGCGCGGGCGCTGGGCGAGTTCGGGGCGACGATCACCTTCGCGGGCAACTTCCCGGGCAGGACGCAGACGATGCCGCTGGCCGTCTACCTCGCCATGGAGCGCGACCCGGAGGCGGCGATCGCACTCTCGCTGGTGCTGCTGGTGGTCTCCGTCGCCGTCCTGGCCGGGCTGCGCGAACGCTGGCTGTCGACCTCGTGAGCGCTCCCCCCGCCCCCGCGACGACCCCAAGCCCTGCGACGCCCTGGAAGCCCACACCGTGACTGCCGCCGCCCCCGCCCTCGACGCCCGGCTGCAGGTGGACCGCACCGCCTTCAGCCTCGACCTCGCACTGACCGCCGCCCCCGGCGAGGTGGTCGCCCTGCTCGGACCGAACGGCGCCGGCAAGTCCACCGCCCTGCGCGCGCTCGCCGGCCTGCTCCCGCTCAGCGGCGGCCACCTGCACCTGGACGGCCGCGTCCTGGAGGAACCGGCCCAGCGGCTGCACACCCCCGCCGAGGAGCGCCCGGTCGGCGTGGTGTTCCAGGACTACCTGCTCTTCCCGCACCTCAGCGCGCTCGACAACGTCGCCTTCGGCCCGCGCTGCCAGGGTCGGCCCAAGCGCGAGGCGCGCGCCGAGGCGGCCGACTGGCTGGAGCGGATGGGCCTGACCGAGCACGCCACCGTCCGGCCGGGCCGCCTCTCCGGGGGCCAGGCGCAGCGGGTGGCGCTCGCCCGCGCGCTGGCCGTCCGGCCCCGGCTGCTGCTGCTCGACGAGCCGCTGGCCGCCCTGGACGCCCGCACCCGCCTCGACGTCCGCTCGCAGCTGCGCCGCCACCTCGCCGAGTTCGAGGCGATGGCGGTGCTGGTGACGCACGACCCGCTGGACGCGATGGTGCTGGCCGACCGGCTGGTGGTGATCGAGGACGGGCGCGAGGTGCAGTCCGGCAGCCCGGCCGAGATCGCCCGCCGGCCGCGCACCGACTACATCGCACGCCTGGTCGGCCTCAACCTCTACCAGGGCACGGCGGACGGCCACCGGGTCACGCTGGCGGACGGTACCGAGCTGGCCACCACCGAGGAGCTGTCCGGCCCCGCCTTCGTGGCCTTCCCCCCGTCGGCGGTGACGCTGTACCGGGAGAAGCCGCAGTCCAGCGCGCGCAACGTCTGGGAGCTGGAGGTGGCGGGCCTGGACCTGCACGGCGACCAGGTGCGCGCCGACCTGGCCGGCGCCGTGCCGATGGCCGCCGATCTGACCCCCGCCGCCGCGGCCGAGCTGGACCTCGCCCCGGGCGCCACCGTCTGGGCCTCGGTCAAGGCCGCCCAGACGCACGCATACCCGGCCTAACCCCGCCGCCCCGGCGCGGGGCGGCGGGGGCCGGGGCCGGGGCCGGGGCCGGCGGACGCCCGAACGCCCGAACGCCCCCGATCGGGCCCTACTCCGAGGGCTCCACGAAGCCCGCCTCGTACGCGGCGATCACCGCCTGGGTGCGGTCCCGGGCACCGAGCTTCGCCAGGACGCTGCTGACGTGCGTCTTCACCGTCTGCACCCCGAGGAACAGCTGCTCGGCGATCTCCCCGTTGGCCAGTCCGCGGGCCATCAGGCGCAGCACCTCCGCCTCGCGCCCGGTCAGGGCGGCGCGCTCCAGGGTCTCGCGCGCGGCGCGGTTGCCCTGGCCCACGGCGAGGCGCCGGATCGCGGCCGGGAAGAGCAGCGACTCGCCCGCAGCGACCAGCCGGACGGCCTGGGCGATCTCGGAGGGGCGCGAGCGCTTCAGCAGGAACCCGTCGGCGCCGGCCCGCAGCGCCTGGTAGACGTAGTCGTCGTTCTCGAAGGTGGTGACGACCAGGATCTTCGGGGCCTGCTCCGACCGTCCGTCGCCCGCGGCCGCGCCGCTGCCCGGCCCGACCAGCGCCCGGGTGGCGGCCAAGCCGTCCGTCCCCGGCATCCGGACGTCCATCAGCACCACGTGCGGGCGCAGTTCGCGGGCCAGTGCAACCGCCTCGGCCCCGTCGGCGGCCTCGCCGACCACCTTCAGGTCGCCCTGGGCCTCCAGGACGGCCCGCAGGCCGGCCCGGACCAGTTCCTCGTCGTCGGCCAGCAGTATGTTGATCATCACGCGCCCAAGCGTAGGGGGACGCGCACGGCCAGCACCCACTCGCCCGACTCCGCGTCCGACCCGGCCGAGGCCTCGCCGCCGAGCAGGACGGCCCGTTCCCGGATGCCGCGAAGTCCCTTCCCGCCCCGGCGCGGGGTGGACCGGCCGGGCGCCGCCGGGCCCACGGCATTGGCGCAGCGCAGCTCGAACGCGCCCTCGCGCACGGCCATCCGGACGCTGATCGGCTGCCCGGGCGCGTACTTGAGGGCGTTGGTGACCCCCTCCTGGACGATCCGGTAGCCCTCGCGGGAGAGCACGCCCGGCAGCTTCCCGGACGGCACGTCGATCCACGCCTCGACCTGGCTGCCGGCCGAGCGGGCGGTCTCGAAGAGCGCGGGGAGCTGCTCGATGCCGGGGCGCTCGCGGGCGTCCCCGCCCTCGGCGGCGGGGCCTCCGCCGCCGGGGCGGTCGCCGGTGTCGCGGAGCAGGACGAGGGTGCGCTCCAGGTCGTCCATCGCCCGGCGCCCGGTCTCCTCGATGACTTCGAGCGCCCTGGCGACGAACGCCGGATCGCCGACCTCACGCGCTGCACCGGCCTGAATGACCGTCACCGTCAGCGCGTGGCCGATGGAGTCGTGCAGCTCGCGCGCCAACAGGTTGCGCTCCAGCAGCCGTTCGGCCCGCAGTTCGGCGGCGGCCAGCCGCTCGGCCTGCGACGGACCCAACAGCCTGATGGCCATGGCCAGTTGGAGTCTCCCGGCCCATACGATCAGCCAGCCGAGGCCGAACAGCAGGACCGGCGCCAGCAGTTGGTACCACGACAGGCCCGTGCGGGCCGGGAACCGGACACCGTAGAGGTCGGGCTCCGGCCGGACGACCAGGTCGACGGCGGCCATCGCCACCAGGATGCAGGCCACCCCGACGGCCGAGCCCAGGGCCGTCCGCCCGACCAGCCACACCGCGGTCCGCCGCCGGTCGGCCCAGCTGCGGGCCGGCTCGGCGGCGATGTCCTGCTCCCGGTCGGGCATCAGCAGCAGCCGGGCCTGCACGCCCTCGGCCCGGCGCATCGCGGGCACCAGGGCCGCCAGGACGAGCAGGGCGACGTCCACCGGAACCGCCCGCGCCAGGATCCCGCCGAGGGTCGGGCCGGCCGTCCCCGGATAGACCATCAGGACCACGCCGACGAAGATCCAGCCGATGAGCAGGTGCATCAGCCGCGCGTAGGCGGCGGCGCTCAGCAGGGGCGCGAACATACGGGGCATTCGGCCATCCTGCCAGGTCAGCGGCGCGGGCGGCCTCCCTCTCGGGAGGGAGGGCCGTCCACTCCCCGGCGGGATCCGCAGAGGTGGTCCGCTCCGGTCGAATGGTGACCACCCCGGGGACGCCACCGCAGACGGCGCCGGAGGCAGAGCGAACAGGAGAACGACCGTGATCCAGGTCCAGGGCCTCAGCAAGGAGTACGACGGCACGCGGGTGGTCGCCGACCTCGACTTCGAGGTCCGGCCCGGAGTGGTGACGGGCTTCCTCGGCCCGAACGGCGCCGGCAAGAGCACCACGATGCGGATGGTCCTCGGGCTGGAGCGGCCGACGGCCGGCCGCGCCCTGGTCGACGGCCGCCCGTACGCCGAACTGCCCGACCCGCTGCGCCGGGTCGGCGCCCTGCTCGACCCGCAGGCCGTGCACGGCGGTCGCACGGCACGCGGCCACCTGCGCTGGCTCGCTGCGAGCAACGCCCTGCCGAGGCGCCGGGTGGACGAGGTGCTCGCCCAGGTCGGCCTCACCGACGCGGCCGACCGCAGGATCCGCGGCTTCTCCCTCGGCATGCGCCAACGCCTGGGCGTGGCCGCCGCGTTGCTCGGCGACCCGCCGGTGCTGATGCTCGACGAGCCGGTGAACGGGCTCGACCCGGAGGGCATCCGCTGGATCCGCACGCTGCTGCGCGGCCTGGCCGCCGAGGGGCGCTCGGTGCTGGTCTCCTCGCACCTGATGACGGAGATGGCCCTCACCGCCGACCACCTGGTGGTGATCGGGCGGGGCCGGCTGCTGGCGGACGCCGCCACCGCGGAGTTCATCGACCGGCACGGCCGCACCCGGATCCGGGTGCGTGCGGTCAACCCGGAGAAGCTGTCCGCCCTGATGCGCGACTCCGGCCTGGACGCGGAGCCGGTGGACGGCGGCGCGTGGGAGGTCAGCGGCGCCGAACCCGAGCAGCTCGCCGCCCTGGCGGCGGCCAACGGCGTGGTGCTGTACGAGATCGCCGTCCAACAGGACTCCCTGGAGGAGGCGTTCATGCGGATGACCGCCGACAGCGTCGAGTACCGGGCGGTGGCGGCATGAGCGCCCCGATCGTGCCGGCGGTCACGGCCACCACGACCGGTCGCTCCGTCCTCGGCGCGGCCACGGCGCCGGGTCTGCTCGACGTCCTGCGCGCCGAGCGGATCAAGCTCACCACCCTCCGCTCGCTCTGGATCACCCCGGTGCTCGCGGCGCTGTTCACCGCCGGGGTCGGCACCGCCGTCGCAGCGGCGGTCGGCGGGGCGGACGCCAGCCTCACCGACGACCCCGGCGTCGGCATCCACTACGGCCTCAACTTCGGCCAGGCCGCCCTCGCCTGCTTCGGGATCCTGCTGCTCGGGCAGGAGTTCAACACCCGCATGATCGGCATCTCGCTGGCCGCCGTCCCCCGGCGCGGGCGCCTCTACGGCGCGAAGCTGGCGGTCGGCGCGCTCGTCGCCCTGGTGGTCGGCGCGGTCGGGACGGCCGGCTCCTTCGCCGGGTACGCCGCCTTCACACCCGGCGCCTGGGACGGCCCGGCCTTCGTCCGCAGCGCCACCGCCGGAGTGCTCTACCCGGTGCTGCTGACGGTGCTCTGCCTCGGGCTGACCGCCGTGATGCGCAACCTCACCGCGGCCATGGGCCTGTTGGTGCCGACCGTCTTCCTGCTCTCGCCGCTGCTCTCCGCCGTGCCGGGCGTGCGGCACGTGGTGCAGTTCCTCCCGGACCGCGCCGGCCAGTACGCGCTGCGCTACGCCGACGACCCGGCGGTCGGCTACGGGCACTGGACCGGGCTGCTGATCATGGCCCTCTGGACCGCCGCCGCGGCCTGCGGCGGGCTCCGCTCGATCCGCCGCCACGCCGCCTGAGGTTCCCCGCCGCCCGTCACCCGAACCAGTCAGAAGAGGAAGCCGATGACCTCCGCCCTTGCGGTGCTCCGCTCCGAGCGGGTCAAGTTCACCACGCTCCGGTCCCAGTGGATCACCCCGCTCGTCGCCGTCGCACTCACCGTCGGCATCACCGTCCTCGTCAACATCGCGTACGGGACCGTCGACCACACCCCCGGCGAGGACCCGGCCGGCGGGATCTACTACGGCCTGCTCTTCGGCCACGTCGCCGTCGCCTGCATCGGGGTCCTGCTGCTCGGGCAGGAGTTCAACACCCGCATGATCGGCGTCTCGCTCACCGCCGTCCCCCGGCGCGGGCGCCTCTACGGCGCGAAGCTGGCGGTCGGCGCCGGTCTGGGGCTGCTGGTGGGGCTGGTCTCCACCGCGGGCTCGTTCCTCGCGGTCGCCACCACCGTCGGCCTCGACCTGTCCACCCCGGGCCTCGGGCGCAGCTTCCTCGCCGGTGTGCTCTACCACCCGCTGCTGGTGATGCTCTGCCTCGGCCTGACCGCCATGATGCGCAACTTCAGTGCAGCGCTCGGCGTGCTGACACCGATGCTCTTCCTCGGCACGACCTTCCTGGCCGCGATCCCCGGGGTCAGCGAGGTGGGCCGGTTCCTCCCCGACCGGGCCGGGCTGTACGCGATGCAGACCCAGATGGACCCGGCCGTCCACTACGGCCACTGGACCGCCCTGCTGATCATGGCGCTCTGGACCGCCGCCGCTGCCTACGGCGGACTGCGCTCGATCCGCCGCTACGCCGCCTGAACGGGCGCCGGGGGACACCGAGGGACGCCGACGGACGGCAGCGAACAGCGTGCGGACGCTGCCCGCTGCCGTCCGTCTCCGGCCCGCGGCGTCACCCGCGCAGTGCCGGGTGGTCGGCGACGACCGTGCAGCTCCCGGGGGCGATCTCCGTGAAGCCCGCGTCCTGGACCAGCGGCAGCCCGCTCGCCACCAGCTCCGCCCAGGCGTCGGGCGTGGCGGTGCGGACCGCCAGGGCGAAGCCCGACTCGGCCCACTCCTTGCGCTGCGCGTCGCTCAGCCGCCACCAGGCGAGCTGGGCCGCGTGGCCGGTCTGGGCCATGGTCTTGCCGGCGCTCATCTCCAGCTCCGGGTTCAGCCAGAGCACCGGGATGCCGGCCTCGGCGCCCTCCACCGGGCCGGTCTCCTCCAGGTCGGTGCCGGAGACCTGGAGCTTCGCGAGCTCCTTCGGCCAGCCGTCGAGCGGGACCGGCGGGAACACCCGCACCTCGGCCTCCTGACCGGTCACCGTGATGCCCGGCAGCTCGCCGGCCTTGCGCCACTCGCCGCCCCGCGCCCGGCGGACCACCTTGCGGATCCGGGCATCCTCCCAGGCCGCCACCTGCTCCGCCCACTCGCCGTCCTCCTCGGTGACCCGGGGGTCGGCCAGCAGGGTGAGCACGGCGCGCGCCGAGGTCTCCAGTGCGTCGGTTCGCCCGGGCGGAGTCGCCTTCTCCAGCCGGACGAGCAGCGGGAGCACGTACTGCGGCCGCGCATCGCGGTCCTCGGGAGCAGGGGCAGGGACGGGAGCATCGAACGGAGAAGTCACCCGTCAAGCATGCCAGCCCCCGCTCCGCGACGATCACCGCAGGCGCGGCCACGGCCGGAGCCGGAGCCGCCGGGGAAGGGGCGCGGCCGGCCCGGGGACAGGATCAGGAGAGGTAGTCCTCCGGTCCGCCGTCGCGCCGGATGTCCAGTGTCACGCAGTGGAACCCGCCGCCGAGCACCCGCGAGTGCCGCAGCCGGTGCGGCAGGACGGTGATGCCGGCGTGCTCCAGCTGCTTGATCAGGCTGTGCTGCCCCGACTCCACGATCGCCGTGTCCGGGCTGATCATCAGGAGGTTCATGCTGATCCAGCTCTCGCTGAGCGCGTGCTCGGGCGAGTCCGCCGACGGCTCGGCGGGCGGGCACCAGAGGATGTCCCAGCCGCGCAGCGGCTCGGGCACCGTCTCGGGGCTGATCCGCTCCGGGTTGAGCAGCACCAGCCCCGGACGCAGCAGCGCGATGGTGCTGTCGATGTGGGTGTAGCCGTAGATGTCGCGCAGCGGGTGGAGCCTGAGGTCGCCCAGCAGGCCGAGCGTCGACTCCAGCCACTTCAGGCCGAGTTCGTTGCCGCTGCGGGAGACCTGGTAGAAGACGTCGCGGCCGAGCCGGAGCACGTTGGCGGCGTCGAAGACGGGCTCGGCCTCGCCCAGCAGCGGCAGGCCGTCGGCGTCGAACTCGAAGAGCCCGTCGTCGAGTCGGGGCCGCGGCGCGGAGAGCCAGCGGGCGCCGCCGAGCAGGTACTCCTGGAAGAGGTCGCGCAGGCCGAACACTTCGAAGTAGCGGTGGCGCATCGGGCTCGCCACCTCGATCACCGTCTCCCCGACGACCAGCGTGAGGTCGCGCGGGCAGTAGGAGTGGAAGCCGCCGTCGGCCTTCCAGGCGGGCGCGGAGAACGCGGCCGCGTGGTCGACGACTCGGGGCTGGTGGACGGTCACGCCCAGCCCGCGGAGGGTGGCGACCAGCGCGTCGAGATCCTCCTCGGTCTCCTCCACGACCTGCTGCGGGTAGGCGCCGACCTCGATCGCGGCGAGCTCCGCGGCGCCGGTCTTCGGGAAGCAGGAGAGCCAGGACGACGGGTCGGTCTGCTCGGGCAGCCGGGCGCCCACGGCGGTGCCGACCACCACCTCGCGCAGCGTGGTGAACTCGTCCCAGCTGTGGACCGGACGGGCCGGCGCAACCGGGCGCGTCGACTCGGACATGACTCCCCCTTGACACGTGGCGGAACAGCGTGGATTCGGAACGGATCGGACAGCGAACAGCGGGCAGCCGGAATCGGCCGAACATCGGTACCGGCGGGGAAGAACGAGAACATCCGGCGGAAGCGGATACCGAACGGCCCGCTCCTGCGACGGAATTACCTCGAACCTCGGAGAAACCGCCGACCCGGCCGAGGCCGGCCGCGACGGACGGGAAATCACCGGCCGGACAGGCGAATTCACGGATTGCGTGAGCCGGGATCGATCGCCAAGCTACCCGGCCGCCCGACGGCCACGCAAGGGAGTGATCGACATTCCCGGCTCCGCCCGATCGGCCCGGTGATTGACCGGCCCGTTGTTCAACGCCGCTTTCCCGACGCTGATCAAACCCGCAGGACGCGGCGGATCCGGCTCCCGCTCGCCAGGGTCAGCAGCGCCCCACCGGCCGCCGCGATCCCGGCCACGGCCAGGCTCTGCCGCCGGGCCCGGCGCCGGTCGGCCGCCGCCGCACGGACGGCGGCCGCCAGGAAGGCGCGCTCGACGCCGCCCGGCACCAGCTCGCCGGCCGCCACCTGCCGTCGCACCCCCTCCAGCCGTCCACCCCGGTAGAGCAGTTCCGGGTCACGGTCGGCCGCCGCCCAGCTGTGCGCCGCCTCGGTGAGCCGGCGGTGTTCGACGATCGTCTCCCGCCCCTCGGCCAGCCAGTCGCGGAGCCGGGGCCAGGCCTGCGGCAGCGCGTGATGGGCCAGCTCCACGGTGTCCCGGTCCAGGACCACCAGCCGGGCCCGGACCAGTCGTTCGAGCACCCCGGGAACGCCCGGATCGTCGAACTCCCGCCGTCCGACGGGCTGGTGCGCCCCGTCGCCGCCGGCTCCCGTCGGCGGCCGGCCGCCGAGCCGCAGGAAGACCGCCTTCGCCCGCTCCCGGTCCGCCGCGTCCAGTCCGTTGAACAACGCCTCGGCCGTCCGGGCCAGCGCTCCCTCGAACCCGCCGGTGGCCTGGAAGCCGGCCAGGGTGAGGGCGTTGCCGCTGCGCCTGCGCCAGGTCTCCAACAGGGCGGCCGAGAGCAGCGGCAGTGCGCCGGGCTGTCGGGCGGCGGTGGAGATCAGGACGGCGAGCAGGGCGCCCTCGACGGTGCAGCCGGCCCGGAGCGCCGGTTCGGTGATCGCCCGGCGCAGTTCGTCCGGTGCCGGCGGGCCGACGTCCAGGACGGCGCCGTGGACGACCGCGGCCAGCCCCCGGTGCTCCGCCTGGAGCGCGGCCACCTGGTCGGAGCGGAGCACCAGCACCACCCGGCACGGCCCGAGCCCGGCGGGCCCGGTGCCGGGTCCGCCGAGCCCGTCTGCACCGAAGGCGTCCGCCCCGAGTCCGCCGGCCGCGATCCCGTCGGCACCGAGTCCGCCGGCCCCGGGGCCGTCCGCCCGGCCCTCCGCGACCGCCACCAGGGTGTCCAGGAAGCGCGCGCGCTCCGCGGCGTCCCGGCAGCGCGTGCGTAACTCCTCCCCCTGGTCGACCACCAGGACCGGGCCCGCGGGGCCCGCCCCCGCCGCCCGGCCGCCGCGCGCACCTCGCGCCTCCCCGGCTCGCTGCCCGAGCCGGGCCAACGCCAGCATGTACGCCTCCATCGGGCGCTCCCCGGGGGTGAGCAGGGCCACCGGCACGGTGTCCGCCCCGCCCGGCCCCCGGCCGCTCCCCCGCCCGGGCCTCCGGCCGGCGGCTCCGCCGTGCGCGCCCGCACCGCCGGGAGCCCCACGGCCCGGCACTCCGCCGCCCGGCGCGTCCTCCCCCGGCACCCCGCCGCCCGCGCCCCGGACGCCGCCGGCGGCCGGCCCCCCGGCGAGCCGGGCGAGCAGCCCGGCCCGGACCAGCGAGGACTTTCCGACGCCGGACGGCCCGGTGACCACCACCAGGCGCCGCTCGTCGAGCAGCCCGACCAACCGGTCCAGCAGCGCCTCGCGCCCGAAGAACCGCTCCGCGTCCACCGCCTCGAAGGCCGCCGCCCCGGGGTAGGGGGCCCGCCCGGCGTCCTGGGATCGCCGCCGCGCGGCGGTGTCCGCGGCCAGCACGGCCGCCAGCAACTGCCAGCGGTGCTGCCACTCGCGGACGTCCCCGCCGCACGCCTGGACGTACGCCAGCGTCACGGCGAGGCTGGGCAGCCGCCGACCGCCCGCAGCCACCGAGAGGCTGGCCGCCGAACAGTGCGCCCGGACGGCCAGTTGGCGGTAGGGCGGGCTGCCGGCCCGTTCCCGCAACGCCCGTAGATCGCTCGCGAACCGCAGCAGCGGCCCATCCCCTTCGTCCAGCGGACTCTCCCGACGCGGCACTGCAGTCCTCTTCTCCGTCGAAGTGGCGACCTTCCGGTGTCCATCCCCCGGATTCATCATGCGCAGCACCGTTGGCGTCAAACAATGGGACGCACGAGCCGGTTGTTCCGAGTTGATGTTCAATGTCCAGTCGCTCGGCGCCGAACAATGCCGGTGGGATAGAACCGGGAGCCGCAGACTTCGCTGACTTCGGAGATTTCCCATGAAGTTCACGCGGTACTGCCGTTCCCTGCTGTCCACACCCGCGATGGCGGTGGAGCGGTACGCCAAGAGCCATCAGTCCGGGGCCGATATCGCCATGGTCGACCTGGAGGACTCGGTCCCGCCCGCACGGAAGGAGGAGGCCCGCCGGCTCGCCGAGGAGTTCTTCGACCTGCCGACCACGAAGCTCGCCCGGAGCGCCGTACGCATCAACGCCCTCTGCGGGCCGGACGGTCTGCGCGACCTGATCGCGATCAGCCGCTACCGGGTGAAGCCGGACATCGTGCTGGTGCCGATGGCGGAGTCCCCCCGCGACATCGAGATCGCGGCCGGCGCGCTCGGACCGGACTGCCCGGACACGGAGTTCCTCGCCGTCGTCGAGACGCCGCTGGGCATCGAGCACGCCCCCGCCATCGCGACGGCCGGCCACCGGCTGCGCGGACTGGTCTTCGGCTCGGCCGACTACGCGTTCGCGGTCGGCGCCCGGCTCTCCTGGGACGCCCTCGCGCACGCCCGCGGCCGGCTGGTCAACAGCGCCCGTGCCGCCGGGGTGGAGGCGATGGACGCGCCGTTCTTCGAGGTCGCCGACCTGGCCGGGCTGCGCCACGAGGCCGCGCTGGCGCGGGACTTCGGATTCAGCGGCAAGATCGCCGTGCACCCGCGCCAACTCCCCCTGATCAACGAGGCGTTCAGCCCGGACGAGCAACTGCTGGAGCGGGCCCGCCGGGTGGTCGAGGCGGGCCGGGAGAACGGCCGCTCGGTCACCGTCGTGGACGGCGTGATGGTCGGCATGCCCTTCTTCGAGGCCTCGCAGCGCCTGATCGAGCAGTTCGCCCCACCCGAACCGAACGAGACGAAGGAGAACTGACGATGACCGAGGCAACCGAGCCGGCGGAGTCCGTCCAGGGCCCGCGCCGCTACCGCAACGCGGCGGCGATGCTCGCCACCGCCGATCCGGTCTGGCAGGCCGCCGGCGCCAACGGCCTGATCGGCATCAAGGTGGACTCGGAGTCCAACAACCGGCTGATCGTCCGCGAGAGCGGCCACGAGTTCGCCAACATGGTCTCCTGCGCGTACCTCGGACTGAACAACCACCCGCAGGTCGCGGCCGGCGCGGTGGACGCGCTCACCGAGTCCCGGAGCACCTGGCTGGTCACCTCCACCACCCGGATCCGGCACAACCTGCTGGTCCGCCTGGAGGAGGAGCTGGGCGATCTGTTCGGCGCGCACATCCTCCCCGGCGCCTCCTGCACCTCGCTCACCGCCGGCATCCTGCCGCTGGTCGCCTCCGGCCACCTGAACGACCGCTGCGACGGCAGCACCGACGGTCCCCGGGTGATGGTCTTCGACCGGTTCTGCCACTTCTGCATGGCCTACGTGAAGCCGATCTGCGCGGACGAGGCGCTGGTCCTCAACTGCCCCCACAACGACCTGGACTACCTGGAGGACATCTGCCGCAAGTACCCGCGGGTCGCCTACGTGGCGGACGGGGCGTACTCGATGGGCGGCGCGGCGGCGCTCGACGGCCTGCTCGAACTCCAGGACCGCTACGGGCTGTTCCTCTACATCGACGACTCCCACTCGCTCTCCATCATGGGCGAGCGCGGCGAGGGCTTCGTCCGGTCCCGGCTGGAGATGAACCCGCGGACGGTGATCGTCGCCAGTCTCGGCAAGGGCTTCGGCACCGGCGGCGGCATCGCCATGCTCGGCAACCGGGAGCAGTTCGAGTTCCTGCACCGGCACGCCGGCCCGGTCGGCTGGTCGCAGAACGTCGCGCTCCCGCTGGTCGGCGCCTCGCTCGGCAGCGCGGCCATCCACCGCTCGCCCGAACTTGCCGAGCTGCAGGGCCGGTTGAACCGCAACATCGAGCTCTTCGACGAGCTCCTGCCGACGAGCTTCGCCGGCAACGGCCTGCCCGTGCGGCGCGTGGACGTGGGCGACGCCGAGCGCGCGGTCAAGCTCTCCGCCCAGCTCTTCGAGCGCGGCTTCTACAGCTCGGCGGTGTTCTTCCCGATCGTCCCCAAGGGCGAGGCCGGACTGCGGCTGATGATGCGCGCCGACATGGACGAGCGCCTGATCACCGAGTTCGCCGGCCACGTCAAGGAACTCACCGCCGACCTCTGACACCTGGGAGCACCCGCACCATGCCCGAACCCCTGTCCGCAGACCACCGCACCCCCGAGCTGCGCCCCGCGGCCGCCGGCGACCTCCCGGACGCGGCCGCGCCCGAACCCGAGCCGGCCGGCTACCGGCGGATCGGGCAGCGGCGCTACCGCGAGGTGGTCGGCCGCTACTACGAGGAGTTCACCGTCGGCGACGTGGTCGAGCACCGCCCGGGGCGCACCGTCACCGAGCTGGACAACGTGCTGATGAGCATGCTCAGCATGAACGACGCGCCGCTGCACATCGACGCCGCGTACAGCGAGCACACCCCGTGGGGGCGGCCGATCGTCTCCAGCCTGGTGACGCTCAGCATCGTCGGGGGCATGACCGCCCGCTCCACCAGCGGGCGGACCATCGCCAACCTCGGCTGGGAGAACATCCGGATGACCCACCCGGTGTTCACCGGCGACACCCTCTACGCGGAGACCGAGACGCTGGCCAAGCGGCTCTCCAAGAGCCGCGCCGGGCAGGGCATCGTCAGCTGCCGCACCACCGGGACCAAGTCCACCGGCGAGGTGGTGGTGGTGTTCGAGCGCAGCTTCCTGGTCCCGCTGCGCGGCCACGGCCTGGACGAGGTCGCCGGTTACTGACCGGCGGCAGGGCGCCCGCTGGGCGGAGTCCGGCGGACGGATCCGTGGATCCGCTCGCCGGACTCCGCAGCCCGCGCCTCGCGCTAGGCCCGCACGTCCACGAGCACCTTGCCCATCGTCTCGCGCGCACCCATCGCCCGGTGCGCGGCGGCCGCCCCGGCGAGCGGGACGACGCGGTCGATCCGCGCCACCAGCCGCCGCCGCTCGGCCAGCCCGAACAGGCGGGCCGCGACGTCCGCGAACAACGCCCGGTCGTCCAGCACGTGCTGGAGCCAGAAGCCGAGCACGCCGACCGACCCCTCGGCCAGCTCGGCCACCGAGAACGACTCCTCGGGACCGCCGCGGGCGCCGACCGAGAGCAGTCGGCCGAACGGCGCCAGCGCCGCCAGCCCGGAGCGCAGCACCCCGCCGCCGACCGAGTCCACGAAGAGGTCCACGCCGCCCGCCTCGCCGAGCAGTTCGGCCAGCCGCGGGTCCGCCGGGTCGAACACGGCGTCGGCCCCCAGCGAGCGGACGAACGCCCGCTTCGTCTCGGTCGAGGCCACGCCGAGGACCCGGCCCGCGCCCAACTCCCGGGCCAGCTGCACCGCGAGGTGCCCGACGCCGCCGGCCGCAGCCGTCACCGCGACCCGCTCGCCCGGCCGGATCCGCCCCAGCAGGGTCAGCGCGCCGTAGGCCGTCGCCCCCTGCTCCAGCAGCGCCAGCGCCTGCTCGTCGCTCACCCCGTCGGGCACCTCCACCGTGAACGCCGGATCGGCGCAGGCCACTTCGGCGTAGCCGCCGCCCGAGCGGAGCAGCGCTGCGACCCGCCGGCCGTCGCCGCGCCGCCGGCCGACCACGTCGGCGCCGAGCACGGCGGGCAGCGGGTAGCGTCCGTAGGACCCCTCACGGCAGTGCAGGTCCGCGTAGTTGAGACCGGCCAGGGTCACGTCGATCAGCACCCGGCCCGGCCCGGCGACGGGTTCGGGCACGGTCTCGGTGCGCAGGACCTCCGGCCCGCCATAGGACCGGATCACCGCGGCACGCATCTCCGAGGGCCCGCCGGCGGGGCCGACGGCCGCGGTGCCGCCGCCGGGGTCACCCTCCGGGGCGCCCGGGCCGACCCGTTCGCCGTCGCGTGTCACTGCGCGAACAACGCGAGCAGACGGCTCTCGGCGGCGCGGGCCGCCGCCGCGTCCTCGGCGACCACGCAGTACATCACCGAGCCGTCGGCCGGGCCGAAGTCCGCGCTGAACACCACGCCGGTGCGCGTCCGCGGGTCGAAGGCCAGCCCGGCCCGCCCGACCGCCGCGACGGCCTCCGGGAAGGACGGCACGTGCAGCCCCGCCAGCTCCAGGATCACCCGGTCGGCGCGGTGTTCGGCCCCGACCAGGCGGGCGAACAACGCGTCGTGCAGGTGGGTCGAGCCGGTCAGCCGCCCGTTGGTCTCGCTGAAGTACAACTCGCCCTTGGGGGTGAGGAAGGCGTCGGCGCTGACCGTCCCCCGGTACCCGAGCACCCGCAGCGACTCGCACAACCGCGCCGCCTGGTCGACGAGTTCGGCCCGCACACCGGCGTCCGGGGTGACCGGCGGGGTGATCTCCCCGACCACCACCGGATCCATCACCATCTCGCCGCAACCGGAGAGCACCGAGCCGCCGTCGCCGACCGAGAACTCCGCGTACAGCGGCACCGCGTCCGCGAAGTACCGCTCCACGACGACGCGTTGGTTGCGGCCACCGGTCAGCCACTGCCACCGCTCGGCCACGTACGCGGCCACGGCATCGGCGTCCGCCAGCTCCACCGCCCGCTGCGCGCCGGCCGGGGCGACCTGTTCGGCGCGGGTGAGGACCTCGTTGCCGAAGCCGCCCGCCTGGTACTCGACCTTCACCATGACGCTGTGGCCCTGCTCCAGCAGCCCGTTCACGGCCGCCTCCACCTGCTGCGGCGAGGTGGCCACCGTCCCGGGCGACACCGGCACCCCGGCCCCGGCGGCCAGCGCCCGGAACACGGCCTTGCTGTTCACCAGCGCATTGCCGCCCTGCGCGGCGAAGGCGTGCCCCGGCACGGCGTCCTCGGCCCCGATCGCGGCGGCCAGGTCGACCACGGCCGCGTTCGGCGATATCGCGAGCACCCGCCCCACCGGCCGTCCGGCCAGCACGCGGCGCAGCTCCCGGCGGAATCCCGGGTCGGCGAGGCGGTCCGGGGTGAGGATGTCCTCGCCGTCCGGGCCCGCGGGCGGCACGACCACCGTCAGGCTCTCCGCCCTGGTCCCGGTGAGCCCGGTGACGTACGCGAGGTAGGCCGGTTCCGGCTCCCACGGCAGCACCAGGACGTCACCGTCCTCGGCGAACCAGAGCATCCGCTGGGCCCCGCAGCCGGCGAACGCCCGCTCCAGCGGCGTCATCCCGGTGAGGTCCCCGACCATCTCCTCGGTGCGGTTGTTTCCGATGCACAGCGTCGTCATCTGCCGAACTCTCCCCATCGCCGGTCGGTGCTGCGCTCCAGGTGTAGCGCACCGGGGTTGTTCGAGTTCGGCTCTCGGTCATTGAACAAAAACGCTGAACAACGGCCTCCGGATGCCCGGCAGGGCGGCCTGCGGAGGCCTCGGCCCGGCACCGGGCGCGGCGTCCGCCCGGCACCGGGCGCAAAGCCCGTTCGGCACCGGGCGCGGGGTCAGTGCAGGCGCTGCCGGAGTTCGGCGACGGCGGCGCGGATGCCGGCGCTGTACGCGTCCTCGGGCAGTGCGTCCAGGCTCCGCACCGCCCGCTCCAACTCCTCGCGTGCCCGGTCGGGCTCGCCGAGCTTGAGGTGGTCGGAGGCCAGGCTGAGGTGCAGTGCGGGGTAGAAGGCGCGGACCTGCAGGGCGGACTCGTAGGTCTGCGCCCGCTCGGCGGTCAGCGAGTCGGCGGCGGCCAGCGCCCGCCGGTCCCACTCCAGTTCGGCGTGCGGGTCGTCCTGCAGGTCGGCCAGGTAGTGGGCGAGGACGCAGCGGTGGAAGACGTCACCGCTCTCGCCGAGGGCGTCCCACAGCTGCTCGAAGCTCTCCCGGGCCTCCGCCGTCCGCCCGCGCTGCGCCGCCTGCACGCCGTCGAGGCCGAGCGCCAGCCGCTCCAGCACCGGGTCGGCGGCGGCCGGGTCGGGGGCGGCGCGGTCGGCGCCGGCAGGCACGTGGGCGGCCCGGTCGGCGTCGGGCCGGCTCTCACGGTCGGACATCTCGGACATGTCCGCAGCCTAACCGCGGAGCCGGCCCGCCGCGCCGCCGGAACGGCTCGGGCACGCGCCCACCGCGGGAGCCGGAGGCCTCCCGGCCGGTCCGGCGCAGTTCGCAGTTCCCGGTCGGGCCGGTCAGCGCCGGTAGCCGCGCTGCCCGTCCCGCTCCTCCGCGTCCTCGTACCCGAGGAACCACCCCTCCGGGTGGGTCGCCGCCAGTTGCAGCTCGGTGCGCTGCTCCGAGTCCAGCTCCGGATCCCCGTCGTCCGGCCCGTAGGCCCCGAACAGCTCGTCCTGACAGCCGTCCCAGTCGTAGTCGTAGAGGTCGGCGGGCAGGTCCCCCATCATGTCGGCGACCGACTCCGGCTGCGCGCCGAGCAGCGTTCGGGCGTCCACCAGGGCCATCCGCAGCGCGATCTCCTCGGCCAGGCAGCGCGGCAGCGGCCACTCGCCGAGCGCGAGGTCGTCGGCGAGGTCGTCGAAGGCGCGGGCCATCGACCGCCGCCAGCCCCGGTGCATGCGCCAGGTGCGCTGCGGCAGACGGCCGAAGACCGTCCAGTCCCCCTCCTCGCCGTCCACGACCGGCTCGTCCTGGTGCTCCTCCAGGTCGTCGTACGCCGCGTCGGCCAGGCCGAGCAGCTGGGCGTGGAGCAGGCAGGCGGTCCGCGGGGTGAGCGTCCAGTCCCCCGCCGCGCCGCCGTCCTCCTCGTCGCCGTCCAGCGGGAAGAGCTCGGCGAAGTCGGGCGCGAAGTCCTCGGTGACGCTGATCTCCAGCGTGCCGCCGATCGCCTCGACGCCCGGGATCGCCGCCACCAGCCGGTCCGGGTGGAGCAGCGCGCCGAGCGCCGCGTTGGCGTCCTCGGCCACCTCGCGCAGCAGCTCGCGGCGTTGGCCGGCCGGGTCGATGCCCTCGAAGTCCAGCTCCTCCACGGCCGCGATCGCGGCCGCGCGCAACGCCGGCCAGTTGGTGATCCGCAGGCCCAGCACCACCGTCGCCTCGATCTCCTGCGCGCCCGAGTCCTCGGCCGCGCCCGGCCCCTGTGGATGATCGCTTCGCTCGCCCATGGGGCTACGGTACGGCTTTTCCGTCGCCCGATCACCGGTGCGGTCCGGTCCGGCTCGACAGCGCCCACTCCAGGCCATCTCCGGCCCTCCCGGCCACGCCTCTGGGCAGCGGCTGCGGACAGCCCGCAGGATGGCCCCATGGCAAACATCGACGAATTCGGCGGCGGGCAGCGCCCGGACGCCCAGGTCCTGGTGGTGACCACCAACGACATCCCCGGCTTCCGGGTCGACCACGTGATCGGTGAGGTCTTCGGGCTGACGGTCCGCAGCCGGCACGTCGGCAGCCAGATCGGTGCGTCCCTGAAGTCCCTGGTCGGCGGCGAGCTGCGGGGTCTGACGAAGACCCTGGTGGAGAGCCGCAACGAGGCGATGGAGCGGCTGGTCGAGCAGACCAGGGCGCGGGGCGGCAACGCGGTCCTCATGTTCCGTTTCGACGTCACACAGGCGGCCGACATCGGTACCGAGGTCTGCGCCTACGGCACGGCCGTGGTGATCTCCCCGGCGACCTGATCCGCCGCCCACCGGCTCGGGCCCCGGGCGGGCTCCGCGCGGGCGTGCGCGCCCGCCGCGCCCGGCGTGCGCACCGGGCCGGACGACCGGCGCGCCAGGGGAACACTCCCGCTCGGCCGGATGTTTCACCAGCGTGACTGTTTACGGTGCAACCAACGGCGGGGGAGAGCGGAGCGGCGAGCTCCCGCGGGTGGACGTCGTGGTGGTGGGTGCCGGACAGGCGGGCCTGTCCGCCGCCTACCACCTGCGCCGCCGCGGCTTCGCCCCCTATCGGGCGGGCTCCGACGGCGGTTTCGTGGTGCTCGACGCGGACGACGCGCCGGGCGGGGCCTGGGCCCACCGCTCGCCCTCGCTGCGGATGGCCACCGTGCACGGCTTCCACGACCTCCCCGACTTCGAGCTGCCCGAGCCCGACCCGGACGCCCCCGCGCGCGAGGTCGTCCCGGGGTACTTCGCGGCGTACGAGGCCCGGCACGCGCTCCCGGTGGTGCGCCCCGTCCACGTCCTCGCGGTCCGCTCCGCGTCCGACCGGCCGGACGCCCGGACGGACGCGCTGCCGGACGTGCGGTCGGACGTGCGGTCGGACAGCCGGACGGAGGGCGCGCCGGCGAGCGGGCACGAGGCCGCGCCGGGCGAGCGCCTGCTGGTCGAGACCGACCGCGGCACCTGGTCCACGCGCGCACTGATCAACGCCACCGGCACCTGGACCCGCCCCTTCCTGCCCCACTACCCCGGCCACTTCGCCGGCCGGCAGCTGCACTACGCCGCCTACCGGGGCCCGGAGGAGTTCGCCGGCCGGCGCGTCCTGGTGGTCGGGGGCGGGGCCTCGGCGATCCAGGTGCTGTCCGAGGTCGCGGCCGTCGGGGAGACGGTCTGGGTCACCCGCACCGCGCCCGTCTTCCACGACGGCCCGTTCACCCCCGAGTACGGCCGCGCGGTCGTGGCCAAGGTCGAGGAACGCGTCCGCCAGGGCCTGCCGGTGCGCAGCGTGGTGAGCGTGACCGGGCTCGGCCCGTCCGTCGCCTACCGCCGCGCCGAGGAGCTGGGCGCGCTGCACCGCCGCCCGATGTTCGACCGCCTCACCGAGCACGGGGTCGCCTGGGGCGACGAGGAGCTGGCGGTGGACGCGATCGTCTGGGCCACCGGCTTCCGCCCCGAGGTCGGCCACCTCGCGCCGCTCGGTCTCCGCTCCGCCGGTGGCGGCATCGCGCTCACCGGCACCCGCGCGACCGCCGATCCGCGCGTCCACCTGGTCGGCTACGGCCCGTCGGCCAGCACCATCGGCGCCAACCGGGCGGGCCGGGCCGCCGTGACCGACATCGTCGGCCTGCTCGGCGCCCCGACCCCGGAGGGGCCGCGGCCGGACACGTCGGCCGCCCTCGCGGCCCCGGCCGCGGTCGCCGCCCGCTGACCGGCTCGGGCTCGGCCGCCGGTCAGCGGTCAGCGGTCAGCGGTCGAAGTCGACCGTCACCCGGTCGGTGACCGGACGGGCCTGGCAGGTCAGGACGTAGCCGGCGGCCACCTCCTTCTCCTCCAGCGCGAAGTTGCGCCGCATCTCCACCTCGCCCTCGGTGACCAGGGCGCGGCAGGTGCCGCAAACGCCGCCCTTGCAGGCGAACGGCAGGTCCGGGCGGGAGCGCTGCGCGCCGTCCAGGATGGAGCGGTCGCACGGGAGGTTGAGCGTGCTGCCGCGCCCGTCGAGCACGACGGTGACCTCGCTGTGCGGTCGGTCATCCGCCGCCTCCGCGCCGGGCTCGTCGGCGCGCTCGGTGATCGGCTCGTCCTCGGCGTGGAACAGCTCCTGGTGCACCCGCTCGGCCGGGACGCCCAGGCCGGCCAGGAGCTCCTTCGCCCCGGCGACCATGCCGAACGGGCCGCAGAGCCACCAGTGGCCGACCTGCTGAACGTCCACCAGCGCCGTCAGCAGCGCCTCGACCCGCTCCGGGTCGAGGCGCCCGCTGAGCAGTTCGGCGTCCCGGGTCTCGCGGGAGAGGACGTGCACCAGCTGGAGCCGGCCGAGGTAGCGGTCCTTCAGGTCGGCCAGCTCGTCGGCGAACATCACCGTGTCGCTGCGGCGGTTGCCGTAGAGCAGGGTGACGGTGGACGTGCGGTCGGCGGCGAGCACCGAGGCCGCGATGGAGAGCATCGGGGTGATCCCGGAGCCGGCCGCCAGCAGCACGTGGTCGGCGGGCACGCCCAGCTCGGGGGTGAAGAGCCCGGTCGGGGTCAGCACCTCGACCTCCTCCCCGGCCCCGGCATCACGCACCAGCCAGCGGGAGAACAGCCCGCCGGGCACCTCCCGGACGGCGATCCGCAGCGGTCCGCCGACCGGGGCGCAGATCGAGTACGAGCGGCGCTCGTCCACCCCGTCCACCACCCGCCGCAGCGTCAGCGTCTGCCCGGGGCTGAACGCGAAGGCGTCGGCCAGCCCGTCCGGCACCGCGAAGGTCACCGCGACGGCGTCCTCGCAGAGCCGCTCCACCTCGGCGATCCGCAGGTGGTGGAAGGCCGGACGGCGGGCCGGCCGGACACCGGGGGCGGCGCCGGCGTCGGCACCGGCGTCAGCAGCGGTGTCGGCGGCGACCGGGTCGGCCGGACCGCCGGTCTCGGTGGGGCGGGCCGTGCTGGCGGGACCGGCGGCCATTCAGATCTCCTTGACGCGTTCGAAGGGCTCGCGGCAGTCGCGGCAGCGCCACAGCGCCTTGCACGCGGTGGAGCCGAATCGGGACAGTTCCTCGGTGTCGGTGCCGCCGCAGAGCGGGCAGGGCACCAGGTGGCGGGTGGGGCCGAGGGTGAGCAGGGGCGAGGCGGTGCCGGTCGCCGAGGCGCCGGCGGAGGCCGCCGGAGCCGCCCGCTCCGCCGCGGAGCGCGGCGGAGCGATGCCCGCCTCGGCGAGCTTGCGGCGGCCCTCGGCGGTGATCAGGTCGGTGGACCACGCCGGGTCGAGCCGCAGCCTGACCCGGACGTCCGCGTAGCCGGCCGCGCGCAGGCGGCGGTCCACGTCGGCCGCCATCTCGGCGACGGCCGGGCAGCCCGAGTAGGTCGGCGTCAGCCAGGCGGTCACCGCGGCCTCGGCGGGGGCTGCCGGCACCTCGGTCGTCCCCGCCGGCACCGTACCCGCGGCCGCGACCTCCACCTCGGCCAGGACGCCCAGGTCGGCGAGGGTGAGCATGGGCAGCTCGGGGTCGGGGACCTCGGCGGCCACCGCCCAGGCCCGCTCCCGCGCCGTCGCCGCCGTGCCGGTCACCACGTCGCCCCCGGATGCGCGCGGGCCAGCACCTGCAGCTCGGCCAGCAGCAGCCCGAGCGCCTCGGTGTGCACGCCGTCCCGGCCGGCCCGGCCGCCGATCGTGGCCAGCCCCGGCACCTCCGGCACCGCCAGTCCGGCCTCGGCCAGCACGGCGGCGAGCGAGCGCAGCACCGGCTCGCGCAGCGTCGCCGGGTCCACGCCGACCCGCAGTTCCACCGGGTGCGCCGTGAACAGCTCCTCCAGCAGCGGCCAGACCGCGTCCAGCCCGGCCTGCATCCGCTGCGCCGAGTACGGCGTCCCGTCGCCCAGCCGCAGCGTCCAGGCCGTGGCGTACTCGCGGTGGTACGCGAGCTCCTTGACGCCCCGGGCGGCGACCGCCGCCAGCACCGGGTCGGCGTGGCCGGCCAGCGCCTCGTACAGCGCGCCGCGCGCGGTCGCGAAGAGCAACAGGCGGGCGATCGAGTACGCGAAGTCGCCGTTGGGCGCCTCGACCAGGCGGACGTTACGGAACTCGTGCTCCTCGCGCCAGTACGCCAGGTCGTCCTCGGTGCGGCCGGAGCCGTCCGCCTGGCCGGCCCGGGTGAGCAGCTGACGGGCCTGGCCCAGCAGGTCGAGGCCGAGGTTGGCGAGCGCGACCTCCTCCTCCAGCTCGGGCGCCCGGGTGCACCACTCGATCAGCCGCTGGGCGAGGACGAGCGCGTCGTCGCCGAGCATCAGGCAGTACGCGGCGAGGTCGGCGCCGTCGAGGCCGGCCGGCACCGCCGTGTCGACCCCGAGCAGCGGGTCGGCGAAGCCCGTGCCGTAGGCCCAGCGGCCCTCGCCCTCGGGCTCGGGGGACGCCTCGGAGAGGCTGAGGTAGACGTGGTCGTCGGTCATGGTTCTGCTGCTCCCCGTCAGATGTGCGGGACATCCTCGGGGATGTCGTAGAAGGTCGGGTGCCGGTAGACCTTGTCGCCGCTCGGCTCGAAGAACGGGTCCCGCTCGTCCGGCGTGGAGGCGGTGATCGCGTCCGAGCGGACCACCCAGAGGCTGACGCCCTCGTTGCGCCGGGTGTAGAGGTCGCGGGCGGCGAGCAGCGCCATCCGGTCGTCGGCCGCGTGCAGCGAGCCGACGTGGACGTGGTTCAGCCCGCGCCGGGGGCGCACGAACACCTCGTACAGCGGCCAGCCGGCCTTGGACTCGGTCACTTTCCGTTCTCCTGTTCCGGGGTGTTCTGGGCTTCGTCGGCGGTGCGGGTCCCGGCCTCGGCGCGGCGCTTCCCGGCGTAGGCGGTGGCGGCCTCGCGCACCCAGGCGCCGTCCTCGTGGGCGGCGCGGCGGCGCTCGATCCGCTCGGTGTTGCACGGGCCCTGGCCGTGGATCACGCGGGTCAGCTCGGACCAGTCGGGCTCGCCGAAGTCCCAGCCGCCGCGCTCCTCGTTCCACCGCAGCTCCGGGTCGGGCAGGGTGACGCCGAGGTGCTCGGCCTGCGGGACGGTCATGTCCACGAAGCGCCGGCGCAGTTCGTCGTTGGTGTGCCGCTTGATCCGCCAGGCCATCGAGCGGGCGGTGTTCGGCGAGTCCCCGTCCGAGGGGCCGAACATCATCAGCGACGGCCACCACCAGCGGTCCACCGCGTCCTGGACCATCCGGCGCTGGGCCTCGGTGCCGCGCATCAGCGTCATCAGCAGCTCGTAGCCCTGGCGCTGGTGGAACGACTCCTCCTTGCAGATCCGGACCATGGCCCGGGCGTAGGGGCCGTAGCTGCAGCGGCAGAGCGGCACCTGGTTGCAGATCGCGGCGCCGTCGACCAGCCAGCCGATCACGCCGACGTCGGCGTAGGTGAGCGTCGGGTAGTTGAAGATCGACGAGTACTTCTGGCGGCCGGAGATCAGCTTCTCGGTGAGCTCGGCGCGGTCGACGCCGAGGGTCTCGGCGGCGGCGTAGAGGTAGAGGCCGTGACCGGCCTCGTCCTGGGCCTTGGCCAGCAGGATCGCCTTGCGGCGCAGCGACGGGGCGCGGGTGAGCCAGTTGCCCTCGGGCTGCATGCCGATGATCTCGGAGTGGGCGTGCTGGGCGATCTGGCGGATCAGGGTGGCCCGGTAGGCGTCGGGCATCCAGTCCCGGGGCTCGATCCGCTGCTCGGCGGCGACGACCGCCTCGAACAGCTCCTCCTGGGTCTGGGCAGGGACCGGTTCGGCCACCTCTGCTGTCATCACGGTCCCCTCTCACGTGTCTCGCGTCGCCGGTCGGACGCGAGGCGTGACGGGCAGGGCGGCTGGGTCCTTCCGGTGCCGCCCGCCGGGCTCTCGCGCTACCGACTGACCGTTCGGTCGGTTCCATTGTGCGCGGTGAGGCGGCGCCCTGACAAGGGAGGCGGGCCGGGGAGGGCGCGGGACCGGCGCGGGAGGCCCGGTCCGGGCCCGACGGGCGGGGGGCCGGGCCGGGACCACGTCCATCGGCGCCCCCCTGCACCCGACGGGCCCGCCGTCCTGGCAGCTGCCGGGACGGCGGGCCCGTTCTCCGTTCGCGGCCGGCCCGGCCCTGAGTGCGACCCGACCCGTTAGGACCGGACGGGGCCTAGCCCTCCGCGCGGTCCCGCAGGCGGGGCAGCGGGACGGCGAGGAGTGCGGCCAGCAGCGCGATCCGCGGCGCCAGCTGGTCGATCCGGATGTGCTCGTGCCTGGCGTGGGCGCCCGCACCGACCGCGCCGAAGCCGTCGAGCGTCGGCAGCCCGCGCGACCCCGGCAGATTGGTGTCCCCGGCGCCGCCCGCCGGGCCGCCGTCCAGCTGCTGGCCGAGCACGGCCGCGAGCGACCGGACGTGCCGCAGCAGCGGGTTCGCCGCGCGCTCCGGCCAGGCCGGACGGCTGGAGAGCACCTCGGTCCGCACCCGCGCCCCCGGGCGCAGCGCCGCGAGCCGGGCCAGGTTGTCGAGGGTGCGGCGCTGGGCCTCGGCGGTGGCGAAGCGCAGACCGAGCTCGGCCTCCGCCCGGCCGGCGACCACGTTGGCCCGGGTGCCGCCGCTGATCCGCCCGGCGTTGAGCTCGGTGCCCGGCTGGCAGGCCAGTCCGCGGACCGCGACCAGCTGGTCGACCAGTTCGTCCACGGCGGACACGCCCTCGGCGGCGTCGTTGCCGGCGTGGGCCTCCCGCCCGGTGACCGTGAGCCGGACCCGGCTGCTGCCGCGGCGCGCGGTCTTGAGCCGGCCGTCCGGGTGGGGCGGTTCGAGGCCCAGGACGGCGGCCGCGCCGCGCAGTTGGCGCTCGACCAGGCGGCGGCCGTCGGGGCTGCCGACCTCCTCGTCGGAGACCACGACCAGCCGGACGGTGCGGTGCGGGCGCTGGCCGAGGTCGGCGAGCAGGGCGAACGCACCTTCGAGGACGGCGAGTCCGCCCTTCATGTCGATCACGCCGGGACCGGTGAGGATCCCGTCCTGTTCGGTGACCGGCCAGTCCTCCAGCGTGCCGACCGGCCAGACGGTGTCGTGGTGGCCGACCACCAGGAGGTGCGGCAGGCTCTCGTCCTGGCCGTCCCACTGGAGGAGCAGGTGATCGCCGGCCGGACCGGCCTCGCGGTGCGCGGTGGCCCCGGTGGCGCGGAATCCGGCGGCCAACTCCTCGGCGAGCGCGTTGAGTCGGGGAGCGTCCCCGCTGGGCGACTCGATCCGGGCCAGGTCGGCGCAGCGGCGCCGGACGGCGCCGGCCAGGGTCCGGGCTCGGGTGCTGAGCGCCTGGGGCAGGCCGGGCAGGGCCGCGGTGGGCCCGTCGGCGGCCGGCGGTCCGGCCGTCGCAGTGCCGGCGGACGGGACGGCCGTCGCAGTGCCGGCCTCCGGGTCGGACGGCTCCGCGACGGTGGGGGCCGCGGTGGCGGCCGCTCCCGCCTCGGCATTGAGGGACGGAGCGGAGACGGCGGAGACGACGGCCGGGGTGCGTGCGGGTTCGGTGGTCACGGCCTCCGCGACGGGCGGCCGGACGGTTCGGGGACTCAACGCTCGCCTCCGCGGCCGCCGCCGGTATTGAGCGGTCGCACCGGTCGGCCGGAGCGCGCGGCCCGAGTCGCCCCGGACGCTCCGCTCCGCCCGATGACCCCTCTGAACCCGGCAGGAGCTGGGGTCCCCCGGGACGGCCCGTCTGGCTCAAGTCCGGTGGAACGGCTGGGCGGCGTGCTTGGCATTGCGTCCTCCTCGCTCGATCCGGTAGCCCCGGTCGGCCCGGGGCCCCGTGGACGGCGGCTTCGAAGCAGCGGGCGCAGTGACTGCACCGCCACAGGGAAGCCGAGATGTGAGCCTAGAAGAACCGTTCGGTTTCCTGCGAGGTGGCCCTGCTCCCAGCGCGCCGAGGGCCGGGCCCTGCCTCGCGTGCCCGTCGGAGAACGGCGGCGGGCCTACGGCGCGCGGGCCTGGATCGGCGCGCGAGCGCGGTCGCCGGATCGCGCCCATCTCCACCATGAACCCCTCGCCGGGGTTTGGCAGCGCAAACGGCCAAGGCGCGGCATTTCCACGCCGGATGGGTGACAGCGGCTCAACGCCCGGTACCAGGTCGGCGGGTCGCGGGCCGGGCCTGCGGGGGCGCGGCGCGGGGCTCGACACCGGTCGGCGGTCCGGCAGTTGCGTCACTTCGAGGAGACGTGGGGCCCGGAGAGCCGGCCGGCACGGCGCGACGTTCCCCGGCGGCGGGCCGGTCGACGGGCGCATCGATGATCACACTTCGCAGTCGATCGGACACTAGGTTCACATGACAAGTTTCAGCGAACAGACTTTGAAATCTGTTCGCGACCGTGGCACAGTTGAACTCGGCCACCCGCCACACGCACACCACTCCCCCTCCCCTCCCTTCAGGAGCCCCGCATGTCCACCACCCACTCCGCCGGCCCGCGCATCCAGCAGCGCCCCCTCGGCGCCACCGGCCCCACCACCTCCGTCCTCGGCCTCGGCTGCATGGGCATGTCCGACCTCTACGGCCCGGCCGACGAGGCCGAGAGCATCGCCACCATCCACGCCGCGCTCGACGCCGGCGTCACCCTGCTCGACACCGGCGACTTCTACGGCATGGGCCACAACGAGCTGCTGATCCACGACGCACTCCGCGGCCGCGACCGCGAGAGCGTCCGGATCAGCGTGAAGTTCGGCGCCCAGCGCAGCCCGGACGGCCAGTGGCTCGGCTACGACGCGAGCCCGGCGGCCACGAAGACCGCACTCGCCTACACCCTGCGCCGCCTGCGCACCGACTACATCGACATCTACCGGCCCGCCCGCCTGGACCCGAACGTCCCGGTCGAGGAGACCGTCGGCGCGATCGCCGAGCTGGTCGAGGCCGGCTACGTCCGCCACATCGGCCTCTCCGAGGTCGGCGCCGAGACCCTGCGCCGCGCCGCGGCCGTCCACCCGATCAGCGACCTGCAGATCGAGTACTCGCTGATCTCCCGCTCCGTCGAGGAGAAGATCCTGCCCGCCGCCCGCGAGCTGGGCATCGGCGTCACCGCGTACGGCGTGCTCTCGCGCGGTCTGCTCAGCGGCCACTGGAACAACGACCGCGCGCTGGCCGGGACCGACTTCCGCGGCCACAGCCCGCGCTTCCAGGGCGACAACCTCGCCCACAACCTCCTCCTGGTCGAGGCGCTGCGCACGGTCGCCGCGGAGCGGGGCGCCACCGTCGCACAGGTCGCGATCGCCTGGGTCGCCTCGCGCGGCGAGGACGTCGTCCCGCTGGTCGGCGCCCGCCGCCGCAACCGGCTCGCCGAGGCCCTCGGCGCGCTGGACGTCACGCTCGGCGCGGCCGATCTCGCCGCGATCGAGGCCGCGGTCCCGGCCGGTTCCGCCGCCGGGGAGAGGTACGCTGCCGCTCAGATGGCCCACCTCGACAGCGAGCACTGAACGCGGCACCACCGCGGGTCGGCGTCGCCGGGTCCGGGCCGTCGGACCGCACCTCCGACCACCGACGAGCCCCGGCACCGACCGGCGACCGGCGCCGCACCCGCCGGCCGCAGCGCCGTCCGCCGCCGCCCCGGCGGCGGACGCCCCACCCGAAGGACGTACCTCCCCGTGACCACGGACAGCGCACTCACCCCCGAGCAGATCCTGAGCGCGACGGAGGACGTCCTCAGGCGGTTCGGCCCGGCCAAGGCCACCGTCGTGGACGTCGCCCGCAACCTCGGCGTCAGCCACACCAGCGTCTACCGGTTCTTCCCGAGCAAGGCGGCGCTGCGCGAGGCCGTCACTCAGCGGTGGCTCGACCAGGCCCACTACGAGCTGCAGTTCATCGCCACCGAGCCCGGCCCCGCCGCGGACCGGCTGCACCGCTGGCTGGCGACGCTGTTCGCCGCCAAGCGGAAGAAGGCGCTGGACGACCCGCAGCTGTTCGCGACCTACATGACGCTGGTCGCCGAGACCAGCAGCACCGTCGAGGCGCACATCGACACGATGGTCGCGCAGATCGGCCAGATCGTCCGGGACGGCGTCCGGGCCGAGGAGTTCGGGCCCGCCGACATCGCCTCGACCGCCCGCGCCGTCTTCGAGGCCACCGCGCACTTCCACGACCCCGCCCACGCGGCCGAGTGGTCCGACCCGCACGCCCAGGACCGCTTCGAGGCCCTCTGGAACCTCATCCTCGGCGGCCTCACCACGAGGTAGCCGCGACGGGTCCGCCCGGTTCCGCCGGGCCCCGGTGGGCCCTGGTCAGCGGCGGGAGTTGCCGAAGACGAGGCGGTAGGCGATCAGGAGCACCAGGGCGCCGCCGACGGCCGAGGCCCAGGTGGCCAGGTCGAAGAAGTGCGTCGTCACCTCGCGGTGCAGGAACCGCGAGGAGATCCAGCCGCCGACGAAGGACCCGGCGATGCCGATCAGGGTGGTCACCACCAGGCCGCCCGGGTCCTTACCCGGCAGCAGCAGCTTGGCCAGGGCCCCGGCCACCAGGCCCAGCACAACCCACGCGACAAAGCTCATGCGTCCTCCCGCCCTCCGCTACGGCGGTCCCCGGCGGGACCGTCCTGCCCGCAGGGACGCTCCCGTGCGCCCCCGTGGTTCCGGTGCGCCGGGCGTGGCCGTCGACCGGATCGCCGACTCCCCTGCGCGCAGCACCCGTCGGTGACCGACGGTCCGCGGGCGGCGGGAGCTCGCCACCCCGCCCCTGCGCCCCCTCAGCGGTGCGTCCGCCGGCCGGCCGCCGTCAGCACCGTGTAGAGCGCCGACGACGACGCCACGCCGACCGCCCACCCGTAGTCGGCGAGCGGCTTGAGCGCCGGGATCAGCCCGTCGGCCGGGAACGGGCCGCCGTAGGAGCCGCCGACGGCGAGGACGCCGCCGACGAGCAGCGAAGCGACGGCGCGCCAGTTCCAGCCGGCGGTGTACCAGTAGGCCCCGCCCGGCCGGTAGAGCTCGGCGAGCAGGAGGCTGGTGCGGCGCAGCAGCCAGTAGTCGGCGATGAGGATGCCGGCGACGGTGCCGAGCAGGCCGCCGACGACGCCGAGCCAGGTGAAGATGTAGACGTGCGGGTCGGAGATGAGCTTCCACGGGAAGATCGCGATCCCGACGACGCCCGTGATCAGCGCCCCGGTGCGGAAGTCGACGAGGCGCGGCAGCAGGTTGGCGAGGTCGTAGGCGGGTGAGACGACGTTGGCGGCGATGTTGACCGACAGGGTGGCGACCAGGACGGTCAGCAGCGCGAAGAGGATGCCGACCGGGCTCTCCATCTTGGCTGCGAGGGCGATCGGGTCCCAGATCGGTTCGCCGTAGACGGCCTGCGAGCCGGAGGTGACCAGGACGGAGAGCAGCGCGAAGAGGGTCATCGTGGTGGGCAGGCCGAGGGCCTGGCCGCGGATCTGGGCGCGCTGGCTGCCGCCGAAGCGGGTGAAGTCGGGGATGTTGAGGGCGAGGGTGGACCAGAACCCGATCATGCCCATCAGGGCGGGGAAGAAGACCTTCCAGAAGTCCGCGTCCCAGCCGAGCCGGGACGGCTGGTCGAGCAGCGGGCCGAACCCGCCGGCCTTGACGGTGATCCAGGCCAGCAGGGCGAGGGCGCCGACGATGACGAACGGCGCGGCCCAGTTCTCGAACCGGCGCAGGGTCTCCATGCCGCGGGCGATGACGGCCATCTCGATCAGCCAGAACAGCAGGAACGAGAGCCACTGCGTCCACGGGTGGCCGCCCAACTCGCTCGCCGTGCGCCAGGATTCGCCGAGGAGTTTGCCGGCGAGCAGGAAGATGCCCTCGCCGCCGATCCAGGTCTGGATGCCGAACCAGGCGCAGGCGACCGCGGCCCGGACGAGGGCCGGCAGGTTGGCGCCGCGCAGGCCGAAGGAGGCGCGGGCGAAGACCGGGAACGGGATGCCGTACTTGGTGCCGGCATGGCCTGCGAGCAGCATCGGCACGAGCACGATGAGGTTGGCGAGGGCGATCGTGAGGACGGCCTGCTTCCAGTCCATGCCGAGGGCGACCAGGCCGGAGGCGAGGGTCCAGGAGGGGATGTTGTGGGCCATCCCGACCCAGAGCGCGAGGAAGTTGTAGGTGGTCCAGGTGCGGCGGGCGACCGGGACGGGGCGCAGGTCGTCGTTGGTGAAGCCGTTGGCGGGCAGGGCCTCGACGGCCGGGTCCAACTCGACCCGGCCGTCGGCGTGCCGGAGTTCCGGGAGGGGACCGCCCGGCCGGCCGGGCGTGGTGCCGTCGCCCCCTATCGCGGCGGTTCCGGTCATGGACGGGTCCCGTCCGCGGCCAACTGCGGGATGACGTGGGTGCCGTAGGCGTCGATGGTGTCCTCGATGGCGTCGTGCATGGCGTAGACGGCGAACTGGTCGACGCCGAGGGAGCGGAGGTGGTCGAGGCGTTCGAGCTGGGCGGCGGGCGGGCCGATCAGGCAGAAGCGGTCGACGATCTCGTCGGGGACGAACGCCGTGTCGGGGTTCCCGGCGCGGCCGTGGTGGCTGTAGTCGTAGCCCTGGCGGTCCTTGATGTAGGCGGTGAGGGCGTCGGGGACGAGGTCGGAGTGCTCGCCGTAGTGGCGGACCAGGTCGGCGACGTGGTTGCCGACCATGCCGCCGAACCAGCGGCACTGTTCGCGGGCGTGGGCCAGGGCGGCCGGGGAGTCGTCGGCGGTGACGTAGGCGGGGGCGGCGACGCAGATGGTGAGCGCGTCGGGGTCGCGTCCGGCGTCGGTGGCGGCCGCCCGGACGGCCTTGATCATGAACTCGGTGAGGTAGGGGTCGGCGAGCTGGAGGATGAAGCCGTCGGCCTGACGGCCGGTCAGGGCCAGGGCCTTGGGGCCGTAGGCGCCCATCCAGATCGGCAGGCGCCGGCCCTCGCCGACCCAGGGCAGGTGCATCTCGGTGCCGTCGACCTCGACGGTGCGGCCCTCGGCGAGCTCCTTGATCGCGTGCATGGCGTGGGAGAGCCGTTCGAGGGTGGCGGGGTGGCGGCCGGCCACGCGCATGGCGGAGTCGCCGCGGCCGATGCCGCAGACCGTCCGGTTGCCGTACATGTCGTTGAGGGTGGCGAAGAGGGAGGCGGTGACCTCCCAGGTGCGGGTGGAGGGGTTGGTGACCATCGGGCCGACGGTGAGCCGCTGGGTCTCGGCGAGGATGCGGCTGTAGATGACGAAGGGCTCCTGCCACAGGACGCAGGAGTCGAACGTCCAGCCGTGGCTGAAGCCGGCCCGCTCGGCGCGGATCATGCGGTCGATGAGCAGGCGGGCGGGCGGGTCGGTCTGCAGGACGAGGCCGATGTCCATGGGGGTGCTCCAGGGGGCTGGCCGCGGCCCCGGGCCTGGCGTTCGGCCCGGGGCGGCGGCGGACGGGGGGCGTCGGCCGACGGGGTGCAGGCCGACGGGGGTGTCGGCGGACGGAGTCGTCGGCCGACGGGGCCGGGCTTCAGACCAGGTACTGGCAGGTGTCGCGGCGCAGGAAGGTGCCGTGGCCGGCCCGGCCGAGCCAGCTGCCGCGGTCGAGGACGACGGTGCCGCGGGAGAGCACCGTGCGGGCGCGGCCGGTGAGCCGCCGTCCCTCGTAGGCCGAGTAGTCGACGTTCATGTGGTGGGTGGCGGCGGAGACGGTCTGCACGGCGGCGGGGTCGTAGACGACCAGGTCGGCGTCGGCGCCGGGGGCGATGGTGCCCTTGCGCGGGTGGAGCCCGAACATCCGGGCCGGGGTGGTGCAGGCGATCTCGATCCAGCGCCGGCGGGTCAGGTGCCCGTCGACGACGGCCTGGTGGAGGAGGTCCATCCGGTTCTCCACGCCGGGCAGGCCGTTGGGGATCTTCGAGAAGTCGCCGCGGCCGAGCTCCTTCTGGCCGACGTAGCAGAACGGGCAGTGGTCGGTGGAGACCACCTGGAGGTCGTTGGTGCGCAGGCCGCGCCAGAGCGCGGCCTGGTGCTCGCGGGGGCGCAGCGGGGTGCTGCAGACGTACTTGGCGCCCTCGAAGCCGTCGGCGCCCTCCTCGGCGAGGTTGTCGGTGGAGAGGAAGAGGTACTGGGGGCAGGTCTCGCCGAAGACGTTGAGGCCGGTGTCGCGGGCCCGGGCGATCTCGTCGAGCGCCGAGGCGGCGGAGACGTGGACGACGTAGAGCGGGCTTCCGGCGACCTGGGCGAGCCTGATCGCGCGGTGGGTGGCCTCGGCCTCCAGGAGTTCGCGCCGGACCTCGCCGTGGTAGCGGGGGGAGCTCTTCCCGGCGGCGAGCGCCTGTTCGACCAGGACGTCGATGGCGATGCCGTTCTCGGCGTGCATCATGGTCAGCCCGCCGTTGGCCGCGCCGCGCTGCATCGCGCGCAGGATGCGGCCGTCGTCGCTGTAGAAGACGCCGGGGTAGGCCATGAAGAGCTTGAAGGAGGTGGACTCCCCCGAGTCGACGAGCGCGTCCATCTCCTTGAGCACGCCGTCGTTGACGTCGGAGACGATGGTGTGGAAGGCGTAGTCGACGGCGCAGTTGCCGTCGGCCTTGGCGTGCCAGGCGTCGAGGCCCTCGCGCAGGGAGCCGCCGACGGGCTGCACCGCGAAGTCGACGATCGTGGTGGTGCCGCCCCAGGCCGCGGCGCGGGTGCCGGTCTCGAAGGTGTCGGAGGCGGCGGTGCCGCCGAAGGGCAGTTCCATGTGGGTGTGCGCGTCGACGCCGCCGGGGATCACGTAGTGGCCGGTGGCGTCGATGACGGTGTCGGCGGTCCAGGCCGCGGCGGCGTCGCTGCCGGTGGCGGCGAGGGCGGCGATGCGCTCGCCCTCGATCAGGACGTCGGCGTGGAGTTCGTCGGTGGCGGTGATCACGAGGCCGCCGCGGACGATGGTGCGGGTGGTGGTCATCGCGGTTCCCCTCACGCCTCGGTCAGGGGTCCGTAGGCCTCGGGCCGGCGGTCGCGGTAGAACGCCCACTGCTGGCGGACCTCCTCGATGAGGCCGAGGTCGAGGTCCCGGACGACCAGCTCCTCCTCCTTGTCGGAGGCGACGTCGCCGACGAACTGGCCGCGCGGGTCGACGAAGTAGGAGGTGCCGTAGAAGTCGTTGTCGCCGTACTCCTCGGTGCCGACGCGGTTGATGGCGGCGACGAAGTACTCGTTGGCGACGGCGGCGGCGGGCTGTTCGAGCTGCCAGAGGTAGGCGGAGAGGCCGCGGCTGGTGGCGGAGGGGTTGTAGACGATCTGGGCGCCGGCCAGGCCGAGGGCGCGCCAGCCCTCGGGGAAGTGCCGGTCGTAGCAGATGTAGACGCCGACCTTGCCGACGGCGGTGTCGAAGACGGGCCAGCCGAGGTTCCCGGGCTTGAAGTAGTACTTCTCCCAGAAGCCCTTGACCTGGGGGATGTGGTGCTTGCGGTACTTGCCGAGGTAGCGGCCGTCGGCGTCGATCACGGCGGCGGTGTTGTAGTAGATGCCGGGCTGGTCCTCCTCGTAGACGGGGACGACGACGACCATGCCGAGCTCGCGGGCGAGGTCCTGCATCCGGCGGACGGTGGGCCCGTCGGGGACGGCCTCGGCCCAGCGGTAGTGCTCGGGCTCCTGGACCTGGCAGAAGTAGGGGGAGTTGAAGACCTCCTGGAATCCGATGATCTTCGCACCCTGGGCGGCGGCCTCGCGGGCGTGCCGCTCGTGGAGGGCGATCATCGACTCCTGGTCCCCGGTCCACCGGGTCTGGACGAGGGCGGCGCGGACGATCTGCGACATGGGTACCTCCGCAACTCCGTGGCCCAGCCGGTGGGGAGGGCCTGCGGTCTGAGGGTTGTCGGGCGGATCCGTACGACCATCTACGTGCGTAGAACGTGGTCCGTAGACCGTAGGCCCGGCCTCGGTGGCCTGACAATACGTCGGACGCAGGGCGGCTGGGGCGATCTTGTTGCGCGGACACGCTGGGGCGAGTAGGTGGGATGAAACGGTCATCTACCCCGGGAGCGCTCTCCTTACTCATTCGGGTGAATCCGTACACGAGGTACTGCGCAACGGGGTAGGACGCGCCATGATGCTGCTCCGCTCCGTCACCGGAGCGTGCCCAAAAGTGAGGTGCGAGTGCTCCGCCCGTGGCCCCTGCCGCACTCGCCCGCCGGGGGCGCCGCCGCGGCCGGCGGCCGGGCCGTCCGCACCCGCACCGCCCGCGCCGCGGCGTCCCGCGGAGGGGTGACGGGGGCCGGAGCGCGCTTGACTCCCGGCTGTTGTGTCGGGAAGGATCCCGCACATGGACTCCGGCACCACTCTGGTCTGCCGCCTGCACGTCGATCTGCGACGCCAGGCGAGTTCCATCTGTGCCCGCTGACCCTGCCTTTCCCCGCCGGTCCCACCCTGTGACGTCCCCCAGGGCCCGCACCGCGCACCCGCACTCCTGACGCGTCCGTCCGGCGCACCCCCGCACCACGTCTGTGCGCCGGACGCTCCCGCAGCCGTGTCCGCCGCACCCGGCCCGGCCGCGTCCCGCATCCGCTCGCCACGCCTTCCCCGAGGACTCTCACATGACCCCGGACCTCGTCACCGAGCCCTCCGTCGCCGTACCCGCCACGACCCGAACAACCTCGCCCGGCCGTACACCGGCCGGCCCCGCGACCGCGGGATCCGCCGCGGCCCGCGCCCCGCTCACCCCGGCCGCCCTGAGCAGGATCGTCCGTGAGCTGGCCGAGCGGCCGGACCGGTGGATCCACCACGTCCGGCTCTCCACCAAGGACCGCTGGTACCGGCGGTTGGCGGCCGACGAGGACCACGAGGTCTGGCTGATCAGCTGGCTGCCCGGCCAGTCCACCGGCTTCCACGACCACGGCGGCGCGCGCGGCGCGTTCACCGTGGCGCTCGGCGAACTGGAGGAGCTCTCGCTCGGCGGCCCGGAGCGTGGCCTGCTGGTCCGCCGCCTCCCGGCCGGCACCGCCCGTGCCTTCGGCCCGGAGTACGTGCACGACGTCCGCAACACGGCCACCGGACCGGCCGTCACCCTGCACGCCTATTCGCCGCCGCTGAGCTCCATGGCGCACTACGAACTGCGGGCCGGCGGCCTGGTCCGCACCTCCGAGGAAGGACCTGAACAGTGGTGACCACGATCGACGACCTGCTGGCACGCGCCCGCGAGGGCGTCCACCGGCCCGGACCCGCGGAGGCCCACCGGGCGCAGCGGTCCGGCGCCCTGCTGGTGGACATCCGGCCGGCGGCGCAGCGCGCGGCCGAGGGCGGCATCCCGGGCTCGGTGGTGATCGAGCGCAACGTGCTGGAGTGGCGCCTCGACCCGACGGGCGGTCACCGGATCCCGGAGGCCACGGGGCACGACGTGGAGGTGATCGTGGTCTGCTCGGAGGGCTACGCCTCCAGCCTGGCCGCCGCCTCGCTGCGCGAGCTGGGGCTGCACCGGGCGACGGACCTGGACGGCGGCTTCGTGGGCTGGGCTGCCGCCGGACTGCCGACGCAGCCGGGCACCTGACGCTCCGCAGGGTGGCCGCCGGTGCCGGACCCGACCCGCTCCCGGGTCCCGGCGGTCACCCGTGGTCACCGTCGGGCCACCCGAAGCACGCCCAGGGCACGCGCAGGGGACCCGTAAGGCACCCGTAAGGCATCCACCGGACGGTAAATCAGCGACAGGAGATGATCCAGGTCATAGTCTGATCCGAGTTTCCGCCGGTCCGATGCTGGGCAGCCACGCGGGCGGAAGAACGCCCGAACAAGTCACCCCGACGAAGAGGACCGCACCACGTACTGTCATTTGTCGACAAGACGCCACCAACCCACGACCACGGTCGACTGACCGTTCGACAGACTGACAGAACCGACACCATCGGCGCCGCCGGCACGCGGGGCGCCGAGACGAGGAAACTCCCCGTGATCAGATTCGACGGCGCCGGCAAGCGCCACCCCGACGGCACCATCGCCGTCGAGGGCCTTGACCTCGACGTGCCCACCGGGCGGATAACCGTGCTGGTCGGCCCGTCCGGCTGCGGCAAGACGACGCTGCTGCGCATGGTCAACCGGATGGTCGAGCCGACCTCGGGCCGGGTGCTGCTGGACGGCACGGACGTCGCCGAGCTGGAGCCGGCCAAGCTGCGCCGCGGCATCGGGTACGTGATCCAGCAGGCCGGGCTCTTCCCGCACCGACGGGTGATCGACAACATCGCCACCGTCCCCTACCTGCTCGGCTGGGACCGGAAGAAGGCCCGCGCCCGGGCCGCCGAGCTGCTGGAGCTGGTCGGGCTGGCACCGGAGACCGGCAAGCGGTACCCGTTCCAGCTCTCCGGCGGCCAGCAGCAGCGGGTCGGCGTCGCACGCGCGCTGGCCGCCGACCCACCGGTGCTGCTGATGGACGAGCCGTTCAGCGCCGTCGACCCGGTGGTCCGCGCCGGGCTCCAGGAGGAGCTGCTGCGGCTGCAGTCCGAGCTGCACAAGACGGTCCTGTTCGTGACGCACGACATCGAGGAGGCCGTCCGGCTCGGCGACCAGGTCGTGGTGCTGCGCGAGCACGGCCGGATCGCCCAGCTCGCCGATCCGCACACGCTGCTCACCGCGCCCGCCGACCACGGCGTGGCCGCCTTCCTCGGCCGCGACCGCGGCCTGCGCGGCCTCGGCCTGCGCCCGGCCCGCGACGTCGCCGTGCGTCCGCTGTCGGCCGGCCTGCGCCACGGCGGGTGGGAGCTGGTCCTGGACGACGAGCGCCGGCCGATCGGCTGGGTCGACCGCGACGCCGCGACCGCGACCCTGCACCCGGTCGCCGGCTTCCACCCCGGGAGCGACACCCTGCGCACCGCGCTGGACGCCGCCGTCCTGTCGCCCGCCGCGGTCGCGGTCGCCCTGGACGACGAGGGCCGGGCCACCGGCACGGTGAGCCGCGAGGCCGTCCTCACCGCGCTCGACGCCGCGCCGGGCACCACCGCGGACGGCGTCGCCGCGAAGGACGTGGCCGCCGCGGAGGACGGTGTCGCCACGGAGGACGGCTCCGGCGCGACCGACGAAGCCGCCGCGAAGGACGGAGCAGGCCGTGGACGATGAACCGATCGTCCGCTGGTACTGGATCGGCGACCACCTCGGCTACCTCGGCGGCCTGCTCGCCGACCACGCCGTGCTCGCCCTGCTCCCGGTCCTGATCGGCCTGCTGCTCGCCGTCCCGCTCGGCCTGGCCTGCGCCCGGTTCCCCCGGCTCTACCAGCCGTTCGCCACCGTGTTCAACGTCGTCTACGCGCTGCCGGCGGTGGCCGTCTTCGTGCTGCTCATCCCCTACACCGGGCTGGCCACCCAGGCCACCGTGATGATCCCGCTCACCTTCTACGCGCTCGCGGTGCTGCTGCCGACCACGGTGGACGGGCTGCGCGCCGTGCCCGAGCCGGTCCGGCAGGCGGCGACCGCCATGGGCTACGGGCCCTGGCACCGGCTGACCGCCGTCGAACTGCCCGCCGCCGTGCCGTACCTGGTGGCCGGGCTGCGGGTCGCGGCGGTCTCCAGCATCTCGCTGGCGAGCGTGGGCGCCCTGATCGGGCGCGGCGGCCTCGGCTACCTGTTCATGGACGGCTTCCAGCGCACCTTCACGACCCCGATCGTGGCGGGCATCGCGCTGACGGCCGCACTGGCGCTCGCGGTGGACCTGCTGCTGCTCGGCGCGCGGCGCCTGCTCGCGCCCTGGGCGGTCCGCGAGAAGGGGGCGGCCCGGTGAACTGGCTCTCCTGGCTGGGCGACTTCTTCTCCTCCCCCGACCGCCGCACCGGTCCGAACGCGATCACCCAGCGGATCGCCGAGCACCTGGTGTTCTCCGGCGAGGCGCTGCTCTACGCAGCGGTGCTGGCCGTCCCGCTCGGTCTGCTGATCGGCTACACCGGGCGCGGCACCGCCGTCGTCACCGCCCTGGCCGGCGCGACCCGCGCGCTGCCCACGCTCGGCCTGGTGACCTTCACGGTGCTGCTCGCCGGGGTCGGCGACACCGCCGTCCTGGTCCCGCTGGTCGCGCTGGCCGTGCCGCCGCTGCTGGTGGCGGCCGTCGAGGGGGTGCGCGGGACCGACCCCGACGTCCGGGACGCCGCGCGCGGGGTCGGGCTGACCCACCCGCAGGTGCTCCGGCAGGTCTGCCTGCCGTCGGCACTGCCGACCCTGCTGGCCGGGTTCCGCACCGCGACCGTGCAGGTCATCGCGACGGCCACGGTCGCCGCGTACGTCGGGCTCGGCGGGCTGGGCCGGTACGTGATCGACGGGCTGGCCACCCGCGACTTCGCCCTGACCGCCGGCGGGGCGCTGCTGGTGGTGCTGCTCGCGGTCGGCGCCCAGCTCTTCTTCACCGTGCTCGCCCGGTTCGCGCTCCCGCCCGGGCTGCGCGCCCAGCGCCGGGCCCGCTGACGCCGCCCCCGACAGCCCGATCACGAAGCCACGATCACGGCACCGACGTCCGCTCACGCTGCTCACTTCGTTCGTTCACGCCCTGGAAAGGACATCTGTCACCATGTCGACTCCTGCCTCCCTCCGACCGGTACTCGGCCGCCGGGCCGTCGTCCTCGGCACCCTGGCCGCGCTCGCCCTCGGCGCCACCGCCTGCTCCTCCTCAGGTTCCGACCCGCTCGGCGCCGGCTCCTCGTCCGCGCCGGCCGCCGGCTCGGGAGGCACGGCCGGCTCCGACTCCTCGGGTTCGACCGTGGTGGTCGGCTCGGCCAACTTCCCCGAGAACGTGCTGCTCGGCTCGATCTACGCTCAGGCGCTCAAGGCCAAGGGCGTCAAGGTCGAGGAGAAGTTCAACATCGGCAGCCGCGAGGTGCTCTACGGGCAGCTGCAGAGCGGCAGCCTGACCGTGCTGCCCGAGTACAACGGCGCGCTGCTCGCCTACCTCGGCGGCAAGGCCACGGCCCCCACCAAGGACGAGGTCAACGCGACGCTGGCGAAGACCCTGCCCGCCTCGCTGGCGATCCTGGACTCCTCGCCCGCCGAGGACAAGGACACCCTGAGCGTCAGCCAGGAGACGGCCGACAAGTACGGCCTGAAGACCATCGCCGACCTGGCGGGGAAGGCCGGCGAGCTCACCATCGGCGGCCCGCCTGAGTTCAAGTCCCGGCAGGAGCAGCCCTTCAAGGACGTCTACGGGCTGACGTTCAAGGAGTGGAAGCCGACCGGCGACACCACCGCCAACGCGGTCAAGGACGGTGCGGTCCAGGTCGGCAACGTCTTCTCCACCGACCCGAAGATCTCCCAGCTGAAGCTGGTGCCGCTGGCCGACCCGAAGAACCTCTTCGGCGCGCAGAACATCACCCCGCTGGTGAACAAGGCGGGGGTCGACGCCAAGGCGACGGCCGCGCTCAACGCGGTGTCGGCCAAGCTCGACACGGCGGGCCTGCTCGGGCTGATGAAGAAGGTCGCCGTCGACAAGGAGGACCCGTCGGCGGTGGCGAAGGACTGGCTGAAGGCCAACGGCCTGGTCTGACCGGCGGCATGGCGGCGGTCCGGGGAACGCTCCTCGGACCGCCGCCCCGTCGAGCGGCGACGCTCGCCCGTCGGGGGCAGTACGAGCCCACCGGGGGCGCACGACCCACCGGGGACGGCACGAGCCGACCGGGGGCGGCGGCGCGAGCGCGCCCCGGCTGCGACATGAGCCCCTCCCCGGGATCTTCCCTTGGGCGGCGCGAACATGACAGTGTGGCGGAATGCGCACTCGTCTCCTCGCCGCCACCCTCACGGCGTTCGCCGCGGTGAGCCTCGCTGCCTGCTCCAGCTCCGGCTCCGGTACTTCCGCGGCCGGCACCGGCGGCTCCCCCACCGCATCCACCACCGCTTCCGCCGCCACCACGGCCGCCGACGCACCCACCGCCGGCAGCACCGCCGCCCCGGCCCCGGGCGCGTCCACCCCCGCCGCATCCACCCCCGCCGCGTCCACCCCGGGCACCCCCGCCGCGGGCGCCTCCGACGGGCCGGCCGCGGGCTCCGCCTCGCCCGGCACCCCCGATGCCGCAGGTACCCCGGCGCAGCCCAAGCCCGCGCCGCCCGCCGATGCCGGGCTGCCCACCAAGCCGGGCACCGACGTGACCGCCAAGCTGGTCGAGGCGCTGAACGCGATCGACCCGGCGATCGTCGGCGGCAAGCCCGACCAGGCCGTCGACCGGGCACGCAATCAGTGCCAGGCGATGTACCAGTTCCCGAAGGACCGGTCCAAGCTCGTCGAGCTGACCAACCAGCGCTTCACCGACGCCGCTCACCCGCAGGGCTTCGGTCCCGAGAAGGCCGAGAAGATCATCGACGCCCTCCGCGCCACCCTCTGCCCGCCGGCCTGAGCCGATCGGGCCGCCCAGAACGGCCCGGTGTCCTGAGCGCCGGGCCACCGCGGCCGCGCGACGATCCGCGCGGCCGCGGGCCTCACCGGCCTCCCCCGAGGCGCCCGACGGTCGCCGACCAACCATCCACGCGCCATCCTTGACGGCTGATCAGGCAAAACGCGAGCTGCGCACCGGGCCGGTGGAACGACAGCGGTCGCGCGGGCCGTTCAGCCAGCGGCTGCCGACCGACCGGGCGAACGCGGCGAGTTCGGCGTCCGGGTCGGACGGCGTCTCGCCGTCACCCGCGTCCGGGGTCGGATCGGCCGCCACGATGTCATTGGCCAGCTCCGGCGCCGGCCGCTCGTCCGGCTCTCCCCCGAGCGGCTCCCACGGCGCCCGGGCCACCTGCGCCAGCAGGCCGGTGACGTCCGCGGAGACGGCCGGCGGGGTGGTCCAGCAGGTCACGTGCTCGTAGAGCACCTCGCCCGGCGCCCGCTCGCGCAGTGCGGTGAGCAGCTCGCCGTCGACGTCCCGCAGGTCGTGCGCCACGACCACGGTGTCCGCCGTGCCCGGCCGGTAGGGCTGCGCCGGGAGACCGAACAGTTCGGCGGCGGCCAGCCCCAGCGCCTGGTTCGCGCGCCCGGGCAGCAGGGAGACCGAGCGCGGGGCCGTCCCCATGGCCTCCGCGATCAGCTGCAGCCGCTCCAGACCCTGCCGGTAGAGGGCGTAGCCGGGTTGGACGAAGGCGTAGCGGCCGGCCATCCCCGCGCTGTAGCCGTACGGGGAGAGCGTGGCGAGTACGCCGCCGGTGAGGACGAAGTGCCAGGCGCGCAGGGCCCGGTGGTGGAGCGGGTCGGGGCCGTCGGGCCGCGCGGTGGCGGCGACGGCCTCGGCGCGGTCCAGCGAGCGGCGCAGCCGGTCGGCGGCGGGCTGCCACTCCCCGGCGTCGGCGGGCAGGCGGTCGAAGGCGGTCCGGGCCGCGGCGGCGTCGCCGGCCATCAGGGCGTTGTAGGCGAGCAGGTAGCGCTCGGGCCAGTCGCGGAGCAGCCCGTCGTGCTCGCGCAGGACCGCGACCGCCTCGGCGTGCCGCTCGTCGTCCTCCAGAGCGACCGCGAGTTCGGAGAGGACGGGCAGGCGCTCGTCGGTGCTGCCGAGCGCCTTGCCGGGCAGGCCGCGCTGCGGGGCCACCAGGCGCAGCGCCTCGGTGAGGGCGGGCACGGCGAGGAACGCGACGCCGCGCCCGACGCAGGCGTAGCCGTACTGGTAGAGGGCGACGGGGTGGGCGGGCTCGGCGGCGAGGGTGCGGGCGGCCCCGGCGAGGTCGTCGAAGCCGCTGTCGGCGGCCATCCGCTCGACCAGCGGTGCGACCTGGGCGGCGGGCACCTCGGTGGCGGCGGAGCGGAGTTCACGCAGGGCTGCCGTCAGGTCGCCGGCCTCGATCAGGCTCCGGGCGGTGTCGAGCGGGGTCGTCGTCACAGGGCTACCTCCAGTGGATGGGCGAACGAGGGGGAACGAACGGGGGAACGGGGCCGGCGGCCCGGGGCGGGCGCGCAGCCGTGTCCGGGGCGGCGTGCGAGGGGTTTGCGGGGCGCGGCGCCGCCCGTCGCCGCTGCGGTTCGGGCCACGCCGGCGCGGCGGTTGCAAAGGCGGGCGCAGCGACGCCGGCCCGGCGCGGGCCTCGGCGTATGCTGCGGACCCGGCGGACCCGGCGGACGCGGGGCGGAAACGCGAAGGCGGGCGCGGACTTCCGAGGGCGCGCAGGTGCCTGCGGACGACGACCGCCGATCGCCGGCGGTCGGTCGGGCTCACTTGCTCGGGCGGTGGCCGCCCTTCCTGTTGAGGTCACGCATGGGGCCGATCATGTCCGAACGCGGGTGCGCCCCGCAAGCGGATTGTCCGCCCGGCGGGCGGCCGAGGCCGTGCGATGGCGAACTGTCAGGACTCTTGACAGAGGAGTGGTCTAGTCCAACCATAGGCATGTCGATCCGACCGGGATGCACTGTGGGGGTGTGACCACCGGCGGCTGAGGCATCGCCCTGCCCTGTTCCGCTCCACCCCCGATCCGCACGGCCACACCTGCGCTCCGTCGCGCCCACGCGCCCGGGGTCCCGCACGCCTGCATCCCGAACGCCTGCACCGCTGAACCGCTGCGCAGCCGCACACCCCGCACACCCGCGCGCGCCACCTCCGGCGCCGTTCCTGCAACACCCATGCCTCGCAGTGCAGTTCAACACAGCACGGCACAGCACTTCACCAACGACCAGTCCCACCAGACCTGTTGGAGAAACCATGCGTCTACGCAGAACGATCCAGGCCGCCCTCACCGCCTGTGCCACGCTCGCCGCCTCGGCCGGGCTGGTCGCCACCGGGACGTCCCCGGCCGAGGCCGCGACCCCGCTGCCGACCCGGGTCTTCGCCCCGTACTTCGAGGCCTGGACCGGCCAGAGCCCGGCCACGCTCGCCGCCCAGTCCGGCGCGAAGCACCTCACCATGGCGTTCCTGCAGACCGCCACCAAGGGCTCCTGCACCCCCTACTGGAACGGGGACACCTCGCTGCCGGTCGCGTCGTCCTCGTTCGGCGCCGACATCGCCACCATCCGGGCCAACGGCGGCGACGTGATCCCCTCCTTCGGCGGCTACACCGCCGACAACACGGGCACCGAACTCGCCGACAGCTGCACCGATGTGAACCAGATCGCGGCCGCCTTCGAGAACGTCATCACCACCTACGACATCAGCCGGATCGACCTCGACATCGAGGACAACTCACTGACCAACACGGCCGGCATCGACCGCCGCAACAAGGCGATCAAGCTGGTCCAGGACTGGGCCGCCGCCAACGGCCGCTCGATCCAGTTCTCCTACACGCTGCCGACCACCACCGGCGGCCTGGCCGCGAGCGGCCTCGCGGTACTGAAGAACGCGGTCAGCAACAACGCCCGGATCGACGTGGTCAACCTGATGACCTTCGACTACTACGACAACGCGGCGCACGACATGGCCGCCGACACCCAGACCGCCGCCACCGGCCTCTACAACCAGCTGGCGAAGCTCTACCCGGCCAAGACCCCCGCCCAGCTGTGGGGTTCCATCGGCATCACCGAGATGCTCGGCATCGACGACTTCGGCCCGGCCGAGACCTTCACCGTCGCCAACGCGACCACCGTCTACAACTGGGCCGTCTCGAAGGGCATCAACACGCTCTCCTTCTGGGCCCTGCAGCGCGACAACGGCGGCTGCCCGGGCACCGGCGGCCGCGACGACTGCTCCGGGATCAGCCAGGGCACCTGGGACTTCACGCACATCTTCGCGCCGTTCACCGGCAACACCCAGCCGGGCAACGACTTCTCGGTCGGCGTGAGCCCCAACTCGGCCACGGTGGCCGCCGGTTCGTCCACCACCGCAACGGTCTCCACCGCCGTGACGACCGGATCGGCCCAGTCTGTCAACCTCACCGTCACCGGCGCCCCGGCCGGCGTCACCGCCACCGTCTCGCCCGCCACCGTGACGGCGGGCGGCACCGCCACCCTCACCGTCAGCACGACGTCCGCGGCCACCGCGGGCAGCTACCCGCTCACCGTGACCGGCGGCGCCCCGTCCGGCAGCCACACCGGCACCTTCAACCTGACCGTCACCGGGGGCACCCCGCCCACCGACGGAGTCGTCAACGGCGGCCTGGAGACCGGCAGCCTCGCCCCGTGGACCTGCCAGAACGGCGGCGCAGTAGTCGCCACCCCGGCCCACTCCGGCTCCCACGCCCTGCAGGCGGCGGCCGGCCCCGCGCAGACCGGCCAGTGCGCGCAGAGCGTCACCCTCAAGCCCAACACCTCCTACACGCTGAGCGGCTGGGTGCAGGGCAGCTACGCCTACCTCGGCGTGAGCGGCGGCGCCACCGCCAGCACCTGGGCCAACGCCTCGGGCTGGACCAAGCTGACCGTCCCCTTCACCACCGGCTCCTCCGGCACCGTGACGGTCTACCTGCACGGCTGGTACGGCCAGGGCAGCGTCTACGGCGACGACTTCACCGTCGCCTGACGCCCGCCCCGCACACCACCACCCGCACACCCCGCCGGGGGCGCCGCACTCCACCCGTGCGGCGCCCCCGGCGGCACGTCCGGCACGCCCCCCGGGCAGAGCCGCCGACCGGTCCCGACGCCCGGCTCAGGCGGCCGGGGCCGGGGCGGGGGCGGCGGCCGGGGTGGTGGGGCGGCAGAGCAGGAGGTAGGAGGCGGCGGAGAGCAGGGCGCAGGTGAGGACGACGGTGGCGAGCAGCGCCGCGGAGGGGTTGCCGCCGAGGGAGCTGAGCGGGGCGACGACGGCGCCGCAGAGGAAGTTGCCGGTGCCCAGGAGGGCCGAGGCGGAGCCTGCGGACCGGGGAGCGACCAGGCTGAGGGCCCGGGCGGCGGTGTTCGGCAGGACGATGCCGAAGCTGCCCATCAGGACGAAGAGGGCCGGGCAGACCCCGAGCAGGCCGACGTCCCACACCGTGGTGACGAGCAGCAGCGCGGCGCCGGCTACGACGGCGGCCCCGAGGCCGGCCAGCATCAGCGCGCCGGGGGTGAAGCGGCGGGCCAGGACGCGTCCGTTCAGCTGGGTGACGGCGACGATGGCCAGCGAGTTGAGCCCGAAGAGCACGCCGTAGGTCTGCGGCGAGACGTGGTAGACGTGCTGGAGCACGACCGAGGAACCGCTGATGTAGCCGAACAGCGAACCGAAGGCGAAGGTGCCGGTCAGCAGCAGCCCGAGGAAGGGCAGGTCGCGCAGGAGGCGGCCCATGGTGCGCAGGGTGGTGGTGAGGCCGCCGCGGTGACGGGCGGCGGGCGGAAGGGTCTCGCGCAGGGCACCGAAGGCGACCAGGGCGAGCAGCAGGCCGAGCGCGGCGAGCGCGCCGAAGGTGCCGCGCCAGGAAGTGACGCGGAGCAGCTGGGCGCCGAGGAACGGCGCGAGCATCGGGGCGAGCCCGGATATCAGGCTGATCGAGGCGAGGAAGCGGAGCATCGCCACGCCTTCGAACCGGTCGCGGGCGATGGCACGCCCGACGACCAGGCCGGCGGCCCCGGCGGCGCCCTGGAGGAAGCGGCCGAGGACCAGGACGGGCAGGTTGGGCGCGACGATGCAGACCGCGCTGGCGAGGGTGTAGACGAGGAGGCCGACGAGCAGCGGCGGACGGCGGCCGAGGCGGTCGCTGAGCGGGCCGAAGAAGAGCTGGCCGACGGCGACGCCGAGCATCGAGAAGGTGAGCGTGAGCTGGACGGCGGCCGGGTCGGCGGCGAGGTCCTGCGCGATCGCGGGCAGGCCCGGCAGGTAGAGGTCGGTGGTGAGCGGGCCGAGGGCGACCAGGCCGCCCAGGACCACGACGGTCCCGCGCCCGGGGGCGGCGGCCGCCGTTCCGACGGGCGTGGAGCCCGCAGGGCCGACGGGCGTGGAACCGGCGGGGGTGGAACCGGTGGGAGTGGCGGGGGCGGTCGACGTGTCGCCGGCGGGGTCGGGGTGGCCGGCGGTCGGACCAGGCATGGGGCTCCTCACGGGACGGCGCGGGCGGATTCTCCTCGCTCCGTCCTACCGCAGCACGCCCGGTCCGCGACACCCGGGGTCGGCCGCGCGGACCAGCGCGGCCACCGGTCCGCCCCGGCACGGCGTGGTCCCGCCGGGGCGGTACGACGCCCGTCCCGGCGCGGGGCTCAGTGCTTGGCCTGGCGCCCCGCCCGCAGTGCGGCCTGGACGGCGGCGCCGTCCTGCCACGCGTAGAGCTGGTTTCCCGTCAGGGTCACGCTGTAGTGCCCGCAGCTGCCGCTGGTCCTGGCCGCGACGCCCTCCGGGAACCAGCCGGCCCTGAGGCTCGCCGGCATCGGGTGGACGCTGCGGGCCGGCATGCCCACGGTGCAGCCGGCGGGCAGCCGGCCGTCCGGCAGGGTGGCGCGCAGCAGGCGGTCGTCCCCGGTGGTGGACATCAGGTACTGGACCGAGGTGGCGTTGTCCGGCAGCCAGGACGGCATCGAGCGGCGGTCCGCCTTGGCGTCGCTGCCCTTGGCGTAGCTGCCCTGCTCCTGGTGCCGACCGTCGTACCAGTCGGAGACCCGCGGGCCGATCGCGACGACCGCGACGGCGACGGCCATGCCCGTACCCGCGACCCCGACTGCGACCTTGCTCACGATGCCGTTCATGCCCGCCGTGCCCTCTCTGTCCGATGTCCGTCCGCCCCGCCCGTGCTCCCGGGCCGGCGATGTCTCCATCCTGGGGCCGACCCGCCTGTCGGGTCGTCACCACGAGGTCGCGACCGTTCCTCCAACCGTGGGGGTACGGCCTCCGCCTTCAGAGGTACACGCGGCGGACCGGCCCGGGGGTTCCCGGGCGGCGCCGGTGCGGTCAGACGCCCGCCGGAGCCGGCTGTGCGACCGGGAACGGGCGGCCGTCCAGAGTCCAGTGGGGGTCGATGGGCCGACCGAGTGCCGCGTACACCTGGGCGGCGACGTCCGGGTGGCGGATCCCGCCGGTCGGCGGGGCGGCCGGGATGCCGGGGCCGGCGCAGGCCACCCAGGCGGTGCGCTCCTCGGGGGTGCGGCCGCCGTGGCCGCCGGCGTCGACGTGGCCGTGGTCGGTGACGACGATGACCGTCCACGCCTCGTCGGCGTGGCCGGCGCGGCTGCGGACGGCGTCGAGCAGCCGGCCGAGGCGCTCGTCGGCGGTGCGCATGGACGCCCGGTACTCCTCGCCGCAGCCGAGGAAGTGCGCGGTCTCGTCGACGGCGCCGAGGTAGACGAAGGACGCCTCCGGGTCGGCGGTGGTGAGGACGTGCACGGCCTCCCGGGTGACCTCCTCGTCCACGGCCTCCCAGGCCTCGGGGGTGTCCGCGGCGGGCGCGATGTAGGAGAGACGGCCCGGGGCGCGGAACAGCGGGCCGCCGGACTCCTTGATCATCAGCGGGTCCCAGCCGGCCGCGACGAAGGTGCGGCGGCCGTCCTGCCGGGCGAGGCGGGTGGCGAAGTCGGGGAACACGTCCAGGCGGTTGCCGCCGAAGTGGTTGCCCCAGACGCCGTGCTTGGCGGGCTCGACCCCGGTGACGATGGTGGCCCAACAGGGGCCGGACATGGTCGGCGTGGAGTCGGCCACCGTGACGGGCGCCAGGAACCCGGCCTCGGCCACCTCCGCGAGCCGCGGCATCGGGACCTGCTCCAGCAGGTCGTACCGGACGCCGTCGATGCCGACGACGAGGACCCGGGGGCGCGGCAGCGGAGGTATGGACATGGCGCGGTTCCTTTCACGTGGCGCGGCCGGCGCCCCCGCTCCGGGGCAACGCCGACCGCGACATGTTCCACGCACTGCCGGTCCGGGACGTGTCGGCAGCCAAAACACCGGGTGTCCGGCCGGTGTCGGACACCCGGCGGGGCAGCGTGTCAGGGTTCGGACGATCGGCCGCCGGACTCCGGTGGCGCGGGGTCCGTCAGCGGTAGGCCGACTCGCCGGTGATGGCCTCGCCGAGGACGAGGGTGTGGATCTCGCTGGTGCCCTCGTAAGTGAGCACCGACTCAAGGTTGTTGGCGTGGCGCAGCACCGGGTACTCGGTGGTGATGCCGTTGGCGCCGAGCACGGTGCGCGCGCTGCGGGCGATCTCCAGCGCGGCGCGCACGTTGTTGAGCTTGCCGAAGCTGATGTGGGCCGGGCGGGCCGCGCCCTCGTCCTTGAGCCGGCCGATCCGCAGCGCGACCAGGTACGCCTTCTCCACCTCCAGCATCATCTCGACCAGCTTCTGCTGGGTGAGTTGGAAGCCGGCGATGGGGCGCTCGAACTGGATGCGGCTCTTGGCGTAGTCGAGCGCGGCGGTGTAGCAGTCGCGCGCGGCGCCGACCGTGCCCCAGAGGATGCCGTAGCGGGCCTCGCCGAGGGAGGAGAGCGGACCGCGCAGGCCGGTCACGCCGGGCAGGACGGCGTCGGCCGGCAGCACGACCTCGTCGAGCACCAACTCGCTGGTGACGGAGGCGCGCAGCGACAGCTTGCCGTGCACGTCGTTCGCGGTGAAGCCGGGGGTGCCGCGCTCGACCAGGAACCCGCGCACGCCCTCGTCCGTCTGCGCCCAGACGACGGCGACGTCGGCGATGCTGCCGTTGGTGATCCACATCTTGGAGCCGGAGAGCACCCAGTCGCCGTTCTCGCCGCCCTTGCGGCGGGCGCGGGTCCGCATGTTGGCCGGGTCGGAGCCGAAGTCGGGCTCGGTGAGGGCGAAGCAGCCGATCAGCTCGCCGGCCGCCATGCCCGGCAGCCAGCGCCGCTTCTGCTCCTCCGAGCCGTAGGCGTGGATCGAACGCATGGCGAGCGAGCCCTGGACGGAGACGAAGCTGCGCAGGCCGGAGTCGGCGGCCTCCAGCTCCATGCAGGCCACGCCGTAGGCGACCGCGGTGGAGCCGGTGCAGCCGTAGCCGTCGAGGTGCATGCCGAGGACGCCGAGGGCGCCGAGCTCCGGGGCGAGTTCGCGGGCCGGGAAGACGCCGCGCTCGAACCAGTCGCCGACGTGGGGGCGGATCCGCTCGTCGGCGAACTTCCGCACCGTGTCGCGGATCAGCCGCTCCTCGTCGGTGAGCATGTCGCCGACGGCGAGCAGGTCGGCCGGATCGATCCGGGTCGGCTTCGCCATTGAAGCTCCTTGTAGTCTCGGCGGGTACCGGTCCGGGCTGGTCGCGGTACTGATCGCGGTGCTGGTACCGGCGAGTATTGCGCACCGGGGCCGGCCGTGGACCGCCCGCGACGAGGGAGTGAGCATGTACACAGTCGAGCGGCTGACGGCGGACGAGCTGGAGGGCGCCGCGGGACAGCTGGCGGCCCTGCTGCTGGAGACCGTCGCCACCGGCTCCTCGCTCGGCTTCCTCTCCTCGCTCGACGCCGAGGACGCGGCGGGCTGGTGGCGCGCACTGGTCCCGGACGTCGCCGCCGGGCGGCTGCTGCTCTGGGCGGCCCGCGCCGAGGGCGCCGACCGGATCGCCGGGACGGTGCAGCTCCGGCCGGCCGTCCCCGCCAACGGCCGGCACCGCGGGGAGGTGGCCAAGCTGATGGTGCACCCGGCGGACCGGGGGCAGCGGCTGGCCGGGCGCCTGCTGGCGACCCTGGAGGCGGGCGCGTCCGAGCGCGGCATCCGGCTGCTGGTGCTCGACACCGAGACCGGGAGCCCGGCGGAGCGGATGTACGCGGCGGAGGGCTGGACCCGGGTCGGCACCGTGCCCGACTTCGCGACCGACCCGACGGGCGTCGCGCGCCCGACCACCGTCTTCTACAAGCAGCTGGCCGTCGCCGGCGAGGCACCGGGCGGCGCATAGGGAGGCCCGGCGCCTGTCCGGGGCCCGAGGCCCGAATCCCACGGCCCGGCGCCCGGGGCCCGGGGCCCGACTTAGGATGGCCGTCTTCGCAGGCCGAACGAGGGGTGGGAGATGGCGCGCTGGGCACTGGTCGTCCAGGAGACCGCGGGTGTCGGCAACGACCGCATCTGGGGCACCAACGTGCTGGCCGAGGTCGAGGGCACCCGGGAGGACGCCCTCGCCGAGCTGAAGCGGATCGTCCCGACGTACACGCCGCAGCACCCCTTCAACAGCCGGCAGCGCACGCTGCTCCGGGACGGCGACACCTACCTGCTGATCTCCAGGGGCAGCATGCGCGACTACCACTGCGTGTTCAAGGTGTGGGAGCTGCTCTGGGACAGCAAGCGGCCCGAGATCCAGCAGGAGCGCCTGGCCGACGGCGCCGACGGCTGATCCGGAGCGGCCCGGCGGTCCGTCAGGCGACCCCGCAGAGACGCAGGACCGCGGTGGTCGCGGCACCCGCCACCACGACGAGCGGGAACGGCGCGCGGCGCACCGCGAGCACCCCGGCGGCCAGGACCCCGGCCGGTCGCGCCCAGCCGGCGAAGTCGTGGCCCTGGGTGAACGTGCCGGTGGCGACCAGGGCGACCAGCAGTACGGCGGCGGCCACGCCGAGCAGGTGCCGCAGGCGGTCCGAGAGGGTGAAGCGGTGGCCGAGGACGGGGCCGGCGACGCGGAAGGCGAAGGTCCCGGCGGCCAGCAGGAGAACGGCGGGCAGTGGCATCAGCGGGCCTCCTCGGTGACGGCGGCCGGTCGCTCGGCACCGGCGGACTCCGGCCCACCGGCCGGCGGCGCTCCGACGTGCGGCCCACCGGTCTGCGGCACACCGGCCGGCCCCGCGACGGGTCCGCGCCAGGCGAACAGCAGGCCGACGATGGCGACCAGGACCGGCAGGCCGCCCGGCAGGAACGGAGTGGCGGCGACCGCGACGGCGGCGCCGGCCAGGGCGGCGGTCCGGGTGCGGCGGTCGCCGAGCGAGGGAAGGACGAGGGCGAGCAGGACGGCCGGGAAGGCGGCGTCGAGCCCGAGGGCGTCGGTGTCGCCGATGAGACTGCCGGCGGCGGCACCGAGGACGACGGAGGCGTTCCAGATCAGGAACAGGGCGAGCCCGCAGAGCCAGAACACCGCCCCGCGGCGGCGCCGGTCCGACTGGAGCAGGGCGAAGGCGACCGACTCGTCGGTGATCAGGTGGGCGCCGGCCAGCCGCCGCCACCAGGGGCCGTCGAGCAGGTCGGCGACGGTGAAGCCGAAGGGCAGCAGGCGGGCGTTGAGCACCAGACCGGTGGCGACGGCGGCGAGCGCGCCACCTCCGGAGAGCACCACGCCGACGGCGGCGAACTGCGAGCCGCCGGCGAAGACCAGCACGGACATGACGATCGGCACCCAGAGCGGCAGGCCGCCGGAGACCGCGATGGCGCCGAACGAGGCCCCGACCAGGGCGTCGGCGACGCAGACCAGCGCGACGTTCCGGAGCGTGGCGGCATCGAGTGTTCGGAAGAGCGAACGCATGTCCAGTAGAGTGAACCGCAAGGCTGCCGTTCGTCAAGGCGAACGCATCGACCAGTGGAGCGAACGCGGATGAGCGTGAACAACGAAGGCGACGTGAGCACCGGCGGGGCCCCGGGCGCAGACGCGACAGCGGCACCTGCCACGCCTGCCGCACCCGCCACGCCTGCCGCGCCCGCCTGGCCGGTCGCGCCCACCGCGCCCAACGCGCCCGCCGTGTCCGGCTCCGACCTGATCGCCCTGATCGCCGCGTCGATCCGGCGCGAACGCGAACGGGTCGGCCTGTCGATGGCCGAGCTGGCCCGCCGGGCCGGGATCGCCAAGTCGACGCTCTCCCAGCTGGAGGCGGGTGCCGGCAACCCCAGCGTCGAGACGCTCTGGGCGCTCGGCGTCGCCCTGGATGTGCCGTTCAGCCGGCTGGTCGACCCGCCGCGGCCCGTGGTGCGGGTGATCCGGGCCGGCGAAGGGCCGGTCACCCACTCCGAGCGGGCCGACTACGCCGCCACCCTGCTGGCCTCCTGCCCGCCGAACGCCCGGCGGGACATCTTCCGGATCGAGGCGCAGCCGGGTGAGACCCGCGCCTCCGACCCGCACATGCCTGGCACCGTCGAGCACCTGCTGCTCGGTGCCGGACGCGCCCTGGCCGGGCCGACGGAGGCGCCGGTCGAGCTGCTGCCGGGCGACTACGTCAGCTACCCGGGCGACGCCCCGCACGTCTTCCGCGCCCTGGAGCCCGGCACGCTGGCCGTGATCGTGATGGAGCACATCTGACCGAACACATCGGGACGGAGCCCGGCACCCCGGGCGCCGGTTCAGCCGGCCAACAGCCGGTCCAGGAAGGGGTTCCCGAACACCCGGTGCGGGTCGTGGCGGTCCAGGACGGCGATCGCCTCGTCCCAGCCGGGGCCGCCGCCCTCGCGGTGGCTGGCGGGGACGACCCGGCCGAGCACGTCCGGGTCGGCCCACGCGGCGTCCTCGGTGTAGGCCCAGCCCTTGGACCACTCGACGCGCAGGCCGGCCCGGGTGCCGTCGAAGGTGCGCAGCATGAACTGTTCGAGGTCGCGGGCGAACCGGTGCAGGCCTGGGGTGCCGGGCAGGGCCAGGACGTCGAGCCAGACGGCGGTGTCCCACTCGGGCCGGTCGGGGCGCGGGCGCAGCGCGGAGAGCAGCGGCGGCCGGGCGCCCGGCACCCCGGACGCGGCCGGGTCGTCCAGGCCGGTGACCCGGATCTCCACCGCGCCGTTCACCGGGAACTCTCCGCGGTTGCGGTACTCGGCGAGCAACGTCCGGTAGTGGTCGGCGAATTCGGCGACGACCCACTGGAGGTCGGCGCGCCGGGCGAGCACGGCGTAGCCGTTGGCGGTGACCCGCAGGGTGGTCGGGCGGACGTAGTTCAGCAGGGTGCGCGACGGCCCCCAGAGGTCGGAACGCAGGCCGCCGGCGAGCAGGTGGGTGAGGACGTCGCCGGTGAGCAGGTCGCGCAGCAGGGTGCCGGAGAGCAGCACGTCGGTGATGTCCCCGGTGAGGGCCACCTTGGCGATCAGGTACTGGAGTTGGCCGAAGAGCGGGGCCGATGCCCAGGCGCCGGCGACGAGTTGGCCGGCGAGTCGGGCGACCGGCTCCGGAATGCTGTCGGAGAACGGGTAGTTGTAGGGCTCGTCGACGGCGCGGGCGCCGAACGGGCGGTCGGGCGCGACGCTCCACGTCTTGAGCCAGGGGCGGTCGGTGTAGGCGAACCAGATCGCCTCGGCGCGCCCGTCCCGGTCGACGAAGCCCGCCAGGGTGCGCGGCCGGCCGGCGGTGCCGGGGCGGGCGAACAGCTCGGTCGCCGGGATGTCCAGCCGGCTGACGCAGCGCAGTGGCCGGTCGGCGCCGGCCCGGAGCACCACCTCGGTGACGAAGGCCCGGCCGAGGTGGACCAGGAAGGCGGCGCTGTCGGCCTCGGCGCGGTCGAAGGTGCGCAGCGCGTAGCGGTCGGTGGCGGAGTCGTGGACGACGGCGGTGAGCCGGGTGACCTGGTTGCTGACCGAGCCGTAGCCGTGGCCGTCCGGGCGGAGCTCGCCGACGGCGGGGACGGCGGTGCCGTGGCCGCCGATGGCGAGCACTCCGCCGACGGTGAGTTCGCCGGGGGCGGGGCAGTTGGCGAGGCCGAGGCCGCGGCCGGCGAGGTGGGCGAGCAGGTCCTCCATGGTGGCGCCGGTCTGGACCCGGACGGTGTTCGGCGAGTCGGCGGTGATCGCCGTCAGGTGGCGGGTGGTGTCCAGCAGCAGGACGCGGGCGGACTCCGGGGTGGCGTCGGCGACGGTGAGCGGGGCCCAGGTGTGCCGGTGGCCCTGGGCGCGCAGTCGCCATCCGTTGGCGCGGGCCCAGTCGGCGAGCCGCGGCACCTCCTCGGGGGTGCGCGGGGCACAGGTCCAGAGCTGATCGGTGCGGACCTCGCCGGACCAGTTCTGGTAGACGCACCGGTACAGCTCCGTGTCGGCGGGCAGTCCGGGCGGGGCCGGCTCCGTGGCCTGCGCACTGTCCGGGCCGACCGTGCCGCGGAGCAGCCAGACGGCGCCGCCGAGGGCAGCGGTGGCGCCGAGCAGCCTGCGGCGGCTCAGACCGGCGCCGGGCCCCTCGCCCGCGCCGGGCCCCTCGCCGGCCCCGCCCTGAACCCCGGCCCCGCCCTGAACCCCGGTCCCCTGCTGCACCCCGGCTCCGCCATCAAACCCGGCTCCGCCGTCCGACCGCCGCCCCGCCGTCATGCCGCCCCCTGATCGCCGGCCCCGCCTGCGGCGGCGCCCGTGTCCGTCTCTGCCGAGGTGTCTCTGCCGAGGTGCCCCGGCCGAGGTGTCGCACTGCCGTGCTGCGCCCGCCCGGTCGCGCGGACCTGAGCCCGGTGCCTGCGGGCCCACCGGCCGCGGGCCCGCCGTCCGGCCCGGTTCCCGCCGGGGCCGGCCGCCGGCCGCACCGACCCGGGAACCGGACTGCCGCACTCCCGTTCCCTGGCCCGCAGCCGAGCGTACGGAGCGTGACGGCGACTCAGTGGCCCGACGTCGCGATCTTCACTCGTTCGAGTGAACAGTGGCCCGCTTCTCCCGCACCATCGCCCTCCCGTTGATCGAGAGCGCCGCCCCGGCCCTCCGAGGCCCCCGCATGCCCGCGCCCGCACACTCGGCACCCGAGGGCGCCCCGGCCGCGCCTGGTCGCGGCAGGGCCTCGCCGAGCCGCCGCAGGGCCCGCGCACCGGCACGTGATCAACTGGGGCGGCCGGGCGGAAATAGCCGGGGCCCCCGCGCGGCTGTGGTGATCGTAGAGCAGGACCGACAGCGACGGGCCCCGGGCCGTGAGCGGCCGCGGGACCTCCCAGGAGGTGCAGCGCGCGATGGGCGACGAGCAGCAGTACCGGACCGAGCACGATTCGATGGGCGAGGTGCAGGTGCCGGCCGCGGCGAAGTGGCAGGCGCAGACGCAGCGGGCGGTGGAGAACTTCCCGGTCTCGGGCCAGCGGTTGGAGCGCGCGCACATCGCGGCGCTGGCCCGGATCAAGGCCGCCGCAGCCCGGGTGAACGCCCGGCTCGGGGTGCTGGACGCGGACACCGCGGAGGCGGTCGCGGCCGCCGCGGAGGAGGTCGCGCTGGGCCGCTGGGACGCGGAGTTCCCGGTGGACGTGTTCCAGACCGGTTCGGGCACCTCGTCGAACATGAACGCCAACGAGGTGATCGCCACCCTCGCGTCCGAGCGGCTGGGGCGGCCGGTCCACCCCAACGACCACGTCAACGCCAGCCAGTCCTCGAACGACGTCTTCCCGTCCTCGATCCACATCGCGGCCACCGCCGCCGTCACCCACGACCTGATCCCGGCGCTGGAGCACCTGGCGGAGGCGCTGGAGCGCAAGTCGGCGGAGTTCGCCGAGGTCGTGAAGTCCGGCCGGACCCACCTGATGGACGCCACGCCCGTCACCCTCGGCCAGGAGTTCGGCGGGTACGCGGCGCAGATCCGGCACGGCCGGGAGCGGCTGCTGGCCACGCTCCCCCGGGTGGCCGAACTGCCGCTCGGCGGCACGGCGGTGGGCACCGGCATCAACACCCCGCCCGGGTTCTCCGCGGCCGTCATCGAGGAGGTGGCCCGGACCACCGACCTGCCGCTGACCGAGGCCCGCGACCACTTCGAGGCCCAGGGCGCGCGGGACGGCCTGGTCGAGCTGAGCGGCCAGCTGCGCACCGTCGCGGTCGGGTTCACCAAGATCGCCAACGACCTGCGGTGGATGGGCTCGGGCCCGCGCACCGGGCTCGGCGAGATCAACCTGCCGGACCTGCAGCCGGGTTCGTCGATCATGCCGGGCAAGGTGAACCCGGTCCTGCCCGAGGTGGTGCTGATGGTCTCGGCGCAGGTGATCGGGAACGACGCGACCGTCACGGTGGCCGGTGCGAGCGGCAACTTCGAGCTGAACGTGATGCTCCCGGTGATCGCCCGCAACGTGCTGGAGTCGGTCCGGCTGCTCGCGAACAGCGCCCGGCTGCTGGCCGACCGGACGGTCGACGGCGTCACCGCCAACGTCGAACGGGCCCGCGAGTACGCCGAGTCCTCGCCGTCGGTGGTCACCCCGCTCAACCGGTACATCGGGTACGAGGAGGCCGCCAAGGTCGCCAAGCAGGCGCTGGCCGAGCGCAAGACGATCCGCCAGGTGGTGCTGGAGCGCGGGTACCTGGACCAGGGGCTGCTCACCCGGGAGCAGCTGGACGAGGCGCTGGACGTGCTGCGGATGACGCGGCCGTAGCGGCGGGCCCGGTCGGGGGAGGCGGGCCCGGGCCCGCCTCCCCCGACCACGCGCCGGGGCGCGGACGGCGGCCTCCGCCGCTCCGCGCCCCGGTGTCAGGTTGCCCTGGCTGCCCTGTGGGTCAGCTCTTGGCCCGGCCTGCCCGGCCGCGCCGCATCGATGCTCCGTTCGACGTCATGGTGGCCATGGAGATCGCGGCGAGCCCCAGCAGGAACATCACGCCGCCCGTGATCAGGCAGGTGACGATGTTCTTGCCGCGGTCGACCTCTCCCGAGACCACCCAGGGGGAAATGATCGTCCAGGCGCCGAGCAGGGTTGCCGCCCATGCCCGTGCGTGGGTGCGTTCGTAGGCCGAGCCGTAGCCCGCCATCAGCAGGCAGTAGGCGAGGCCGACGATCAGACAGGTGACGGTCAGCGTGTTGAAGGCCGTGAAGCCGACGATCCACGGCGATGCCGCCAGGAACAGGCCCGCGACAACGGCCAGGGCCTCGACGGCCTGGGCACGCGGGGTCAGGGTGAGCCGCTCGTACTGCTCCCTCAGTTCGACGATGTCCGGATGGTGCTCCATGCCCATCGGAATCTGGGTAGACACCGATACCACCTCCTGGGTCTGGACCATGGAAGGCGCTAGCCCAGTACCATTCTGTCGCCGATCTGCCGTTTTGCACCTTTTGATCAGGGAGGATACCCTGCCCCGCCCGCGTCACGACCGGTGGGTGAGCTGCGTCTCACCGTGACCGTCCGCCATTGCGTATGCAATTCGTTGCATAGCAGGATGCCGCCATGGCACTGGAGCACGCGATCCTCGTCTCGCTGCTGGAGCAGCCCGGCTCCGGCTACGAGCTGGCCCGCCGCTTCGACCGTTCCATCGGGCGCTTCTGGACCGCCACCCACCAGCAGATCTACCGGGTGCTGCGGCGGATGGAGGCGGACGGCTGGGTCTCGGTCGAGGAGGTCGCCCAGGGCGGCCGGCCGGACAAGAAGGTGTACTCGGCCGCCGGGCCGGGCCGCACCGCGCTGTCCGCCTGGCTGCGCGAACCGGTCGAGCCGGAGACCGTCCGCCACGAACTGGCGGTCAAGATCCGCGCCGCGGCCTTCGACGACCCCGCCGCCCTGATCTCCGAGGTCCAGCGGCACCGGGAGGGCCACGCCGCCCTGCTCGCCCGCTACCTGCACGGCGAGCAGCGCGACTTCCCGGACCCCGCCGCTCTCGACGCCGGCCAGGAGCTGCAGCACGTCGTGCTGCGCGGCGGCATCGAGTACGAGCGGATGACCCTCGCCTGGCTGGACGACGTGCTCGCCACCCTGCACCGCCTGGCCGCCCGGACCGACTCCGGCGCCACTCCACCCTCGACCCCCGGGAGCCCGTGATGCTCTTCAACCCGCGTACCTACGACCCCGCGCAGTTCGACGAGCCGACCCGCCGGCTGCTGCGCGCGACCGTGGACTGGTTCGAGTCCCGTGGCAAGAAGGCGCTGATCGACACCTACGTCGACCGCACCTGGTACTCCGACTTCCTGGAGTTCGCCGCCCGGGAGGGCCTGTTCGCGGAGTTCCTGACCCCGTCCGCGGCCGACCCGGAGAAGCGCTGGGACACCGCCCGGATCGCCGAGCTGAACGAGATCCTCGGCTTCTACGGCCTCGGCTACTGGTACACCTGGCAGGTCACCATCCTCGGCCTCGGACCGGTCTGGCAGAGCGAGAACGAGGCCGTCCGGGCCCGTGCCGCGCGCCTGCTGACGGAGGGCCACGTGATGGCGTTCGGGCTCTCCGAGCGCAGCCACGGCGCCGACATCTACTCCACGGACATGATCCTCACCCCGGACGGCGAGGGCGGCTTCACCGCCACCGGCTCCAAGTACTACATCGGCAACGGCAACGTCGCGGGCCTGGTCTCGGTGTTCGGCCGCCGCTCCGACGTCGAGGGCCCGGAGGGCTACGTCTTCTTCGCCGCCGACAGCCGCCACGAGGCGTACCACCTGGTCAAGAACGTGGTGAACGCCCAGATGTACGTGAGCGAGTTCCGGCTGGAGGAGTACCCGGTGCGCGCCGAGGACGTGCTGCACACCGGCAAGGCCGCCTTCGACGCCGCGCTGAACACCGTCAACGTCGGCAAGTTCAACCTCTGCACGGCCTCCGTCGGCATCTGCGAGCACGCGATGTACGAGGCCGTCACGCACGCCCACAACCGGGTGCTCTACGGCAAGCGCGTCACCGAGTTCCCGCACGTGCGCCGGGAGCTGACCGACGCCTACGCGCGCCTGGTCGCGATGAAGCTGTTCGCCGACCGCGCGGTGGACTACTTCCGCACGGCCTCCCCCGAGGACCGCCGCTACCTGCTCTTCAACCCGATGACCAAGATGAAGGTCACCACCGAGGGCGAGAAGGTCATCGACCTGATGTGGGACGTCATCGCGGCCAAGGGCTTCGAGGCGGACACCTACTTCGACAAGGCGGCGAAGGACATCCGCGGGCTGCCCAAGCTGGAGGGAACCGTCCACGTCAACCTGGCCCTGATCCTCAAGTTCATGGCCAACTACCTCTTCGCGCCCGCCGACTACGCCCCGGTGCCGCGCCGGCTGGACGCGGCCGACGACGAGTTCCTGTTCCGCCAGGGCCCGGCCCGCGGCCTCGGCGCGATCCGCTTCCACGACTGGCGCACCGCGTACGACGCCCACGCGCACGTCCCGAACGTCGCGCGCTTCCGCGAGCAGGCGGACGGCTTCTGCGAGCTGCTGCTGAAGAACGCGCCGAGCGAGGCGCAGCAGGCGGACCTGGACTTCCTGCTGGAGATCGGCCAGCTGTTCGCGCTGATCGTCTACGGCCAGCTGGTGCTGGAGCAGGCCGCGGAGACCGCGCTGGACGCCGACGTGCTGGACCAGGTCTTCGACGCGCTGGTCCGGGACTTCTCCGCGCACGCCACCGAGCTGCACGGCAAGTCGTCCACCACCGAGGCGCAGGCCGCCTGGGCGCTGGCGCACGTACGCCGCCCGGTCGCGGACGCCGAGCGCGCGGCCCGGGTCTGGGAGCGCGTCGAGGCGCTGTCGGGCGCCTACGAGATGCAGCCGTAGGCACCCGCGGCGATCGCTGGAGCGCAATGACCCCCGGGGGTGTCGGTCGGCGGACCGGCACCCCCGGATCGTTTCCCGGTCGGGTCAGAAGGTGAGCTTCCAGCTGTCGATGTAGCCGGTGTCCTGCGAGGCCACGTCCTGGACCTTGAGCTGCCAGGTGCCGTTCGCCGGCACCGCCGAGGCGTTGACCGTGTAGGTGGTCTGGACGTTGTCCGCGGAGTCGTTGCCGCTGGAGCCCTTCAGGCGGAAGCTGGTGCCGTTCGGCGCGACCAGGTCGACCACCAGGTCGCCGCGCCAGGTGTGCTTGATGTCGACGCCGACCTGGAGGGCGGCCGGCGCGTTGCCGGTCCGGCCGGTCACCGTGACGGCCGAGGTGACCGCCGCGCCGTTGTCGGGGATCTGCACGTCGGCGGTGTTCTCGAAGACGGTGCCGGAGGGCGGAGTGGTGTCACCGGCCGACAGGGTCCAGATCGCGTAGGCTATCGCGTCGCTCATCCGGTCCAGCGCGGTGTCGTTGATGTTGGCGCTGGTGTCGCAGGAGGAGTGGTAGCAGCGGTCGAACGCCTGGCCCGCCGTGCCGCCCCACTTCGCCGCCTGAGCGCTGGTCTTGGTGTAGTCGGCGCCGCTGAAGAGGCCGCCGACCCGGATCCCGGCGTTCTGGAACGGGGCGTGGTCGGAGCGCCCGTCACCCTCGAAGTCCTGCTCGGTGGCGATGCCGAGGCCCGCGAAGTAGTCGCGGAACAGGGCGTCCAGCGCGGAGTCGTAGCGGTAGGTGAAGTAGCCCGGGTTGGGCGAGCCGATCATGTCGAAGTTCAGGTAGCTGTCGATCTTCGAACGGTCGGCGGAGGAGAGGCTGTTGACGTAGTTCTTGGAGCCGACCATGCCGTACTCCTCGGCGCCCCACCACCCGAACCGCAGGTGCTTGGTGGGCTTGAGGCCGGCCCGGGAGACGGCCAGCGCGGTCTCCAGGATGCCGGCCGAGCCCGAGCCGTTGTCGTTGATGCCCGGGCCGCCGGTGACGGAGTCGAGGTGGGCGCCGGCCATCACCACGTGCGAAGTGTCGCCGCCCGGCCAGTCGGCGATCAGGTTGTAGCCGGTCGAGCCGTTGTAACTGAAGGTCTGCAGCGTGGTGGTGTAGCCCGCCGCGTCCAACTTGCCCTTCACGTAGTCGATCGAGGCCTTGTAGCCGGCCCGCCCGTGGGCGCGGTTGCCGCCGTTGGCGGTGGCTATCGACTGCAGTTGGGCCAGGTGCGCCTTGACGTTGGCGACCGGGATGTCGGGGGCCGCGGTGGCGGTCGCGGCGGTGACCGCTTCGGCCGCAGGTGCCGCGGTCGCCGGTCCGGCGACGGCGGCGGGGGTGATCAGGGCGGCGGCGAGGGCGACGACCGCTCCGGTCGACAGGACGGTTCGGCGCAGGCGGGATCGCCGCGGGGCACGCTCGGTCACGGAAGGCTCCGGTTTCTGGTGGGGCAGAACGGAAGCGCGACACTTCGCGGACGGCGTGGGCACTCGAAGGGGCATGGGGGCGAGCGCCCGGTGGAGTCGGGGGCCGGGACGCAAAGTTGACGCGACCATGATGATTAGGCCAACCTGCGGTTCCGTCAAGAGGCCGTGTCGGGGCGGGGGCTGCGGCGGTACCCGTACGGAGGCGGTGCGGGGCCGGTCCCCCTACCCTTCGACGGCCGGTTGCTGCTCCGGCGTGCGCGGCAGCACCGCTCGCACCAGCGCGGCACCCTCGCAGTTGGCGGCGGTGAACGTGCCGCCCAGCTCCTCGGCCCGCTCGGCCATCGATCGCAGACCGAGCCCCGAGCCGACCGGCCGCCCCTCGCCCTCGCCCCACCCGTCGCCCACGTCCCAGCCCTCCCTCGCACCGAGCGCCGAGCCGATCCCCGCACCGGCCCCCGTACCGGCCCCCGCACCCGCCACCGCGCCCACTCCCACCGGAAAGCCCCGCCCGTCGTCGTGGACCTCCACCTCCACCCGGTCCGGCCGGACCCGCAGCGTCAACTGCGCCCGGGCGGCCCCCGAATGGCGCAGCACGTTGTTCAGCGCCTCGCCGCTGATCCGCAGCACCGCCACCTCGACGGCCGCCGGCAGTGCGGGCGGCGGCTCCGGGTCGAGGACCAGGGTGAGCCGGACGCGGTCCCCGTCCAGCCCGTCGACCAGCCTCCGCAGCGCGCCCGCCAGGCCGCCGCCCGAGAGCGCCGCGGGCGCCAACCCCTCGGTGATCCGGCGCAGTTCGACGATCGCCTGTCCGATGCCGGCCGACACCGCACGCAGCGAGCGGGCGGCCGGGGAGCCCTCGGGGACGGCGGCGCGCGCGGTGTCGACTCCGAGGCGGAGCCCGGAGAGGGTCGGGCCGAGCCCGTCGTGCAGGTCGTGCCGCAGGCGCCGCCGCTCCTCCTCCCGGGCCAGCACGATCTGGCGCCGCCCGGCCTGGAGCTCCTCGTACATCCGCAGCGAGGCGATGGCGGGCGCGGCCTGGTCGGCGAGGAAGCGCAGCACCTCGTGGTCCTGGGCGTCCAGTGCGCGCTGACCGGCGCGCGGCGGCGCGTGCAGCTCGCCGATCACCGCGCCCTCGTAGCTGAGCGGGAACACCTGGCTGCCGGGGCCGACGGTGCCGACCGAGGCGAGTTCGTGCGGCCCGCCCCGGGTGCGCAGGACGACGCGGGCGCCGGGCAGGCCGAGCGCGCCGACCACGGTGTCGCAGAGCAGCGGCGGCGCATCGGCGGGGCTGACGGCGCGGCTGAGCCGTTCGGCCAGGGCCCGCACCACCTGGTAGGGGCGGGCCCGGTCGCCGTAGTAGAACCGGTCGACGGCGCGGACCATCCAGCGGGTGGCCGGGCCGAGCAGTCCGCCGACGGTCAGCGCAGCGGCGGCGAGCAGCTGGGCACCCGCGGTGCCGGCGTTCGGCAGGGCGCGGCGCAGCAGCAGGGCGATGCCGAGGTAGCCGGCGATCAGCAGCGCGACGAGGGCGAGGACGCTGAGCATCCGGCGGGTGGCGCGGTCCAGGTAGCGGGAGCGGTCGCGGGCGAACGCGTAGCCGACCGCGCCGAGCATCCAGAGCGCCGAGCCGGTGAAGTAGGCCGCGGCGGCGAAGCTCTCCGTGCTGCCGAGCCGGAGGGCGAGGTTGGTGGTGATCAGCCAGATCAGGTAGGGGACCAGCACCACCGTGACCGTGCGGCGCGACCGGGGCGAGCGACGCCACCGGACGGCGGCCACCGTGAGGTTGACGGCGACGAGCGTCCAGGAGACCAGGGTGCCCGGCCACTCGCCCAGCGGCAGCCCCTCGCCCTGCGGCACCAGGACGTCGCCGAAGTACGGCAGCGGCACGCCGAGCCGCACCACGCAGGCGTGGCAGGCGCTCCACACCACGAGCGCCGCGAGGTAGACCCGGCCGAGCCGGCCACCGGGCAGCCTGCCCTCGGGCAGCCAGAGCGGCAGGGCGATCGACAGGAAGATGAAGAGGGTGACGGAGGCGAGGAGCATCGCCGCGCCGACCGCCTGCACGGCCTCGCCGGCCCCGGCCGCGGCGCCGGCGAAGAGGACGAACCGGGAGAGACAGCCGCCGAGGCCGGCGGCGAGCATGGCCACCCCGAGGCTGCGGCCGGTCCGGCTCGGCGAGGGCGGGGCGGCGGGCCCGCGGCCGACCGGAGCCGCGCCCCCGGACGCGTCGAGAGCCCCGGCCGCGGACGCGTCGGGGAGCCCGGGCGCGTCGCCGGTCCCGGGCGCTTCGGCGAGCCCGGCGCGGTGGGCGAGGATCAGCAGGCCCGAGAGTGCGAAGCCGAAGCCGAGCAGCACCGTCTGGCCGTCGTGCAGCAGGAACGGCTCCGCCCAGGCGTCGTCCTGGTGGATCAGGGCGAGCAGCACCCAGCCGAGGCCGGAGAGCAGCGTGAGTCCGCAGACCCAGTACGCCCGGGTCAGGCCGGGCGGTCGGGTGGCGGCCGCCGCCGGTTCGGTCATCCCGTCCTCCTCCCCCGCATCCTCGGCGTCCTGCAATCCCGGGCACGCGGGGCGGCGGTCCGGTTCCGGCCCCGGGCCCGGCCCGGGCGAGCGGCCCGGTCCGGACGAGCGCACCGACTGCACGCGCTGCTCCTGCACCGGCACGGCCGCGGCCCGCGCCGGCCCGGCACCCCGTCCGGTGCCCGCGCCCGCGTCCACGTCCGCCTCGGCAGCGCGCGCCCCGACGGCGTCAGCCGTCACCGAGCCCCATGTCACGGGCCCGGGCGACCGCCTCCGCACGGGTCGCGACGTGCAGCTTCTCGAAGATGTGGGTGACGTGGTTGCGGACCGTCTTCTCCGCCACCACCAGCTCACGGGCGATCCGCCGGTTGTCCAGCCCCCGCGCCACCAGGTCCAGCACCTCCGCCTCGCGCGCGGTCAGCGCCGGGAACAGCTGCCCGGCCTCGCGCAGCCGCGCCCCGGCGAGCAGCTCGGTGATCCGGCCGGCCACGTCCGCGCCGAACACCGCCCCGCCCGCCGCCACCGTGCGCACCGCGTGCAGCACCTCCTCCCGGCCGGCGCCCTTGACCAGGTAGCCGCGCGCACCCGCCTGGAGGGCGGCCAGCAGGCTGCCGTCGTCGTCGGCCATGGTCAGCATCAGCACAGGCGGGGACGGCTGCTGCTCGCCGAGGCGGCGGGCGGCCTCCAGCCCGGAGCCGTCCGGCAGCGAGAGGTCCATGACCACCACGTCGGGGCCGGACCGGGCGACCGCCTCCGGCACGTCCGCGGCGCGCTCGGCCTCCGCCACCACGGCGATGCCCTCGGCGCTCTCCAGGGCGGCCCGCAGCCCCTCCCGGAACAGCGGGTGGTCGTCGACGATCAGTACACGGACGGGCAGGCCGCCCCGCGGTTCTTCATCCACCCGGCCGACACTACCAGCGACACGCCAGTGACTTTCCGTGACATGCGCGCGGGGCGCGATCCGACCCGGCGCCGGCCCGCCCGCCGGAACCGCCCGCCGCGGCCGGCGGCGCCCGCCACCGCGGAGCCGCCGCCACCGGCCGGACGAGACCGCTGCCTCATGCGCCCGGGACGGTGGGCCGCCCAGACTGGTGACCGGTGCGCGGCGAACGGCCGTCGGCGGACCACTCCCGAACCGTTGCAAGGGATGCCATGACCACGGTGACCACTCCCCGGCGCGGAGCCCCCGCCCGACCCCGGCGGGGAGTGCCCGCCCGGCTCCGACGAACGGCCCCGCGCACCCGCGCCGAACGCCAACTGACGGCGGCGGCGGCCGTCGCGTGCCTGTGCCTGGCCCTCGCCACCCTGTGGAGCTGTTACGTCCTCGCCCACCTCGGCGATCCCGGCGTCGCCGTGCCCCGCGACCAGCTGGCCGTCCTGGCCTACGCACTGCCCACCGCCGGGGCCGGGATGATGCTGCACGCGCACCGGCCGGGCAGTCCACTCGGTTGGGTGATGCTGTTCTACGGCCTCGCCGTGATCCTGCCCAAGGCGGTGGCCGCCCCGGTGTACGTGGAGGTCACCGATCCCGCCGTCGTGGGCATCGCGGTCGCGCTCAAAGCGGTCTGCGACACCCTCCGGGAAACACTGTTCTTCGTCCTGCCGCTGCTGCTCCCCTCCGGTCGGCTGACCGACCGGAGGTGGTGGATCTACATCGGGGCGGTCGCCCTCTGGCAGGTGCCGGTGTACCTGTCGTACGCGGGCGAGAGCCGGCTGTTCGGCCGGGACAACCCGCTGGCGGACACCCCGCCCGGCCGGTTCCTGACGACGCTCTACGAGCGGGTGGGCGTCCACGACGACAAGGGCTTCTACGTCCTGGTCGGCATCTCGGCGGCGGTGCTGCTGACCCGCCTGGTGCGCGCCGCGCCGGGGAGCCGCCGCTACCTCGGACTCATGCTGGCCGCCTACCTGCTCTGGGCCGGGGCCCAGGACGCCTACAGCCGGTTCCAGACCGACGACTACTGGCTCTTCTACGGGATCCTCGCCGGGGCCGGCCTGCTCTGGGCCGTGGCCATCGCCTACCTGGTCGTCAAGAACGGCGGCTGGCGGCTCGACCGGGCGGCCCGGCGGATCCTCAGCGGGCTGCTGCTGGCCACCGGGCTGACCACCCTGTTCGTGGTCTTCGCCGCCGTGCTGTCGAGCTGGCTGGTGCCCGGGCGCGGCGCGGCGGCCCTGCTGCTGATCGCCCTGGTCTTCGTTCTGGGCTCCGGCCTGCCGCGCGCCGCGCGGTGGGCCGTCGGGCTGGTCGACCGGCTGTACTACGGCGAACGCGCCCAGCCCTACCAGGTGCTCCGGACGCTGGCCGAGCAGGTCCGGCAGGTGGTCGACCCGGAGCAGCTGCCGGCCGCGCTCTGTGCGACGGTCGCGGACGAACTGCGGCTGCCGTGGGTCGCCCTGACCGTCACCACCCGGGCCGGCCTCCGCCCGCTGGCGGCCGTCGGATCGCCGGGGGACGGCGCCCGGCACTCCTTCGCCCTGGTCCACCACGGCAGCACCATCGGGCAGCTGACCGTCGGCCTGCGCGCGGGCGAGGAGCAGCTGGACGCCACGGACACCGACATCCTCCGGACGCTGGCCGACCAGGCCTCGCCGGCCGTCGCGTCGCTGCGCCTGCAGAAGGACCTCCAGGCCGGGCGGGAGCAGATCGTCGCGGCCCGGGAGGAGGAGCGCCGGCGGCTGCGGCGGGACATCCACGACGGCCTCGGTCCTGCGCTGGCCGGGCTGCGGCTCCGGGTGGACAACGCCGGGGCCGCCGTCTCCGCCGAGGCCCCGCTCGCGGGCACCCTGCGCGGGATCTCGGCGGATCTGGCGATGGCCATCAAGGAGGTCCGGCGGATCACCGACCGCCTCGGGCCGGCGCCGCTGAGCGAGGTCGGGCTCGGCCGCGCGGTGCGGCAGCTGGCCGCCACGTTCGGCGGCACGGGTCTGGCCGTCACCACGGAGCTCGCCCCGGAGCCGCTGCCGGAGCTGCCGGCGGCGGTCGAGGTGGCCGTCTACCGGATCACGGCGGAGGCGCTGAACAACGTGCTGAAGCACGCCCGGGCCACGTCGGTCCGGGTCGGGCTCCGGGTGGACGAGGAGGTGCTGACACTGACCGTCCGGGACGACGGGGTCGGTTTCGGGAGCCCGTCGGAGCCCGGCCCGGACGGCGGCGCGCACCCGGACGGCGGGACGCGTCCTGACGGCCGGCCCCGGACCGACGGTGGTTCCCCCGGCGGCGGGGTCGGGCTGCAGTCGATGGCGGACCGGGCCGCCGAGATCGGTGGCAGCTGCACCGTCGGCGCGCTGGAGCGCGGGACCCAGGTCCTCGCGGTGCTCCCCCGCTACCCCTCCCGCGCCTGAGGCCCGGCGGCCTCGAACGACGCTCGCCCGTCCGCTGCGCCTCGAAGGCGTGGTCCGCCCCCGGCACCTGGGTGGTGCCGGGGGCGGAGGTCGTCGGGGGACGGGGTCATTTGCAGGGAGGCGGGTCGCCGGCCTCGCACCTCCTGGGCTCTCCCCCTCCCGGCTTCGGCTTGCCGGGGCCGGTGAGTGAGGAGGTGCCGGAGGTCGTGTCGGTCGCCCTGCTGCCGATCACATCGGTGACCGCGCACTTCACGGCGATGCCGGCTGTGGTGAGGCCGGCCAGCAGGGTCGCCAGACGGAGCGCCTTGGTGGCTGTGCTGGTACTCATGGGATTGCTCCAGATCTTTCGAGTGGTCGAGCGATCGGCCGCTCTTCCCTCACCATGCGCGGGGGCCTGCCCCGGGCACATGGGTCGGCCGTCCCGTTCCGGTCCCATCGCGGGGGGTGGCCGCCGGCCCAGAGCCGTCATCGGGCCGGCCCGGGCGGCGCCCGGTGACGCCCCGACACAGGCGACGCCCGCCCCGGCGGTGGCGCCGGGGCGGGCAGGGCGATCGGGTCCGGCGGTCAGGCTCGGCGCCGGGGGGTCGGAGACGTCACGGGCGGGTCCGCCGTTCGGCCCGACGGCGGGCCAGGACCTGCCCGGTGGCGCCGGCGCGGCGGGGTGCGGCGAGGGTGAGGCAGAGGAGCTCGGCGCCCAGCGGCCCGGCCTCCAGCAGGACCGGGGTGGACCGGCGGGCCAGCAGCAGGTCGCCGTCGGCCGCGAGGTGGACCGGCTCGTCGGCCGTACGGCCCACGAGGAGCGAGCCGCGCAGCACGTGGAGGACGGTCTCGCTCTCGGCCTCCCCGGGCAGCGTGTGGTGGGCGCCGGGACTGAGCCGCAGGTGGTCGAAGGACTCGCAGGCGGCGGTCATCAGCGAGCGGCGCGCCAGGCAGCGCAGGCGCACCCGCTCACCGTGCGGGCCGAGGATGACGGCGGCAGCGGACGAGGCAGGGGTGACGATCACCTGGACTCGCCTCCTTTCCGACGTTCGGAGCTTTGTCCGGCCGGTCGGCCGGCCACGGCGAGGACCGCGTGGAAGTACTCCAGCCCGGCCGTACCGGCGGTCAGGACCGTCCGCTCGCCGAGCGTCAGCGTCAGTGCCGTGCCCTCGACCAGCGGGACCCCGGCATCGGGAGCCGCCTGCGCCGCGTCGTCGTCCGGGACGGTGGCCGTGCCCGAACCGGCGGTGACGTAGAGCGCGTGCTCGACGCCTTCCGCGGTGACCTCGGTGCTGCGGCCCGGGTCGAGCCACTGCAGTCCGACCGCACGCAGCGGGCCGCTCAGGACCCGGCTCGGGTCGACGGCTCCGCGTCGGCGGAGGTCGGTGATGACGGTGCCCGTCATGACGGGACTCCTTCGGGTTTCCGGCGGACCGTGCTGGTCCGTCCTTGTCCCCCACGGTCCGGCGCCCGTCGTCCCGGCCGCACGGGGACCGGGTCCTGTCCTGTTCCCGCCCTTCGCCCGTGCCGTCCCGAGGCGGCCCCCGGGGCCTCCCGGGCCCCCCGGGCCGCCGGCCGCCGGCCGCCGAGGACCGGTCAGACGCCCGCGGGCCGGGGTTCCGCGGCGGGTCGGCGGGTGTGCGGCAGGGCGGCCGGGACCGGTCCGCCGACGGCGGCCCGGAGCACCCCGGCGTCCACCGGGGTGAGCAGCCGGCCCCGCAGGCAGTGCGGGTACCCGAGGTCGGCGAGCAGCAACAGACCGGGCCGGGCGGCGACAGCGAGGGCGTCGGCCAGGAGGCCGGCGCTCGCCTCGTCGGAGAAGCCGCTCGCCACGGAGCAGCCGCCCGCCGCCGCGGCCGCCTCGGACACCGTGCCCGCCGCGGCTAGGGGGACGGCCGCCAGCGGGTCGGCGCCGCCCGGCAGGGTGGTCGCCGAGCCGTTGCGGGCGAGCAGCTCCCGGTGCGCCCACGCCGCGGAACCGCCGAGCAGGCCCAGCCGGACGGCGATCTCGGCGGCGAGGAGGAGTCCCAGGGCCTCGGCGTCCCCCGGGGCGGGCACCGCGTGGCCGGCGCCGTCGGCGGCCGCGCGGACCGCCTCGCCGAGGCTCCTGCCGTAGTCGAGCGCGAGGGCAGGGCCCGTCTCGAACGGGTCGAAGCCGACCAGGGCGGCCCGGGCGTCCGCGCACAGGGCCAGGCAGGCGGCCACGGCGTGCGGCGTGTAACGGGCGTCCGGGCGCAGGACCGCGGCCAGCGCCTCGTACTGGGCCGGGCAGACGGCCAGCACGTGGCGGATCACGGTCACCATGCCCGCGCGCGTCTCGGCGGCGGGACGGGCGGCCAGCAGGTCGCTGCGGGCCCAGACCAGGGCGGGCGCGGTGCGGGCGGGCAGGCTGCGGGCCCCGGGAGGCGGGCGCAGCAGGGCGAGTGCGGGGCCGCAGGCGGCGGCGAGGGTGGTCGGCAGCCGGAGGTCGGCCGGCACCCGGCAGGCCTGCTCACCGCCGACGGCGATCACGACCGTGCGGCTCTCCGGCTCCGCGGAGTCGGACGTGTCCCAGGGTTCGGACGAGTCGGCGGCCGAGGACGACGGGAGCACCGAGGACGACGGGAGCACCGGGGCCGCGTCGGGCCGGAGCGTGACGCCGGTGCACGGAGCCTGGGCGGCCGCCAGGGCGTGGATCCGGGCGACGTACTCGGCGGGCGCGGCGGCGTCGCCGACCAGCACGAACCGGTCGGCCCGGAACGCGGCGAGCCGGTCGGCGAATTCCGTCCAGGACGACTCGCCGCACCGCACGGCCAGCGGGTAGTTCGCGGGGCCGGCCTGCAGCCGGCGGTCGAAGGCGGCACCGGGGTGCATCGTGGTCCTCCTGCGGGTTGTGCTCCGACCACGACGGTGCGCCGCCCGCTGCCCCGGACGCCTGAGCCCCCGTTCCCCTTCCGGCCGGCCTCGGCCGCCCGGGCGGATCCGGGCCGGTCCCGGTCCGTCCCGCCGCGTCCCGGCCCGCCGGGCCCGGGCCGGGACACCCCACCCCGGCCCGAGCCCCGTCCGCCCACGTCCGCCCCCGCCGCCCACCGGCCGGCGACGTACGGTGGAACTCGGAGGCCGCGCCATGCACGTCACCGGTACCCACTTCACCGACCGCACCGATGCGGGCCGCCGACTGGCTGCCCGCCTGGGCCACCTGCGCGCTCCCGGCACCGTCGTCGTCGCCCTCCCCCGCGGCGGCGTCCCGGTGGCCGCCGAGGTGGCCGCCGCCCTCGGCGCCCCGCTGGACATCTGCGTGATCCGCAAGCTCGGCGTGCCCTACCAGCCCGAGCTGGGCATGGGCGCGATCGGCGAGGACGGCATCCGCGTCCTCAACGACCAGGTGATGCGCGTCGCCGGTGTCACGGACGAGCAGCTCGCCCACGTCGAGAAGCTCGAACGCGCCGAGCTGGAACGCCGGGCCCGCCGCTACCGGGGCGACCGTGCGCCCGCCGACCTGCGCGGGAGCACGGTCGTCGTGGTGGACGACGGGATCGCCACCGGCTCCACCGCCCGCGCCGCCTGCAGGATCGTCCGGGCCAGGGGCGCGGCCCGGGTCGTGCTGGCCGTCCCGGTGGCGCCCCACGACTGGGTCGACCGGCTGGCCGACGTCGCGGACGAGCTGATCTGCGTCGGCACGCCGTCGCCCTTCTTCGCGATCGGCGAGTTCTACGGCGACTTCTCGCAGACCACGGACGAGGAGGTGCTGCGGCTGCTGGCCGAGGCGCGCGGCGAGCGGTCGAAGGCCCCGACCGCGGTGGACCACGAGCTGACCGTGCCCGCCGCCGGGGTCCGGCTGGCCGGGCGGCTGACCGTGCCGGTGCAGGCGCTCGGCGCGGTGGTGTTCGCGCACGGCAGCGGCAGCGGCCGGCACAGCCCGCGCAACCGCTTCGTCGCCGCGTACCTGAACCGGGCGGGCCTGGCGACGCTGCTGTTCGACCTGCTCACCGAGGACGAGGAGCCGGACCGGCGCAACGTGTTCGACGTGGAGCTGCTCGGCTCCCGGCTGACCGAGGTGAGCCGGCGGCTGCCCGACCTGGACGAGGCGGCCCGGGGCCTGCCGATCGGGCTGTTCGGCGCCAGCACCGGCGCCGCCGCGGCCCTGTGGACCGCGGCCCGGCTGGGCGACGGGGTGCGCGCCGTGGTGTCCCGGGGCGGGCGGCCGGACCTCGCCGGGCCGGCCCGGCTGGCCGCCGTCGCCGCGCCGACGCTGCTGATCGTCGGCGGCCGCGACAGCACGGTGATCGACCTGAACCGACAGGCGCGGGCCCGGCTGCACTGCGAGAGTGAGCTGGCGGTGGTGCCGCGCGCGGGCCACCTGTTCGAGGAGCCGGGGACGCTGGACCAGGTCTCCGAGCTGGCCCGCGACTGGTTCCTGCGCCACCTCCCGGAGGGTCGGCAGGACCCCGGACCCGGCGGAGGGCAGCCGTCCGTTTCCTGAGGACGGCGGCCGTCACCGGCGGCGGGAGCACAGGGATCGGAGGGATGGCAAGGATCTCGGGAATCCCTCGTTCGACAGCACATATTGCGCAGCCGGACCGGGGATTTCCTGACCAGCTTGTACACATTGAACAGTGAAATCGCGACCTGTTGCCCAACCAGTCCGACAGGAGCAAGCTCTCCGCTCAGCCGCACCGCCCACCCTTGCGGCGTGGCCGCCTCAAGCGGATGCCTCAAAGCCGAGGCCTCATTGTGGAGGAACGACCGATGACCCCGCAGACCCACGCTCTTGAGCTGACCCCCGAGGAGCGCGAGGCCGGTCTCGACGCCGAGCAGCTGCGCCGCCTCGTCGGCCTCGTCGAGCACGACCCCGCCACGGACCCGTTCCCTGTCGTCGCGCAGGACGCCGTGATCTTCGTGGTCGGCAACGCCACCCAGACGGCCCAGTTCTACCAGGTCGTCTTCGGCATGGAGCTGGTCGCCTACTCCGGCCCGGAGACCGGCCGCCGCGACCGCAAGGCGTACGTCCTGCGCTCGGGCTCGTGCCGCTTCGTCATCAAGGGCGGTGTCTCCCCCGACAGCCCGCTGCTCGACCACCACCGCCGCCACGGCGACGGCGTCGTCGACCTGGCGCTGGAGGTGCCGGACGTCGACAAGTGCATCGCGCACGCCCGCGCCCAGGGCGCCGTCGTGCTGGAGGAGCCGAACGACGTCTCCGACGAGCACGGCACCGTGCGCCGCGCCGCGATCGCCACCTACGGCGAGACCCGGCACACCCTGGTCGACCGCTCCCGCTACCACGGCCCCTACCTGCCGGGCTTCGTGGCCGCCCAGACCAGGGTGACCCGCCCGGCCGGGCAGCCGAAGCGGCTGTTCCAGGCCCTCGACCACGCCGTCGGCAACGTCGAGCTCGGCAAGATGGACGAGTGGGTCGGCTTCTACAACCGCGTGATGGGCTTCGTGAACATGGCGGAGTTCGTCGGCGACGACATCGCCACCGAGTACTCGGCCCTGATGTCCAAGGTCGTCGCCAGCGGCAACCACCGGGTGAAGTTCCCGCTCAACGAGCCGGCCATCGCCAAGAAGAAGTCGCAGATCGACGAGTACCTGGAGTTCTACGGCGGCCCGGGCTGCCAGCACCTGGCGCTCGCCACCAACGACATCCTCACCACCGTCGACGTCCTGCGCGCCAACGGCGTCGAGTTCCTCTCCACCCCGGACTCGTACTACGACGACCCGGAGCTGCGCGCCCGGATCGGCAAGGTCCGCGTCGAGGTCGAGGAGCTGAAGAAGCGCGGCATCCTGGTCGACCGGGACGAGGACGGCTACCTGCTGCAGATCTTCACCAAGCCGCAGGGCGACCGCCCGACCGTCTTCTTCGAGTTCATCGAGCGGCATGGCTCGCTCGGCTTCGGGAAGGGCAACTTCAAGGCGCTCTTCGAATCCCTGGAGCGCGAGCAGGACCGCCGCGGGAACCTCTGATCACCACCCCTGATCAGGGCGAATCGGCGAACGGGCCAGGAGGAGCAGGACGATGGCGTACTACCGGCAGCTGGGCAGCATCCCGCCCAAGCGGCACACTCAGCACCGCACACCCGAAGGCGGGCTGTACTACGAGGAGTTGATGGGCGAGGAGGGGTTCTCCTCGGACTCCTCGCTGCTCTACCACCGGGGCATCCCGTCGGCCGTGGTGAACGCGGTGCCGTGGGAGCTGCCGGACCAGTCCACCGTGCCGAACCACCCCCTGCTCCCCCGCCACCTCAAGCTGCACGAGCTGTTCGCGGGCCAGGAGTGGAAGTCCGCTGACGTGGTGAGCAGCCGCCGGCTGGTCCTCGGCAACGGCGACGTGCGGATCTCGTACGTCGCCGCCGGGGCCCCGAGCGAGCTGTACCGCAACGGGCTCGGCGACGAGTGCGTGTACGTGGAGTCCGGCTCGGGCACCGTCGAGACGGTCTTCGGCTCGCTGGAGGTCGGCCGGGGCGACTACGTCGTCATCCCCCGGGCGACCACCCACCGCTGGGTGCCGGCCGGCGACGAGCCGCTGCGCGCCTACTGCATCGAGGCGAACAGCCACATCACCCCGGTCAAGCGGTTCCTCTCCAAGTACGGCCAGCTGCTGGAGCACGCGCCGTACTGCGAGCGGGACCTTCGCGGCCCGGTCGGCCCGCTGGTGGTGGACGAGGCCGGCGACGTCGACGTCCTGGTCAAGCACCGCGGCCCGAACGGGATCGCGGGCACCCGGTACACCGTGCCGCACCACCCGTTCGACGTGGTCGGCTGGGACGGCTGCCTCTACCCGTACGCCTTCAACATCAGCGACTACGAGCCGATCACCGGCCGGATCCACCAGCCGCCGCCCGCGCACCAGGTGTTCGAGGGCAACGGGTTCGTGATCTGCAACTTCGTGCCGCGCAAGGTGGACTACCACCCGCTGTCGATCCCCGTCCCGTACTACCACTCCAACGTGGACAGCGACGAGGTCATGTTCTACTGCGGCGGCGACTACGCGGCCCGCAAGGGCTCGGGCATCGCCCAGGGCTCGATCTCGCTGCACCCGGGCGGCCACACCCACGGCCCGCAGCCGGGCGCGTACGAGCGCAGCATCGGCGCGGAGTTCTTCGATGAGCTGGCCGTCATGGTCGACACCTTCCGCCCGCTGGAGCTGGGCGAGGGCGGCCGGGCCAGTGAGGACCCGAACTACGCCTGGACCTGGGCGGGTCGGGGGCCGGGCCGGTGAGCACGATCCCCCCGCTCTTCGAGGACCTCTTCGACGACGCGGCCGTGTTCCCGCCGGGGAACCTGCCGGTCGCCGAGGCGGTACCGGCCCACCACGCGCACCGCTCCGCGTGGTACGCCGAGGCGGTCGGCCCACTCCTGTGCGGGGCGGGCCGGCTGGACGAACTGGCCGCGGCGGCCGCGGCCACCACGGCCGCCGGCGGCGGCGCCCCGGTCCTCCGGGTCGGGCTCGTACTGCCGGGGGGCAGTGCCGAGCTCGGCCCGGCCCTGGCCGCCGCCTCGCCGTTCGAGGTGGCCGGCGTCGAACTGGCCACCCGGGACGCCCGCGAGGCGGTCGCCGCGCTCGACCTGCTGCTCCCGACCCACATCCCCGCCGCCGTCGAACTGCCGCGCGAACTCCTGCGCGGCGACGCCCTGGACGAGGTGCTGGACGTGCTGGTCGACAGCCCCTACCGGGCGAAGTTCCGCACCGGCGGCGTGGTGGCCGGCGCGTTCCCGGACGAGGACGAGCTGGCCGGCTTCCTCACCGGCTGCGCGCAGCGCGGCCTGCCCTACAAGTGCACCGCCGGCCTGCACCACGCCGTCCGGCACACCGATCCGGCCACCGGCTTCGAGCACCACGGCTTCCTGAACGTGCTGCTGGCCGCCCGGGAGACCGACCGCGCGGCCGCCGCCGAGCTGCTGGCGGAGCGCTCGGGCGACGTCCTGGCCAAGGCGGTCCGCGAGTTGACCGAGCACCAGGTTACGGTGATCCGGAACTCGTTCACCGCGTTCGGCACCTGCAGCATCACCGAGCCGCTGGCGGACCTGGTCGCGCTCGACCTGGTGTCGCCCGGGACCGGCCCCAGCCCCACGCCCCAGGAGGACCGTTGACCACCCCCCGCAGCTGGCTCGCCGGCGCCGACGACTCGCCGTTCGGCGTGCACAACCTGCCGTACGGCGTCTTCACCGCGGCCGACCGGCCCGGCGTGCGGCGGATCGGCGTCCGGATCGGGGAGTTCGTCCTCGACGCCGGCGCCGCCGCCCGGGCGGCCGGCGAGCCGTCGGTGCTGCTGGACGCGGACACCCTCAACCCGCTGCTGGCCGCCGGGCGTCCGGCCTGGACCGAGGTCCGCGCCGCGCTCACCCGCTGGCTCACCGACGAGTCCCACCGGGCCGCGCTCTCGCCTCTGCTGCTGCCGGTCGCCGAGGTGGAGCTGCACCTGCCGTTCGAGGTCGCCGACTACGTCGACTTCTACGCGTCCGAGCACCACGCGAGCAACCTGGGCCGGATCTTCCGCCCCGGCTCGGAGCCGCTCACCCCCAACTGGAAGCACCTGCCGATCGGCTACCACGGCCGGGCCGGCACGGTCGTCGTCTCCGGCACCCCGGTGGTCCGCCCGCAGGGCCAGCGCAAGGCGCCCGCGGACGCCGTGCCCTCGTTCGGCCCGACCCGCCGGCTCGACATCGAGGCGGAGGTCGGCTTCGTCGTCGGCGCCCCGTCCGCCCTCGGCACGCCCGTCACCCTGGACCGGTTCCGCGAGCACGTCTTCGGCGTCTGCCTGGTCAACGACTGGTCCGCGCGCGACATCCAGGCCTGGGAGTACGTGCCGCTGGGCCCGTTCCTGGGCAAGTCCTTCGCCACCTCCGTCTCGCCGTGGATCGTGCCGCTGGACGCGCTGGAGCAGGCCCGGGTCACCCCGCCGGCCCGCGACGTCGAGCCGCTGCCGTACCTCGACGACCGCGGCGGCGAGCCGTGGGGCCTGGACCTCGCGATGGAGGTCCGGCTCAACGGGCACCCGGTCTCCCGCCCGCCGTTCGCCTCGATGTACTGGACGGCCGCGCAGCAGCTCACCCACATGACGGTCAACGGCGCCTCGCTGCGCACCGGGGACCTCTTCGCCTCGGGCACCGTCAGCGGCCCCGAGCCGGAGACCCGCGGCGCGCTGATCGAGCTGACCTGGAACGGCGAGGAGCCGGTCAAGCTCCCCGACGGCACCACCCGCACCTTCCTGGAGGACGGCGACGAGGTGACCATCACCGCGACGGCCCCGGGCCCCGACGGCACGGTGGTCGGCTTCGGCGAGGTCACCGGCCGCGTCACGCCGTAACACCTGCGGACGGCCTGCGCCGGTTCCAGTCAGTGGAACCGGCGCGGGCCCGGCATGGTGCGCCTAGTACGGTGGCGCAGGAATCCGGGGGTCCACGGACCACCGAGGAAGCGGCGACGAGGAACGGGAGCGGGCCCGATGAGCGCAGAGGTGCAGGTCCACCGGGACGGCGGGGTCGGGCGGATCGTGCTCGACCGGCCCAGGGCGCTCAACTCGCTGACCCACGGCATGATCATCGCCGTCCGGGAGGCGCTGGAGGCCTGGGCCGCGGACGACGCGGTGGGCGCCGTCGTGCTGACCGGAGCCGGCGAGCGCGGCCTCTGCGCGGGAGCGGACATCCGCGCGATCCACGACGACGCCAAGGCCGGCGGCGCCGGTTCGCGGACGTTCTTCGCGGACGAGTACGGCCTGAACGCCCTCATCGCCCGCTACCCGAAGCCCTACGTCGCGGTGATGGACGGCATCACCATGGGCGGCGGCGTCGGCCTCTCCGCCCACGGCTCGGTGCGGATCGTGACCGAGCGCTCCGTCGTCGCGATGCCGGAGACCCGGATCGGCCTGGTCCCCGACGTCGGCGGCAGCCGTCTGCTCGCGCACGCCCCGGGCGAGCTGGGCACCCACCTCGGGCTCACCTCCGGGTCGATGGGCCCAGGCGACGCGCTGCTCTGCGGCTTCGCCGACCACTTCGTGCCCTCGGCCGCCGTCCCGGCCCTGCTCGCCGCGCTCGCCGGCGTCCCGGCCGGCACGGACACCGCCGCGACCGCCGCCGCCGTCGCCGCCGCGGTCGCCGCACACGCGGAGCCGGCGCCGGCCGCCGCGCTGGCCGCGCAGCGGGAGTGGATCGACACCTGCTACGCCGCCGACACCGTCGAGGAGATCGCCGAGCGGCTGCTCGGCAGCGGCGTCCCCGAGGCGAAGCAGGCCGCCGAGGAGCTGGCCGACCGCTCGCCGACCATGCTGAAGGTCACCCTGGCCGCCCTGCGCCGCGCCGCGGGGCAGCGCACGCTCGTGGAGACCCTGGTGCAGGAGTACCGCGTCTCCTGCGCCGCGCTCGCCCACCACGACCTGGTCGAGGGCATCCGCGCGCAGGTGGTCGACAAGGACCGGAACCCGCGCTGGTCCCCCGCCGCCCTGGTGGAGGTCGACGACCGGGCGGTGGCCGCGTTCTTCGAGCAGCCGGCCGGCGGCGACCTGCGGCTCGGGTGAGCCGCCGTTCGGCCGGGTGACGACCGTCTCGCCTGGCGAGACTGGCGCTCCGGCGGTCCGTCCGCGATCGTATCCCCCGTCAGAGTGCCGCCGAGCTGCGAATGGGAGTCAAGGACGATGACCGAGACCTACGAGACGATCCTGGTCGAGCGCAAGGGCCGGGTCGGGCTGATCACCCTCAACCGGCCGGAGGCGCTCAACGCGCTGAACACCCGGCTGATGAACGAGGTCGTCGCGGCCGCCACCGCCTTCGACCGCGACCCGGAGATCGGCTGTCTGGTCATCACCGGCTCGGAGAAGGCCTTCGCCGCCGGCGCCGACATCAAGGAGATGCAGGGCAACCGGTTCCCCGACGTCTACCTCGACGACTGGCTGGGCCCGTGGGACCGGCTGGGCGAGCTGCGCAAGCCGGTGGTGGCGGCGGTCGCCGGGTTCGCCCTCGGCGGCGGCTGCGAGCTCGCGATGCTCTGCGACATCCTGCTGGCCGCGGACACCGCGAAGTTCGGCCAGCCGGAGATCAAGCTCGGCGTGATCCCGGGCATCGGCGGCTCGCAGCGGCTGACCCGCGCGATCGGCAAGGCCAAGGCGATGGAGCTCTGCCTGACCGGCCGGATGATGGGCGCCGAGGAGGCGGAGCGGGCCGGCCTGGTCTCGCGGATCGTCCCGGCCGACCAGCTGCTGGCCGAGGCGCTGGCCACGGCCGAGAAGGTCGCGGGGATGTCGACGCCCGCCAGCATCATGATGAAGGAGAGCGTGAACCGGGCCTTCGAGACCACGCTCGCCGAGGGCGTCCGCTTCGAGCGGCGCCTGTTCCACGCCGCGTTCGCCACGGCGGACCAGAAGGAGGGCATGGCCGCCTTCGCCGAGAAGCGCCCGGCGAACTTCTCGCACCGCTGACGGGCCGGCCGACGGCGTGGGGGGGGGGGGGGGCCGGCCCCCCCCCCCCCCCCCCGGCGGCCCGCGCCCCCCCCGGGGGGGGGGTGGGGGGGGCGCCCCCCCCCCCGGGGCCCCCCCCCCCCCCCGGGCCGGCCGGCGCGGGGGGGGGGGGGGGGGGGGCCCCCCCCCCCCCCCCCCCCCACGCCGTCAGTCCTCGCTCACCAGGGCGGTGTTGAGGCGGGCCAGCCCGCCGCGGCTGGCCGCGACCACGATCCGGTCGCCCGGGACGAGCTGCCGGGTGCGGTCGGCGTAGTTCCACTGGTAGGTGCGCGGGCCGCCGGCCGGCCGGACGGCGACCACCCGGACACCGCCCGGGTCCTCCAGATCGTGCCGGTTCATCCCGACCAGCCCGCTGCCCTCCTCCACCCGCAGCTCGGCGATGAGCAGCACGTGCCGGAACACCGAGAGGGTGCCCAGCACCTCACGCCCCATCAGGGCCGCCGCGAACGCGGGCGCGGCCAGGTAGGACGTCGAGCGGGAGGCGGCGTTGTCCAGCGTGGCGTACACGTGGCGGGCGAAGTTGTCGTCGAAGAGCCGGACCACCACCCGGACGTCGGGCCGCACCGCGCGCGCCTCCAGCGCAGCCTCCAGGTTGGTGGCGTCGTCCCCGCTGACCGCGACCACCGCGCGGCTGTGCTTCAGCCGGGCCCGGCGCAGCTGCTCCGCGAGCGGGCCGTCGTCGACCACCACCGGCACGCCGAGTGCGCGGACGGCGGAGATGCCGCGCGCCTGCGGGTCGCGCTCCAGGCCGACCACCGGCACGCCCATGCCGTGCAGCTGGGCGACGACCCGGGTGCCGACGTTGCCGAGCCCGGCCACGATGACGTGGTCGCGGGTGCCGGCGCCGGGGTTGCGGGGCTGTCCCCGCCGGCCGGAGCCGAGCACCTCGACCATGATCGCGGTGGCGACGGGCGCGAAGGTGATGCCGCAGAAGGTGATCACCACCTGGGCGACCCGCTGCCAGAGGCCGCCGGTGCCGGTGCCGGCGGCCGCGTCGGCGGGCTGGTCGGGCTGGGCCGCGCCCGCCAGGTCGAGCAGCGAGACGTAGAGCGACCAGCCGAAGTCCCGGTTGAGGTACCAGAGCAGGCCGAAGGACATCAGCACGGCGGCCAGCGCGGTGATCAGCACCAGCCGGAGCCGGGCGCTGGTGAGGTAGCGCAGGGTGTCGAGCAGCCGCCAGCGCAGCCGGCGGGTCCAGGCGATCCGCACCCGCGGCTCGCTGGGCAGCGCCTGCAGGGCCGCCACCCCGCCGGGCGCCGCGGGCGCGGGCTCCGGCGCGTCGGGCGCCGCGGGGTTCTCGGGCGCTTCGGGCGCGTCGAGGTCTCCGGGCGCCGCACGCTCGGGCGTCGCGGGCTCGTCCGGCGCGCCGCCCTCCTCACGGGCGGACGCACGCTCGGGTGTCTCGGGCCTCGCGGCCCCCTCGGGGGCCTCCGCCGGCCGGCCGGCGTCGGGGGCGTCCGCGTTCCGCACCCGCCGGACCGGTCCGTCGTCGCCGAACTCGCTGGCCAGCCGGACGAACGAGGCCGAATCGCCCTCCTGCTCGGGCAGCAGCCGGATCCGGCCGAGGTGCTGCCGGTCGATCCGGTCGGCGACGATGCAGATCCGGCTGGAGTCGATGTCGTCGTCGTAGGCGATGTACAGGAAGCGGTCGCCGACCTGGACGGAGTTGGGGCGGGCGAGCGCGGACGCGGCGAAGGCCGGAGCGGCGGTGGCCGAGCCGGAGAGCGCGGCGCCGTTCTTCAGCAGCCGTTCGATGTTCTCGCCGAGCCGCTGGTTGAACATCCGCAGCACGATGCGGATGTCGGGGTTGTGTTCCTGTGCGCTGAGCGCGGTGTGGATGTTCTCCTGGTCGGAGCCGTCGACCAGGGCGATCCCGCGCGCGGTCTCCACCCGGACGGCACGCAGCGCCTCCTCGGTGATGCTGCTGAACTCCACCACCGCCGCGACCCCGGCCAGCTGCTCGATCTGCGGGGCGTGCTCGCGGGTCCGGTCCGGGACCAGGACCACCACCGGGACCTCGTACTGCTCGACCAGCTCCAGGGCCAGGCGGTGCGCGAGCGCGTTTCCGCCACAGATGATGTAGTGCTGGCTGATCGGCCCGACCGGAGGGGTCCCCCACCCTTCAGAAGTCATATCGCCGGATCATATCGACGGCGAGTGATCGGCGGATGGCGTTCCGGTGGCCGGGGGGAAAGCAGTTCGTTCCCCCGAACGGGTGCGTCCGGCGGGCGACCCGGAGCACCCGCGACGATCGTGAGAGGCGTCCCCTGCCACTCCCGGCAGCGGCCCCGGCCGGACCCCGAGTTCCCGGGCCGCCGGCTCCCACCCAGCCGTCAGGAGTTCGCCGCCGTGGTCTCCCCGATCATCACCCCCAACGGTTCCCCGGTCCAGGGCCCGCTCGGCATGCTCGCCAAAGCCGCCTGGCAGGTCCTGCTGATCGCCGGACTCGCCTCGCTCGCCCTCGGGATCGTCGTGCTCGTGTGGCCCAAGCAGACGCTGCTGGTGGTCGGCGTCCTGTTCGGCGTCTACCTGCTGATCATCGGGATCGTGCAGCTCGTCGCCGCGTTCGGCACCCACGCCACCACCGCCCTGCGCGTGCTCGCCTTCATCAGCGGCGCGATCTGCGTGCTGCTCGGGCTCCTCTGCTTCCGCAGTGCCGCGCAGTCGGTGCTGCTGCTGGCGATCTGGATCGGGATCGGCTGGCTCTTCCGGGGCATCACACAGCTGGCTGCCGCGATCTCGGACGAGACGATGCCCGCGCGCGGCTGGCAGATCTTCGCCGGTGTGGCCAACACGCTGGCCGGCGTGCTGCTGATGGTCTGGCCGGCCGGCTCGATCACCGCGCTGACCGTCCTCGCCGGGTGCTGGCTGCTGATCCTCGGCCTGATCGAGATCGTGACGGCCGTCCAGATCCACGGGCGGGCCAAGGAGATCCCGTCCGGCGTCTGACCGCGGCAGGGACCGGGCCTTCTAGGGCTTGTCCGGCCGATCTTGTCGGATCAGCGCGCGGCGTTGGGCGCCCGGCTGGGCGTGCGACCGGATCGTCCTCGTACTGGACGTACTTGGGCGATTC